>CAZQOO010000316.1:664-1502 GCA_964594845.1 uncultured Porphyrobacter sp. | reverse complement strand
AGGTGATCGTCGGGGTCAACAAGTACCGCAAGGAGCAAGAGGACGCGCTCGAGACGCTCGAGGTCGACAACCAGAAGGTGCGCGCAGGCCAGATCGCCCGCCTCGCCAAGGTGCGCGAAGGCCGCGACGAGGCCGCCTGCCGGGCGGCGCTGGCGGCGCTGACCGAGGGTTGCTCGACGGGCGCGAACCTGCTGGCGCTCGCGGTCGAAGCCGCGCGCCACGATGCGACGCTGGGCGAGATTTCCTCGGCGATGGAAGAGGTCTTCGGCCGCCACGATGCCACCCCCGCGCCGGTCACGGGCGTTTACAAGAGCGCCTATGAATTCGACCGCCGCTGGGCGCAGGTCACCGACGGGGTCGAAGCCGTGGGCCGCCGTCTGGGCCGCAAGCCCCGCATCATGATCGCCAAGATGGGCCAGGACGGCCACGACCGTGGCGCCAACGTGATCGCCAGCGCCTTTGGCGACATGGGCTTTGAAGTGATCTCCGGGCCGCTGTTCCAGACCCCGCAGGAAAGCGCCGCGATGGCGCTCGAACACGATGTCGACGTGGTCGGCGCGTCCAGCCTTGCGGCAGGTCACAAGACCCTGATCCCCGAACTGATCCGCTTGCTGCGCGAAGCGGGGCGCGGCGACATCAAGGTCACCGCTGGCGGGGTCATCCCCCCGCAGGACTACGACTTCCTGCGCGAGGCGGGGGTGCAGGGCATCTACGGCCCCGGGAGCAATGTGGTGGAATGCGCGGCGGATATTCTGGTGCTGCTCGGCCACAATATGCCGCCGCTGGGCGAGGGGCTGGACGAGGCGGCGGAGTAGGGTTTCCCCAACTCCGTTCGCCC
>CAZQOO010000316.1:0-654 GCA_964594845.1 uncultured Porphyrobacter sp. | reverse complement strand
TCGACAAGCTCAGCCCGAACGGTTATTGAGGCATCGTGAGGAACAAGATGCTCTCAAATGCCCGGTGACTGTCTGAATTGCGGCCATCCGATTGGCTATCATCACGGCGGGACGGAGCCGGAGATGTTTTGTACCTGCTTGGACTGCCAATGCCCCGGCTATCGAGACGAGAGCCTAGAAAGTCCGCAGAACGGACCCTTGAAAGCAGAAAGCACCGAATGACTCACCCCCGCACCGACTGGACCCGCGACGAAATCGCGGCCCTCTTCGACCAGCCCATCACCGAGCTGCTGATCCAGGCCGCCAGCGTTCACCGCGAATATCACCCGCCCACGCAGGTGCAGCTGTGCACCCTGCTCTCCATCAAGACCGGCGGGTGCCCGGAGGATTGCGGCTATTGCTCGCAGTCGGTCCATGCCGACAGCGGCGTCGAAGCGACTAAGCTGATGGACGTGCAGGCCGTGCTCCAGCGCGCGGCGCAGGCCAAGGATGCGGGCAGCCAGCGGTTCTGCATGGGCGCGGCGTGGCGCAATCCCAAGGACCGCGACATGCCCGCGATCGTCGAGATCGTGAAGGGTGTGCGCGCGATGGGTCTCGAAACCTGCATGACGCTCGGCATGCTCACGCCAAAACAGGCGGAGATGCTCAAGGAAG
>CAZQOO010000315.1:0-1532 GCA_964594845.1 uncultured Porphyrobacter sp. | reverse complement strand
GCTTGTCCCGCCGCCTAGGCGCCCGCTGCGACCTGGAGGCGGGCTCGGGCTTCGCGTTCGCCGATCAGCGGCAGCAGTTCGACCATGTCCGGGCCGTGGTCCATGCCGGTCAAGGCCTGGCGCAGCGGCAGGAACAGGGCACGGCCCTTGCGTCCGGTGGTTTGCTTGAGCGCGCTCGTGAGCGCGCCCCATGGATCATCGCCCCATACCAGTGCAAGGGCAGCCTCCGCGAGAAACGCGCGGTCTTCGTCCGAGAACGCGGGCGGGGTGATCGGACCGGTGACCAGCCGCCACCAGTCGCACGCCTCCTCGACATGGGCAAGGTTGGGGCGGATTGCGTGCCAGCCGGCTTCGTCCATCCCTTGCGGCAGCCGGCTTTGCACCGCAGCGAACGGCAGCTGATGGACGATGGCAGCATTGAGGCGTTCGAGATCCTCCTCGGCGAACCTGGCCGGCGCCCGTCCGAAGGTCGCAAGATCGAAACTCGCCATCAGCACACTGCGATCGGCAACCGGCTCGATCGGCTGCGAGGTTCCCAGCCGGGCCAGCAGCGCTATGATGGCTTCCGGCTCGATCCCCTGTTCGCGGAAGGCATCGCACCCCAGCGAGCCCAGCCGCTTCGACAGCTTGCCCTCCTTGCCCACCAGCAGCGCTTCATGCGCGAAGGCGGGCAGAGATTTTGCTGCATACTCGGGTGCAGCAAAGCCCGCAGCAAAAAGTGCGGTAAATATCTGAATCTGAACCGCGGTGTTGGAAACATGATCCTCGCCGCGCAGCACCTGCGTAACACCCATGTCGATATCGTCGACAGCGCTCGGCATCATGTAAAGCCACGAGCCATCGGCGCGGCGGATGACGGGGTCGGAGAGCTGCGCGGGATCGAATTTCTGGGTGCCGCGGATGCCGTCGTCCCACGTTATCGGCTCGGCGTGGTCGAGGAGGAAACGCCAGTGCGGAGCGATGCCTTCCGCTTCCTTGGCTGCGCGCTCGGCATCGGTCAGCTTGAGCGCCGCGCGGTCGTAGATCGGGGGCAAGCCGCGCCCGAGCGCGATCTTGCGTTTGACCTCAAGCTCCTGCGCGCTTTCGTAGCAGGGGTAGATGCGCCCCGCTGCGTGCAGCACGGCAAAGGCGGCCTCGTAACGTTCGAGACGGGCGGACTGGCGCTCCTCGCGATCGTAATCGAGCCCGAGCCACGCCAGGTCGGCGCGAATGGCGTCGACATGGTCTTCGCGGCTGCGCTCGGCATCGGTGTCGTCGATCCGCAGGATGAAGGTGCCCCCCTCCTTCCGCGCCAGCATCCAGTTATGCAGCGCGGTGCGGATATTGCCGACATGCAAGCGGCCGGTGGGCGAAGGAGCAAAGCGGGTGGTGG
Organism: uncultured Porphyrobacter sp.; assembly: GCA_964594845.1. Lineage (GTDB taxonomy): Bacteria > Pseudomonadota > Alphaproteobacteria > Sphingomonadales > Sphingomonadaceae > Erythrobacter. The sequence goes on along the minus strand of CAZQOO010000315.1, from coordinate 160 downwards.
TCATGGCGGCGAGCGGTAGAGACCTCGGCGCTCGCCCGCAAGCGGCCTCACACCGCGCGCATTTCCGCCGCGACAAGCGCGAGCGCGCCATCCCATAGCCGGTGCCAGCGTTCGGGGCGGACGAGGCCGCTAACCGCATCCTCGAACCCGCGCCGGTCGC
>CAZQOO010000314.1:891-1551 GCA_964594845.1 uncultured Porphyrobacter sp. | reverse complement strand
AGATCAGGTCGCGGAACTCCGCCACCAGCGCCTCGTAGACATCGCGTTTGAACGGCACGATCAGCTCGGGCAGCAGCTCGGGCGCGACCCATTTCCACGCGTTGAATTCGGGCGGATCGTGGGCTTCGAGGTCGATATCCGCGTCCTCTCCCAGAAAGCGCCCAAGGAACCAGTGCTGTTCCTGCCCGCGATACCTGCCCTTCCACACCTTGCCCAGCAGCTCGGGCGGCAGATCGTAGAGATAGGGCTGGGCGGACTGCGCGATCACCTCCACCAGGTGCGCCGCGACGCCCACTTCCTCCTGCAATTCGCGCAAGGCCGCTTCGCGCACATCCTCGCCCTTGTCGATCCCGCCCTGCGGCATCTGCCAGAAGCCGTGGGCCGAGGGGTCGATCCGCTGACCGACGAAGACTTGCCCCAAGCGGTTCACCAGCATGAAGCCCGCACAGGGGCGATAGGGGAGGGTTTCGGGATCGATCATGCGGGGTTCGCCAGCATGAACTGCATCGCCGCGATCACGCGTTCGAGATCGCGTTGGGTGCTCGGCACCATCTGGCGCAAGTTGGTGAAGCTGTGCGTCACCCCCCGCATTTCGAGGAACACGCAGTCGCGCCCGGCATCGACCAGCGCCTTGGCATAGGCGCGGCCCGAATCGCGGAT
>CAZQOO010000314.1:0-881 GCA_964594845.1 uncultured Porphyrobacter sp. | reverse complement strand
GGATCGGATCGAGGCTGGCGGTGACGACGATGGTGGGGGGTGCCTCGGAGTGATCGCCAAGGATCGGGAAGCCGCGCGGGTCGCTGCGGTCGGCGCCATAGGCCGCATCGAAGAAGCCCATGGTGTCGGCGGTGAGGAGGAAGCCTTCCGAGAAGGCCGCCATGCTCTCGGAGCCAACCGCGTCCGCCACCAGCGGGAAGATTGGCACTTGCAGCACCACGGGGACAGCGGCGGGGTTCGCGCCCAGCAATTGCCCGACGACCACGGTGGCATTGCCGCCCGCCGAATCGCCGATGGTGATGATGCCGCTGGCGGTGCGGCCCAGTTCGGCGGGGCTGGAGGCGACCCAGCGCGTCGCCGCCTCGCAATCGAGGATCGCGGCGGGGAAGGGGGCTTCGGGCGCGCGGGCGTAATGCACTGCGACCAGCGGCATATCCATCAGCGCGGCAATCTCGGTGCAGAGCGCATGGTGCGTGTCGAGATCGCCAATCACGAAGCCGCCGCCGTGGTAGAAGGTGATGATGGGGGTGGGCTCGGAGCGGCTTTCGCGCGCATCGTAGAGCCGCAGCGGAATGTCACCATTCGGGCCAGGGCAGACGAGGTCGCGGATCACCGGCAAGGCGCGCGCCGGACGGTCGGCGATGCCATGCATCTTCACATAGGAATCGCGCGCCTCTTCGAGCGTCATGTCGACCATCTTCGGCCCGTTCACCTGCGCCATCATGTCGAGGAAGGCCTTCATGTCGGGGCGGATAAAAGGCGCGTCGGTCATCGTGGTTCTCTCCGGTTTGTGGCGCTGCGATAGGCGAGGGAGAGGCGGAATTCCAAGCGCATTTCCGCTCGCATGGGGCAATCGGGCGCGCTAGACCCTCAAACATATG
>CAZQOO010000313.1:0-1572 GCA_964594845.1 uncultured Porphyrobacter sp. | reverse complement strand
ATGGCCTTGCCGCGCGGGCCGACAGCGCCGAAGCCGTGGCGAAGATCTACGCCGCCAAGGGCCGCCCGGACTTCAACCCGCTGATCGTCCATGTGCGCGATGTGGCGCAGGCGGACCGCTATGCCGAATTCTCACCCGAGGCCCGCGCACTGGCGCAGGCCCATTGGCCCGGCCCGCTGACGCTGGTGCTGCCGCGCCGGGCCGATGCCGGGCTGGCTGAAGCGGTGACTGCGGGCCTTCCGACGGTGGCCCTGCGTGCCCCGGCCCATCCGGCGATGCGCGCCCTGCTGGAGACGGCCGACTTCCCTCTCGCCGCGCCTTCCGCCAACCGCTCGGGCTTCATCAGCCCGACCTGTGCCGACCACGTGCTTGCCTCGCTCGATGGGCGGATCGACCTGGTGCTCGATGGGGGGGCGACCACGGCAGGGGTGGAATCGACCATTGTCGCAGTGCGCGCCGACGGGAGCTTGGAGGAATTGCGCCCCGGGCCGCTGGCAGTGGGCGTGCAGGGTGTGGGTGGGAGCATCGAGGCGCCGGGCCAGCTCGCCAGCCACTATGCGCCGGGCAAGCCGGTGCGGCTGAATGCGCATGAGGCCGAAGCGGACGAGTTCCTGATCGGCTTCGGTGCGGTGGCGGGTGACTGCACGCTGTCAGCCAGTGGTGATGTCAATCAGGCCGCCGCGCGGCTCTATGCCTGTCTGCACGAGGCCGCCCGCGCCGCACAGCCGCGCATAGCGGTCGCACCGGTGCCCGAGGAAGGGGTGGGCCGCGCGATCAACGACCGGCTGCGGCGGGCGGCGGCCTAGTCTTCAGGCTCCACCGGCACGCTCTGCATCAGCGCGCGTTGTTCGGCGCGGATCGCCTGGGCCTTGTCGCAGGCCTCGTCGTCACCGTCGCCGCAGCGTTCCATCGCCTTGTCGTAATCGCGCTCCAACTGCCCGAGCCGCTCTTCGCGCTTGCGGATTTCCCGCCCGCGCTTCTCGTCGGCCTCGGACTGGCTTGTCGTCGCGGCATCGACCCCGGCGCTGACGGCCCGCACCGGCAGAGTGACGACATCCACCGCCGCACGGGCAAGACAGCCCTGCAGGGCAAGCGAGGCTAGGCCGAGGGCCACAAGCTGGGGAGCGCGCATGACGGGATTATCTCGCGCGGTCCTTGCGATATGGCAAATCTATTCTGCGGGTTTGGCCGCAGGGGCCGGGAGTTCGGCGGTGGTGCCGGTCGCGGCGCTGCCGGTCGGGGTGCAGGTCAGCGTGCCCGAGCCCATAGCGTTGATCGTGCACTTGGCACTGCCTGCCACGCGCACATCGCCCGCGCCGCCGATATTGGCTTCGACCGTGCCGTCCGAGGCGAAACTTACGTCGCCGCGGCCCCCGATGGTCACGTCGGCTTGATCGGCCTTGAGCCCCGGCATCTCCACATCGCCGCTGCCGCCGATGAGGATTTCGAGTTCCTTGGCGGTGCCGGCGCCGGTCACCTTGCCGCTGCCGCCGATATTGATCCCGAGGGTCTGGCCTTCGAACTTGCCGAATTCGACGGTGCCGCTGCCGCCGATGTTGATATCGGCCTCGC
>CAZQOO010000312.1:0-1585 GCA_964594845.1 uncultured Porphyrobacter sp. | reverse complement strand
GAGCCGCGCGCGGGCGTCCATCTTCCCGCGCCCATGCTGGCGCGCCACCTTGTCCGCGCCGCCCATCTGCTCGGCCAGCGCCTCGCGGCGGCGCAGTTCTTCGAGTTCTCTTTCCCAGCCCATCCGTCCCTCGTCATTGCGAGCACAGCGAAGCAATCCAGAGCGGACGCGCGCAGCGGCTCTGGATTGCCGCGTCGCTGCGCTCCTCGCAATGACGAAAAGAGGGTGGCCGCATTCGTCATCCCAGCGAAAGCTGGGACCTAGGGCCTCTTGGTGCAGCGCGCGCCGCCCTAGGCCCCAGCTTGCGCTGGGGTGACGGGTTATTCTTGTGCCGCAGGCACCACCCGGCACAGCACCGCCTCGACCTGCACCTGCGACCCCGCGCTCACGCCAAGCCCCTCGACCCTGCCATCGAAGGGCGCGGTGAGGGCGTGTTCCATCTTCATCGCCTCGAGCACCAAGAGCCGCTGCCCGGCGGTGACGGCCTGGCCTTCGCTGACATCGACCGCGATGACCTTGCCCGGCATCGGCGCAATGATCGCGCCATCGGCGGCGGAGGCTTGGCCGGTGCCGTCATACCGAGCGACGTTCAGGATGAACGTTGCGCCGAGGTCATCGACCAGCCAGCCGTGATCGACACGCTCCGTCCAGCGGGAAGCTCCGGCAAAATCGGGGTCGTAGGCGACCGCGTAGGTGTTGCGGCCATCGGTCAAGGCATAGGTAGGAGGAACCGGATCGGCATTGAGGCGGGTGCCGATCTGCGCCGTCCATGCCGTTTTGCTGCGGCCAACGTCCGACGCGTAGATGGTCTCCCGCGAAACCCCTCGCGCGGCGTCAAACGCCAGTTCGGCCACGTTTTGCAGCGCGTTTTCACTCGGCTCATGGGGCCTAACCAGCTCTGCGAGGTTGCGTTCAATCAGACCCGTGTCGAGATCGGCAGCGCGAAAGGCCTTGTTCTCCAGGCACGCGATCAGAAAGCGGGCATTGTTCCGCACCGGCCAGCAGGTAACCGTGGAGCAAGCCATCGCGAGGCTTTTTGCAGCCGCATCCCGATCCTCGGCATGGACGATGATTTTGGCAATCATGGGGTCGTAGAAGGGGGAAATCTCGTCGTGCTTTTCGACCCCGGTTTCCGCGCGGACTGTCCGGGTCCGGGTTGAGCTTGGCAGGTGGAAATAGGTCAGCTTGCCCGTGCTGGGCAGGAATCCGGCTGCCGGGTCTTCCGCATAGAGCCGCGCTTCAATCGCGTGGCCGTTGATCGACAGCTCGTCCTGCCGCTTGGGCAGCGGCTCCCCGCTCGCCACGCGCAATTGCCACTCCACCAGATCGACCCCGGTGATCTCCTCGGTGACGGGGTGTTCGACCTGAAGCCGGGTGTTCATCTCCATGAAGAAGATGCGGTCGGCGCGCAGGCCCTCTGAGGCGTCGGCGATGAATTCGATCGTGCCTGCGCCTTCGTAATCGACTGCTTTGGCCGCGCGCACGGCGGCGGCGCAGATTGCTTCGCGGGTGGCCGCGTCCATGCCGGGGGCGGGGGCTTCCTCGATCACCTTCTGGTGGCGGCGCTGGAGCGAGCAGTCGCGCT
>CAZQOO010000311.1:0-1611 GCA_964594845.1 uncultured Porphyrobacter sp. | reverse complement strand
CGACCTCAACGATCTCGCCATGCAGCTGCGCCAGATGCGCAACATGGGCGGGCTGGGGATGCTGGCGGGCATGATGCCGGGCATGAAGACGGCCAAGGCCGCGATGCAGGCCAGCGGCATGGACGACAAGGTGCTGATCCATATGGAGGCGATCATCTCCTCGATGACCGCCAAGGAGCGCGCCAACCCCGATCTGATGAACGCCAAGCGCAAGAAGCGCGTTGCGGCGGGCAGCGGCACCGATGTGCAGACCGTCAACAAGCTGTTGAAGATGCATCAGGAAATGGCCCGCGCCATGAAGCAGATCAAGAAGATGGGCGGGCTCAAGGGCCTCGCCGCGATGTTCGGCGGCGGCGGCATGGGCGGTCCCGGCGGTCCGATGGGCGGAATGGGCGGCGGCGGCGGCCTTCCGGGCCTTGGCGGCGGGATCGGCGGACTGCCCGGTCTCGGCGGACCTCCCGGCAAGAAATAGTTCCAGATCAATTGTTTCAATTCAATATTTCACATCAATTCCAATTGAAAGGTAAGTTCTCATGTCGATTTCCATCCGGCTCTCGCGCGGCGGTGCCAAGAAGCGTCCCTATTACCGCATCGTCGTCGCCAACAGCCGCAGCCCGCGCGACGGCAAGTATCTTGAGCAGATCGGAACCTACAATCCGGTGCTCGCCAAGGACAGCCCCGAGCGCGTGAAGCTCAACGAAGACCGTGCCCGCTACTGGCTCGGCGTCGGCGCCCAGCCGACCGACCGTGTGGCCCGCTTCCTCGACGCTGCCGGCATCAAGGAGCGTGCGGCCCGCAACAACCCGAAGAAGGGTGAGCCGGGCGAGAAGGCCAAGGAGCGCGCCGAAGAGCGTGCCGCCAAGATTGCCGAGGCCGAAGAGGCCGCGCGCGCCGCTGAGGAAGAAGCCAAGGCCGCCGCTGCTGCCCCGGCTGCCGAAGAAGCCCCGGCTGAAGAAGCTGCCGCCGAGGAAGCTGCCGCCGAGGAAGCTCCGGCTGCCGAAGAACAGGCCGAAGGCTAAGCCTGCATGACCAAGCCCGTTACCCTTGCCGCCATTGCCGGCGCGCACGGGGTGGCGGGCGAGGTGCGTCTGAAGCTGTTCGGCGAGGGGATAGCCACGCTCGCGAGGCAGAAAAGCTTTAATGACGGCGCGCTCACCCTCGTGAAGATCCGCGAGGACGGGAAGGGCGGGGCGATTGCCCGCCTTGCCCAGAGCACGTCCCGCGCCGACGCCGAAAGACTGCGCGGCACCGTGCTCTGCGTGCCCCGCGAGGCCCTGCCGCCGCTGGCCGAGGGCGAATATTACCATGCCGACCTGCTCGGCCTGCCGGTCGTCACCGACGCGGGTCAGGCCGTCGGCACTGTCGCTGCCATCGAGAACTTCGGCGCAACCGACATCGTCGAGATCACCCGCGATCCCGTCCCCGAAAAGGGCCCGAAGACCTTCATGGTGCCGATGATCCCTGCTGCGGTGCTGGAGTGGGACGAACACCGGCTTGTCATCGCCGGGGCCTTCGCCGAAGACTGAGGGCGTGAGCCCGCCTGACGACGACGCCCTCTGGCAGCGCATTGCCGCGCACACCATCGGCCCTGCCGACGCATCGCTGTCCTTC
>CAZQOO010000310.1:0-1619 GCA_964594845.1 uncultured Porphyrobacter sp. | reverse complement strand
CGGCGTGCCCTTCATGACCGCGCCGCCTGCGACCTATTACGAGATGCTGGCCGAACGCCTGCCCGGCCACGGCGAGGATGTCGACGCGCTCAAGATGCGCGGCATCCTGCTCGATGGCACGACGGAAGGCGGCAGCCCCCGCCTGCTGCTCCAGATCTTCGCGCAGGCGCAGGTCGGGCCGGTGTTCTTCGAATTCATCCAGCGCAAGGGCGACGAAGGCTTCGGCGAGGGCAACTTCAAGGCCCTGTTCGAAAGCATGGAGCGCGACCAGATCATCCGCGGGGTGCTCACTGTCGAGGAACCGGCGGAGTAATTCTCCCCACACCCGTTCGCCCTGAGCTTGTCGAAGGGCCGTCCTTTTTTGGACCGGCGGGACCGAAGAAAATGCGGGGCTTCGACTAGCTCAGCCCGAACGGAGTTTGCTATGGCTACCCACCCCGTCAATCTCGCCGGCATCCACCACGCCGCCTACCGCTGCAAGGACGCGAAGGAGACCGTGGAATGGTATGCCCGCGTGCTCGGCATGACCTACACCACCGCCTTTGCCGAGGATCACGTGCCCTCCACGGGCGAATATGATCCCTACATGCACATCTTCCTCGATGCGGGGAATGGCAATATCCTCGCCTTCTTCGAACTGCCGAACCAGCCCGAGATGGGCAAGGACCCGAACACCCCGGCATGGGTGCAGCATCTGGCGCTGAAGGTGCCCTCGGAAGAAGCGCTGCTCGCCGCCAAGGCGCATATCGAGGGGCAGGGGATCGACGTGCTCGGGCCGACGCATCACGGCATCTTCAAGTCGATCTACTTCTTCGATCCCAATGGCCACCGCGTGGAACTCGCCGCCGATATCGGCACGGCCGAGCAATACGCCGAACTCGCCCGCGTCGCCCCGGTGATGCTGGAGGAGTGGTCGCAGACCAAGAAGGCCCCGCGCCACGCCGACTGGCTGCACGAGATTGCGCGGGCGGAACACGCGGCGAAGGGCCAATAGCTCCCCTTCCCCCAAGGGAAGGGGCTTTGTTTTGATCCAGCGCAAGGCGTGATTTTGCCCGCTCCCCCACCTTGGGTCATCCAAGAGGGGGGAGTCGGCCCATGCGCATTCTGTTCGTTCATCCCAATTACCGTTCCGGCGGGGCCGAGATTGCCGGGACCTGGCCCCCCGCATGGGTCGCCTATCTGACGGGCCCGCTCAAGCGCGCCGGATTCGACGACATCACCTTCATCGACGCGATGACCGAGGGCCTTTCGGACGAGCAGCTGGCCGAACGCATGGCTGCGCTCCAGCCCGATGTGGTCGGCACCACCGCGATCACCCCGTCGATCTACGCCGCCGAGCGCGTGCTCGAAGTCGCCGCGCTCACCGTGCCCAAGGCGGTGCGCGTCCTCGGCGGCATCCATGTGACCTTCATGTATCCGCAGGTGCTGGCCGAGGCTCCGCATATCGACGTGATCGTGCGCGGCGAGGGCGAGGAAATCGCGGTCGAACTGTTCACGGCCATCAAGGAAGGCCGCTTTCCTGCCGAGGCCCGCGCGATCAAGGGCCTCGCCTTCCGCGAGGGCGACACCGTCGTCGCCACCGAGGCCGCCGACACGATCAAGGACATGGCCTCGATCAA
>CAZQOO010000309.1:0-1630 GCA_964594845.1 uncultured Porphyrobacter sp. | reverse complement strand
GCTCAAGCAGGCATGGATCAGCAGCAAGCAGCCCTACGCCGGCGCGTGGCGGGTGGCCGACTGCGAGCACACGCCGGTGCTGCGCGCGATGGGGCTGGTCGGCTGGATCGGCAAGGATCGCGGGATGGGCTGCGCGGTCGGCAGCTTCGGGCTGCTGGTTCGCAAGGTGATGCTCTTCGACGTCGACAGCCAGGAAGGGGACGCGTGATGCCGCGCTTTGCCAGCCATGCCGAATACTACCGCCACCACCGCAAGGTGATGGAGTTGGCGCTCGAGCTCGGCATCACGCCGATCGAGGCCGAGGCCCGCATGAAGGCGGTGGCGGAGCGCGAGCGGCACCGTGCGCGCACGGCCCGCCGCGGCCTGCGCTCGGCCCTGCCGCCGCTCAGCCTGCGGCCGGAGGAGCAACCCGCGCCGACCTTCGACGACTTCGACGCCCGCTGGATGATGAGGAACTGAACGATGGCTGATCGGGGCATCATTTTCAGCGCGCCGATGGTCCGGGCACTGGTCTGGGGGCTTAAGACCCAGACCCGCCGCCTCGCCGACAGCCCGCTGCGCCTTTCCGAGCAGGGTGACCGTCTGTGGGTGCGCGAGACCTGGGCGAAAGCGCCGCCTTACGGTGTGCGCTACCCCGCGACTGACTCCGTGAGCGAGCTTCGCAAGATGCATCCCTCGATTCACATGCCGCGCTGGGCCTCGCGTCTGACACTGCTCGTCACAGACGTTCGGGTGCAACGCTTGCAAGACATCAGCCGTGAGGATGCGATCGCGGAGGGCTTGATCCACAAAACCGGCGTCATCGAGCCGGATTGGTGGATGCTCCCCAGACCCCTACACCAAGGCAGCTTTCTTTCTCCCGTCGCTGCATTCTCTTGGCTCTGGAACTCGCTTCACACCGACCCGGGCAAGCGCTGGGAAGACAATCCAGAAATCGTCGCGCTGACCTTCGAGGTTCGTCACGGCAATATCGACGAGCTTGGGGACACCCATGTCTGAGCTCTACCTCACCCGGAACGCGATTCAGCGTTACCGCGAACGGGTGGCCGACGTGCCGGCCGCCGCGATCTGGCAGGCGCTCGACTGTCCGGCGGTGCGCATCGCGATAGACTTTGGCGCGCGGTTTGTACGCCTTGCTGGCGGGCAGCGGGTGGTGCTGCAGAAGAACCGTGTCGTCACCATCCTGCCGCGCGATTACGGCCGCGGCGCGCTCGATCGGGCGTGCGACCCGCTGTTCGATGATGGCGGTGCGGCATGAGCGTCTGGAGAGAGCGCGCGCAGCAGCGCATCGCCGAGCTGGTTAAGGACCTGCCCACCGACGCCACGCTCGAACAGCGTCGCAAGGCATTGTGGGGCAAGGGCTGGGAAGCGCATCAGGGGACGGTCTGGGGCCGAAAGATGTGGGGGCAGGAAGTCCGCGCCTACCTCGCCCGGCACGGTGCCCAGTTTGGCCCCAGCAAGGCCCAGCGGGCATTCCAGTTTCCCGATCACGTCCACTTTCCATTCCGCGGGGAGGGCCATGCCGAAGGCTAAGCCTCATCCCAACCAGCTGCCCTTCGACTTCGCAGCTCCCGCGCCTGCCAAGGGCGTGGCCGAGCTTGCGGGGCTGGAGCGGCAGATCGCTGAGCTG
>CAZQOO010000308.1:0-1690 GCA_964594845.1 uncultured Porphyrobacter sp. | reverse complement strand
TCGCCACGAAGAACACCGGCTGGGCGGTGATCATCGCGATGTGCTTTTCGTTCAGGGCATCGAAGAACTCCGCCATCGCCGCCCCTCCGGTTTACAGGAAATCGCGCAAGGTGGCGATGAAGCGGTCGAACTGGTCGTGGTGGAGCCAGTGGCCGGCCTTTTCGAACTCGATCACGCGCGCGGTCCTGAAGTGGGCAATGCGCCCGTCCTTCTCCGGGTTCGAGGCCCAGCTGTCGGCGCCATAGAGCAGCAGCGTGGGGCAGCTGATCGCACCCCACAATTGCTCGACGAACTCGTCGCCGATGTCCTCGACCGGCCAGACATTGAGGTGCGGATCGAACTTCCAGCTGTAGGTGCCGTCCTCGTTGCGGTTGACCCCGTGGACCGTCAGGTGGCGCGCCTGCTCCTCGGTGAGGTAGGCGTTCTCCTCGATCATGCGCGCAAAGGCCGCCTCGATGCTCTCGTACTTGCGCGGGGTGCGCCCGGCGGCCTTGCGCTTCTTCTCGATCCATTCGGCGAGGCGTTCGGGATAGGGAACGGCACGCTGCTTTTCGCGCCATTCGGGCGAGGGGCCGAGGCCCTCGATCGCCACCAGCCTGGTCACCATGTCGGGGAAAGCCCCGGCATAGCGCAGCGCCACGTTCCCGCCCATCGAATGCGCCACCATCCGCACCGGACCGACGCCCAATTGGTGGATCAGCTGCGCCAGATCATAGACCATGTCGCCCGCGGAATAGACCCCGTCCGAGACCCAGTCGCTATCGCCATGCCCGCGGTGATCCATCGCGATGACATGATAATCCTCGCGCAGCGCCTCGGCGGTCCAGTCCCAGCTGCGTGCATGATCGCGCCCGCCATGCACCAGCACCAGCGGCGGCTTACCCCTGCCGCCCCAGTCGAGGTAATTGAGCTTGAGGCGCTGCGAGATGAAGCTTTGCGAGGTCGGGCCGGCGGTGTGCATGGGAATTGCCATGCCGCGAACCCGCCCCGCCTGCAAGACTACCGTTCCTTCGTGGCCGAGAAGGTCAGCTCTGGGTTCTTCTCGACCTGATAGCTGACGTCCCACGGGCTCTTGGCCATGAACACGAGATCGCCATCGCGGTCCTTGGCAAGGTTGGCGCGGTTGAAGCCGGCGAATTCGTCGAGCGCCTTGGCCTCTCCTTTGATCCAGCGCGCGGTGGCGAAGGGCGAGGGTTCGAGCGCGGCTTCAACCTTGTATTCGGCCTCCAGCCGCGAAATCAGCACTTCGAGCTGAAGCTGCCCGACCACGCCGACGATGTGGGCCGAGCCGATCTCGGGGTAGAAGACCTGGATCACGCCCTCTTCGCTGAGGTCGTCGAGCGCCTTCCTCAGCTGCTTGGTCTTGGTCGGGTCCTTCAGCTGCACGCGCCGCAGGATTTCGGGGGCGAAGTTGGGCAGGCCGGTGAAGCGCACCTGGTTGCGCTCGGACAGGGTGTCGCCCACCCTGAGCGTCCCGTGGTTGGGGATGCCGATGATGTCGCCCGCTTCCGCCGTGTCGGCCAGCTCGCGGTCCTGCGCGAAGAACAGGATCGGGGAGTGGACGGCAATCGGCTTGCCGAGGCCGCTCGGGGTCAGCTTCATGCCGCGTTTGAAGGTGCCAGACACCTGCCGCATGAAGGCGTTGCGGTCGCGGTGGTTGGGGTCCATTTTGGAATTCACATTGAAGATG
>CAZQOO010000307.1:0-1708 GCA_964594845.1 uncultured Porphyrobacter sp. | reverse complement strand
GACGTGTCGAGCGATTTCGGCGCGATGGAAGAGCCGCCGGCCGAAGCCGTCGTCGCCGACGAACCGGCTGCCGAAGACGCCGAAGCCTGATTTTGCGCGGGCGTTTGACGGTTTTCGTCAATCGCCCGTCACATTCCCCCTCTAGCGCGCCGGTCATCCCCGCGGGTGCCCGGCGCCCCTGAACACAAGAAGGATATTCCCATGGCCGATTTCTCCGTCGCCGATGTGAAGAAGCTGCGCGAGCGCACCGGCGCTGGCATGATGGACGCCAAGAAGGCGCTGGCCGAAGCCGGCGGCGACATCGAGGCTGCCGTTGACGCCCTGCGCGCCAAGGGCCTCGCCACCGCCCAGAAGAAGTCCAGCCGCACCGCGGCCGAAGGGCTCGTCGGCGTGCTGGTCGAAGGCACCCGCGGCGTGGCGGTCGAAGTCAACTCGGAAACCGACTTCGTCGCCAAGAACGACAAGTTCCAGGACTTCGTGCGCAAGGTGACTGCGGTTGCCCTGGCGAACGGTTCGGACGATGTCGATGCGCTCAAGGCGGCTGCCTACCCCGACGGCGGCACGGTTGCCGACAAGCTGACCGACAATGTCGCCACCATCGGTGAAAACCAGCAGATCCGTCGCATCAAGACCGTCTCGGTCGAGAAGGGCGCGGTCGTTGCCTACATGCACACCGCCGCTGCCGAAGGCCTCGGCAAGATCGGCGTGCTGATCGGTCTGGAAAGCGAAGCGGGCGCGGACGTGCTCGAGCCGCTCGGCAAGCAGCTGGCCATGCATGCGGCCGCCGCCTTCCCGATGGCACTCGACGCTGACAGCCTCGATCCCGAAGTGATCGAGCGCGAGCGCAAGATCGCTGCCGAAAAGGCTGCCGAAACCGGCAAGCCGGCCGAAGTGCAGGAAAAGATGGTTGACGGCGCGGTGAAGAAGTTCGCCAAGGAAAACGCGCTGCTCAGCCAGATCTTCGTGATGGACAACAAGACCGTGATCGCCGATCTCGTCGCCCAGGCCGGCAAGGCCGCGGGCACCCCGATCGTGCTCAAGGACTATGCCCGCTTCCAGCTCGGTGAAGGCATCGAGAAGGAAGAAACCGATTTCGCAGCGGAAGTGGCGGCGGCTGTCGCCGGCTGATTTCCCTGCCGCAACATGAGAACGGCCGTCGCAGCTCCCATGCTGCGGCGGCCGTTTCCTTGAGCGCCGCCGCGCACGGCGCTACCTTACCCTTTGCGCAAAGACGGATTGCCCGTTAAGTGCGCCCCACTCAGATTCCACCCGGAGCCCTGCATTCCCATGAGCCTGCCCCCGATCAAGCGCGTCCTCCTGAAACTCTCGGGCGAAGTGCTGATGGGGGATCAGCAGTTCGGGATCGATCCGGCCTTCGTCGCCGCGCTGGCGGGTGAAGTGAAGGCGGCCAAGGAGACGGGGCTCGAAATCTGCCTCGTGATCGGCGGCGGCAACATCTTCCGCGGCATGGCGGGCGCGGCGCAGGGGATGGACCGCGCGCAGGCCGACTACATGGGCATGCTGGCGACCGTGATGAATGCGCTGGCGATGCAGAACGCGCTCGAACAGCTCGGGGTCGAGACCCGCGTGCAGTCCGCGATCCAGATGGATCAGGTGTGCGAGCCGGTGATCCGCCGCCGTGCCGAGCGGCACCTCGAAAAGGGCCGCGTGGTGATCTTCGCGGCGGGCGTGGGCGCGCCCTATTTCA
>CAZQOO010000306.1:0-1731 GCA_964594845.1 uncultured Porphyrobacter sp. | reverse complement strand
GTTTGTTCCTTACGGCAAAGGCACGCCGCGCGCGGCGACCAGCACGGCGTACCATTCGGTGCGCGTCCAGCGGACGGTGAGCGCCTGCGCGCCCTCGGCGATCCGGGCTGCATTCTGCGAGCCGATGATCGGAATAATCCCGGCCGGATGCGCCATCAGCCAGCTATAGGCGGCAACGGTGCGCGACACGCCCTGCGCCTGCGCCACCGCATCGAGGGCGGCGGCCACGGCCTTGTCGCGCGCGGTCTCCGGCGCAGCCAGACGCCCGCCCCCCAGCGGCGACCATGCCAGAGGGGTCAGCCCAAGCATCATCGCCTGATCCAGTTCGCCGTTCTCGAAGCAGTCGATCCGCAAGGGGCTGATCTCGGGCTGGGTCGCCACCAGCTTGTGCCCGAGGAAGTGATCGAGCGCCGCGATCTGTGCTTGCGTGAAGTTCGACACCCCCAGCGACCTGATCTTGCCGCTCGCCACCGCATCGTCGAGCACGCGGGCCACCTCCTGCGGGTGGGCGAGGATGTCAGGGCGGTGGATCTGCCACAGATCGACACTATCCACCTTCAGCCGCGTCAGCGAGGCGTCGATCGCGGCGCGAAGGTAATCCGCGCTCTGATCGTAAGGCAGCGGCGGCATGATCCCGCCCTTGGTCGCCAGCACCATCTTGTCCCGCAAGTCGGGCTCCGCCGCAAGCACTTCGCCTAGCAGCACTTCGGCATCGCCGAAGCCGCCTGCCCCGTCGAACCCGTAAATGTCGGCGGTATCGAGGAAGGTGATCCCGGCATCCAGCGCCGCGTGCACCAGCGCCGCCGCGTCGGCAGCGGTGCGGCCGTTCTCGGCCAGTCGCCACATCCCCCAGGCGATCGGCGAAACCGCAATGCCGCTTGCGCCGAGGCTGCGGGTGGCGGGAGGCAGGGGCAGTTCACTCATTTCGGGTTCCTCTTCGGGGGAGCGACCGAGGCGCGCTCGACAAGGTCATGGGGCAGGCGCTTGTGGGTGATGTCCCCGCCTGCGATCAGGATCCGGGTCGCCGTGCGGGCGAGTTCCGCCATCGGCTGGCGAATGGTGGTCAGCGGCGGCCACACGGTGCGCGCCAGCGTGGTGTCGTCGAAGCCCGCCACCGAAAGCTCGGCTGGCACGGTGATGCCGCGATCATGTGCCACCGCGAGCACGCCCGCGGCCATGTCGTCGTTCGAGGCAAAGATCGCGGTCGGGCGTTCGGGCTGACCCAGCAGCAGCTTGGCACCCGCAACTCCGGAATCGAAGTCGAACTCGCCATCGACCACCAGGCTCGGCTCGAACGGGATGCCAACGCGGTCGAGCGCGCGGCGGTATCCGAACAGCCGGTCGTCCGAGGCCATGTGGTTCGAATGGCCCTTGATGAACCCGATCCGGCGGTGGCCCGCGTTGATCAAGTGCGTGGTCATGTCGTCGGCGGCCTGGGCATCGTCCATGAACACCGAGGATGTCAGCGCGTGGTTGGTGCCGGGCGAAATGCGTACGAAGGGCACGTCCATCGTTTCCAGCGCGCGCAGCACCGGATCGCAATCGGTCACCGGCGAGGAGAGGATGATTCCGTCCACGTGCGTTTCGCTGACGAGCCCGCGCACCTGATCGCCGACGCGCGGATCGGCGACGTCCACGGGTTGCGCAAGCAGGCGGATGCCGTTCTCGTGGCACACCTCCCAGCAGCCCTTCTGGATCTGGAACATGTAGTAAGGGCTGTGATTGTCGTAG
>CAZQOO010000305.1:0-1732 GCA_964594845.1 uncultured Porphyrobacter sp. | reverse complement strand
AGCCGCTCGTCGATGCGGTGGAACAGGTACATCATCGTGGGCGTGCGCAGGCGCGGGTTTTCGAGCAGCGCGGTCATGTCGAAGCCCAGCACGCGGGTTTCGAGATCGAGCCGGTCGGCGGCGTTGTCGAACAGCCAGGCGTGTTCGCCCTCCCCGATCCATGCCGCCAGCCGATCGGCGAGATCGCCCGGCTCGGGGCGACGGGCACCGGCGAGCAGTTCCTTGAAGTGGCGCAGGCGGCGCAGGCTCGGATCGTTCGCATAGGTCGCGTCGACCGCAGCGGAGATGGTCGCAAATTCCTCCGGCCCGTCAGCCTTGAGCAGCACCGCCAGCCAGTCACGCAGGAAGGCGCGGTTGGCGGGGGTATCGGGCAGGCTCAGCGGGTTGAAGCCGGTCGGCAGGCCCGGCGCAATCCGGTCATAGCGCCCGCCGATGCCGCGGATGAACAGCTCCGCCCCGCGATCCTTGTCGAACAGGATGGTGCGCGGTTTGAACTTCTGGGCCTGCGCGGCAAGGAAGTTCATCACCACGGTCTTGCCCGAGCCCGACGGGCCGATCACCGAGAAATTGCCCAGATCGCCGTGGTGGAAGTTGAAGAAGAACGGCGTGGCGCTGGTGGTCTCCAGCAGGGTCACCGCATCGCCCCAGTGATTGCCGCTCGCCTGCCCCAGCGCAAATCCGTGGAAAGACCCGAAACCCGCCATGTTGGCCGAGGAAATCAGCGCGCGGCGCACGATATATTCCTCGTTCCCCGGAAACTGCGCCCAGAAGGCCGGTTCGAGATTGGTATCCTCGCGCACCGCGATTGCGCCCGTGTCCGCGAGGGCCGCCGCGCAGGCCGCCATCGCGTCGTCGAGCCGCGGCAGCGTCGTCTCGCGCACCAGCACGGTCAGGTGATGATCGCCAAAGCCCACCGCGCCATTGCCCAGCGCATCCCTCGCGGCGAGCATGTCGGCGCGTTCGGCGGCGGCCTCTTCATCGACCGAGCGCGAACGGCGCAGGGCCAGGTCGATCCGCTCCTTGGCGGTGGTGCGTTCGTTGGGGGCGTAGCTTTCGGTGACGACCATCTCGAACGGCAGGCGCAACAGATTGTCGAGCAGGCCGGGCGAGGTCGCCTCAGGGTAATCCTTGAGGCCGAGGATCGCGGCGAAATCGGGCGCGGCCGAGCCGCGCAGCTCCATCGCGTCGAGCCCGAAGGAGGCGCGGCGATAGGGCAGCATGTGGCCGATGTCGGTGTCTTCCGACGGGCGGCGCACCGGGCGCATCTCGCCGTTGTAGAGCGCGCTGAGCAGTTCCAGCATTTCCGAATTGGTGCCGCCGCTGGTCGAACCGGGGGCCTGGTAATCGCCCAGCACCGCCGCGCCGTAGTTCTGCAAGCTGGCGACCAGCCCGGTGATCGCCGCCTTGAGGCTGCGCAGATCCTTGGGATCGGCCTCCAGCTCCTCGGCACCGGCGCGGTTGAACAGCTTGGCGACGCGCTCCGGCAGGCCGGTCTTGCCGCGCGCGGGGCGGCGGATCAGGGTCACGAACTGGTCGTTGATGAACAGCGATCCGCCCGCCAGCCGCTGCTTCCAGCGCGCGTCGATATGGCGCGAGAGGGCATCGGGGAATTCCGCGTCGAGTTCCACCTCCACCCGGCGGCGGATGACGTGGTGATACATCACGAAACGCGCATCGAGGGTGGAACGCAGCATCACCTCGCGGGTGGCGGCGTGGGCGTTGAGGGCGTCCG
>CAZQOO010000304.1:0-1732 GCA_964594845.1 uncultured Porphyrobacter sp. | reverse complement strand
AATCTCGGCGCGTCCACCTTGTGCGCTTGGCAGATCGAGGGCGACATCTGGCACGTCCAGAGCCGTGACCCTTGGCTGTCCGGCGTGCTGCTTGATATGGGCATGAAGCGGATCGCTCGGGCGATCAAGGGCGGGCATTTGCATATCTTTGAGACGGACCAGGGCATTGAGCCGGTGAGGCCGCTGTTGCGGCGGCATAAGGGGAGGATTTTGAGGTGAGCTATCGCAAGGAAGTCACAATCGAAATGCTGCGGGAGATGATTGATTACAATCCCGAGACCGGCGACATGGTTTGGAAGGAGCGTGAAGGGCGCGCTCGAGGAAGGGCAGTTGCCGGCCAGCCGGTAGGATCTCCTCATCCGCCGTATCGACAGGTCACTATTTATCGAAACAAGCTCTACGTCCATAGAGTTGCATTTGCGCTGGCGCACGGTCGATGGCCGAACCCGTATTGCGATCACATTAACGGCGATCCGAGCGACAACCGCGCGTGCAATCTGCGCGAGGCGACACACTTAGAGAGCGCGCGCAACGTCCGTGGCCACAGAACCAGTCGCAGCGGCGTTAAGGGTGTTCATTGGCACCCCACAAACAGGCGCTGGTGCGTGCGAATTTTCAGCAAGAATCGACACCGATACTTCGGCTCATTCAACACGATAGACGAGGCCGCAGCCGTCGCTCGCAGCGCGCGGGAGAAACTTCATGGCGAATTCGCAAGACACTGACATGGCAAGACCCAAGACCAAATCCAAGCCCAAGCCCAAGCAGCTTAAGCCCGAGCCCGAGGTTCCGCTGGTGCGCATTCAGAACCGCACCGGCGAAGACGTGCCGGACGCCAAGGCTGAGAAGATTGCCGCTGCTCACCTTGCCGGGATGTCGGTGAGGCAGATCTGCAGGGCGTTCAATACATCGCACCATACCGTGACCGCATTGATTCGGAACCGGCCCGAATTGATGGAGCGAGCGCGGGACGTGACCGCACGCAACTGGAAGACCATCGCGGCCATCGGCACGGCTGAGATCTTAGACCGCATCCCTGACATGAAGGACCAAGGCTTGGTCATCATGGCTGCTGTGGCCACAGATAAATCAGAACTTTTAAGCGGTGGCGCAACGCAGCGTGTGGAGCACGTCATGGCACCCGCAGCCGACGCTTGGGCTGAGTTTGTGGCTGGCTTGAAGCAGGCGGATGTCATCGAGGTGACTGCTCAACCGGTCGGCTCAGAAGCGCCGGCGCCGCAAAAGGCTGCCGCGCTGCCGCCTCCTGTTATTGAGATTGAGACTGGCTCTACAGTAGAAACAGACAGCACCCTATCATAGCCCTATGAGCCCTGTTGAGACAACACTGTACGATATGACAACGCGCTACCAGAGAACAATACATGCCAGTCATTGTATCGCGTTATGGAGGGGAGGGGGCGGTCGAGCATTCTCAGATCTTTGTAAACCCCCCACCGGTAGCCGCCTCCGAAATTTTTAGCAAAAACACCCTTATGATCAACCATCTAATCAAGAAAACCGCCCAAAGCCTTAACAAGTCAACCGCTGGTAAAGCTATCAGTCAACCCGCCGAGCCTGCCCCGGAGCCCACGCCCGAGCCCGCACCCAAAGACACCGGCGGCCCAACCAAAGTCGCCGGCTACACCCAAGGCGACGAGGTCACCGCCGTGGTCGCCCGCAAGGAGTGCCCGCACCCCAAGATGCTCTTCATCGAGGTGCCCGACTGGGACGG
>CAZQOO010000303.1:0-1733 GCA_964594845.1 uncultured Porphyrobacter sp. | reverse complement strand
ACGCGGGGACGCGGATCGTCGTCGGCGGGGGGCTCGACCAACAGCGCCTCGACGCCTTCGCCGTCCTCGTCGGCCTCGGCCTCGGCTTCCTCGTCGCTCTCGACGATCTGCACGCCCATTTCCGAAAGCGCGGTCTGGATGTCCTCGATCTGGTCGGGGCTCATTTCGCCCGAGGGCAGCGCCTCGTTGAGCTCGTCATAGGTGACATAGCCGCGCTTCCTCGCCTTGCTGATCAGCTTCTTGATCGAAGCCTCGTTGAGATCGATCAGCGGGGCGTCTTCCTTCTCGGCCATAATTCTCGTTCAATCCGTTGCCGGGCGGCCGGTTCCTGCACGGTGCAGGCGGCGGTCGCCAGTTTATCCCATGTCCTCCGCCGGAGCGGAGTCGTCACCCGTGGCCGCCGGAGCGGCCTTTCTGCGCCCGAATGCCTTGAGGCGCTCGTCCACTGTCATGAGCTGTGCGCGCAATCGGCTCTGTTCGGCGAACGATCCTTCGGGATCGCTGTCGAAACGGGCTATCGTGGCCGCAAGCGCAGCCTCAAGCGCTGGCCGTTCGACCAGCAGCGACACAGCTTCGGCCAGTTCCTCGCACGCATCGCCGGTGGATGTGCCTTCATCGAGAAAGGCGTAACGGATGTCTGCCGGCGGGGCAGGGTGACCTAGCGAGTCGCATATGGCGTGTGCGCCGCGCGAATCAAGCGTTTCTGCAAGTTCGAACAGCGATTCGACCAGCGGGGCGGCCTCGCTTTCGTGCCGGGCAAGGGTGGAGAGCGCCTCGGCATGGCGCGCGATTTCCTGCGGAAAGCGGGTGAGCCCCGCGATCACGGCCTGCAAGAGCCCCTGGCGCTGGCTGCCCTGCATAATCCCCGACAGCCGCGTGCGCGCCTCGTCCGACAGACCCGGCGGCGGCATGGGAGCGCCGCGCCAATTGCCCTTCTGGCCACGCTGCGGCGGGGCGTAGGCCGGGCGTGGCGGGCGAGGGGGGTAGGCGAAAGCGGAGAAGCGGTCCGAGAGCTCGCGGCGGTAGAGCGCCTTGATCTCGGGATCGGCGATGGTCTCGACATGGGCCATCAACCGGGCCTTCAGCCCCGCCTTGGCCTCGGGCGTGGCGAGGGGCTGGGCGTCGCGCTCGAACTCCCACAGCGTGTCGATCAGCGGGGCAGGGCTGGCGAGCAGCTTCTCCATCGCTTGCCTGCCCTGGGCCTTGATCAGATCGTCGGGGTCGAGCCCCGCAGGCAGGCGCACGATGCTGAGCGAGCGCATCGGGGCGAGCAGCGGCAGCGCCCGCGCGATTGCCCGCATCGCAGCCCTCTGCCCTGCGGCATCGCCATCGAAGCACAGCACCGGCGCATCGACCATGCGCCACAGCAGCTCCAATTGCATCTCGGTGAGCGCGGTGCCGAGCGGGGCCACGGCATCCGCGATCCCGGCATTGGCGAGCGCGATCACGTCCATGTAGCCTTCGACCACCACCACTCGGCCCGACTGGCGCGCGGCAGGCGCTGCGCGGTGGAGGTTGTAGAGCGTGCGGCCCTTGTCGAACAATTCGGTATCGGGCGAATTGAGATATTTCGCCACCCCGTCGCGCTTGTCGAGGATACGCCCCCCGAAGGCGATCACCCGGCCCCGCGCGTCCTGGATCGGCAGCATCACACGGCCCCGGAAGCGGTCGTAGCGTTCGCCCTGTTCGTTGGCGGCACGCATCCCTGCGCCTTCGAGCATCTCCTCGCCGAA
>CAZQOO010000302.1:0-1739 GCA_964594845.1 uncultured Porphyrobacter sp. | reverse complement strand
GCTTGCCCGGGTCCTTCTCGGCCGTCACGGCAATGCGCTTGCCATTGACGATGATCGCGTCGCCATCGGCCTGCACTTCGCCGTTGAAGCGGCCGTGGACCGAATCATAGGCGAACAGCAGCGCGTTCGACTTGGCGTCGGCGAGATCGTTGATCGCGACCAGATCGAGATCGTGATCGGGGCGTTCGAGGATCGCGCGGGCAACGAGGCGGCCGATGCGGCCGAAGCCGTTGATGGCAACTTTGGTGGCCATGAGAGGTACTCCTGCTTATGCGTTCAACTTGTTCAGGATTTGCGGAACGATCTTGTCCGCGGTGAAGCCGAAATGGGCAAACAGATCGCCCGCCGGAGCCGAGGCCCCGAAAGTGTCGAGGCCGATGTTCAGCCCCTTGTTGCCGGTGTAGCGCTGCCAGCCGAAGGTGCTCGCCGCCTCGACCGAGACGATCAGGGCATCATCGGGCAGGATATCGGCGCGGTAGGCGGCGTCCTGTTCGTCGAACAGTTCGGTGCAGACCATCGAGACGACATCCGCGCCCACGCCCTCACCTTCGAGCTGCGCGGCGCAGGCCATCGCCAGCTCGACTTCCGAGCCGGTGGCCAGCAGCACGACCTTGCGCGCCGCTTCCGCCGCCTTGAGGCGGTAGCCACCCCTGGCCGAGAGGTTGTCGCCCGCTTCGAGCCGCAGCTGCGGCAGGTTCTGGCGGGTCAGCGCCAGCACGGTCGGGCGATCCTTCTGTTCGAGCGCGATCTGCCAGCACTCGGCCGTCTCGACCGCGTCGGCGGGGCGCATCACCAGCAGGTTGGGCATTGCGCGCAGCGAGGCGAGATGCTCGACCGGCTGGTGGGTCGGCCCGTCCTCGCCCAGGCCGATCGAATCGTGGGTCATGACATAGATCACGCGCGCGTGTTGGAGCGCCGAGAGGCGGATCGCGCCGCGGGCATAGTCGGTGAAGACGAGGAAGGTGCCGCCATAGGGGATCACGCCCCCGTGCAG
Source organism: uncultured Porphyrobacter sp. (assembly GCA_964594845.1). Lineage (GTDB taxonomy): Bacteria > Pseudomonadota > Alphaproteobacteria > Sphingomonadales > Sphingomonadaceae > Erythrobacter. Next base: position 745 of record CAZQOO010000302.1, on the reverse strand, counting down.
CGCCATGCCGTTCATCGCCGCGGCCATGCCGAATTCGCGGATGCCGTAATAGACGTAGCGGCCCGCGTAATCGTCCTTCGCAAAGGCCCCGATCCCGCCTGCCAGCGTGTTGTTCGATCCCGTCAGGTCAGCGCTGCCGCCGATGGTGTCGGGCAGCGCCGGATTGATCGCCCCGAGCGCGATTTCGCTGGCCTTGCGGGTGGCAATCTTCTGCGGCGCCGCAATCAGGCCCGCGATGTGCGCATCGAGGCTGAAGCCCTCCGGCAACTCGCCCGCCATGCGCCGCTCGAACTCGGCCTTGTGGGGGCTGGCTTCAAGGTGCCCGGCCCAGGTGCCATGCGCGCGGCGGCCCGGTTCGCCCGCCATGCGCCAGTCGGCGAGAATGTCCGAGGGGATGACGAAAGGCTCGTGCGGCCAGCCGAGCTCGGTCCGCGCCGCTGCCACTTCCGCCGCGCCCAGCGCCGCGCCGTGGACGCCGCTGGTGCCCTGCTTGTTGGGGGCGCCCTTGCCGATCAGCGTGCGGCAGGCGACCAGCGAGGGGCGCGGATCGGCCTTGGCCTCGTTCAGTGCGCGCTCGATATCGGCAAAATCATGGCCGTCGCACTCCGTCACATGCCAGCCGGTTGCGGTATAGCGCGCCTTGATGTTCTCGGAGGTCGACAGATCGGTCGCGCCGTCGATGGTGATGCGGTTGTCGTCCCACAACACGTTCAATTTGCCGAGGCCGAGGTGGCCAGCGAGCCCG
>CAZQOO010000301.1:1493-1750 GCA_964594845.1 uncultured Porphyrobacter sp. | reverse complement strand
TGATCGATTCGCTTCGCGCCAGCCCGGGCAGCCGCCGCCACATCATCGAAGGCTGGAACGTCGCCGAGCTTGACCGCATGGCGCTGCCGCCCTGCCACAAGACCTACCAGTTCCATGTCGCAGGCGAGGGAGCCGAGGCCCGGCTCAGCTGCCTGCTCTACCAGCGCAGCTGCGACGTCGCGCTGGGCCTGCCGTTCAACCTGTGGTCGGCGGCGCTGCTCACCCGGATGATCGCGCAGCAGGTGGGGATGGAGCCG
>CAZQOO010000301.1:0-1483 GCA_964594845.1 uncultured Porphyrobacter sp. | reverse complement strand
CAGCCGGGCGAGCTGGTGTGGATGGGCGGGGACGTGCACCTCTACCTCAACCACGCCCATCTGATCGAGGAACAACTCGCCCGTCAGCCGCAGGGGCACCCCACGCTCGAAATCACCCGCCACCCTGAAACAATATTCGACTATGGGATCGAGGATTTCGTGGTGCATGATTACGCGCCGCTGCCCCCGATCAGCGCCCCTGTTGCGGTCTGAGCCTTGCGGGCGCACCGCGCTTGACCGCTCCCGGACGCTGAAATAAAAATACACTTCCAAGCAATGATTGCACCCGCGTCATGCGTGGTGCCAGCAAGGGGGAGAGCGCCGCAATGGCCGATACTGCGAAACCGGCGGACACGAACCGGCCGGCGCTCGCGCTGCATGTGCCCGAGCCGAAATACCGGCCCGGAGACACGGCGGATTTCTCGCATATCGACATCGGTACGGCAGGCGCGCAGCCGCGCCCGGACGAAAGCGTTCACCCCTCGCAGATGCACGATCTGGCCTACAGCCTCGTGCGGGTGCTGGGCGAGGACAATCAGGCGCACGGGCCCTGGAACCCGCGTCTCGATCCCGAAACCCTGCGCACCATGCTCGGCCACATGGCGATGGTGCGGGCCTTCGATGAGAGGATGTTCCGCGGCCAGCGGCAGGGCAAGACCAGTTTCTACATGAAGTGCACCGGCGAGGAGGCGACCTCGATCGCGCCGGCGATGGCGCTTGCCAGCGACGACATGGTGTTCCCGAGCTATCGCCAGCAAGGCATCCTGATCGCGCGCGGCTATCCGCTGATCGAGATGATCAACCAGATCTATTCGAACAAGGCCGACAAGCTGAAGGGCCGCCAGCTGCCGATTATGTATTCGAGCCGCGAGCACAGCTTCTTCTCGATTTCCGGCAACCTTGCCACCCAGTGCCCGCAGGCGGTGGGCTGGGCGATGGCGAGCGCGGTCAAGGGCGACAGCCGGATCGCGGCGAGCTGGGTGGGCGAGGGCAGCACCGCGGAAGGCGACTTCCATTCGGCCTGCACCTTTGCTGCGGTCTACAACGCGCCGGTGATCCTCAACGTGATCAACAACCAGTGGGCGATCAGCAGCTTTTCGGGCTTTGCTGGGGCCGAGCGCACCACCTTTGCCGCGCGCGGGCTCGGCTACGGCATCGCCGCCCTGCGCGTCGACGGCAATGACGCGCTCGCCTGCTATGCCGCCGCGCTGTGGGCCGCCAACCGCGCCCGCGCCAACCACGGGCCGACGCTGATCGAATATTTCACCTACCGCGCAGAGGGCCATTCGACCTCGGATGACCCGTCCGGCTACCGCTCGGCGCAGGAGCGCGAGGAATGGCCGCTGGGCGATCCGGTCATGCGGCTCAAGAACCACCTCGTTGCGATCGGCGAGTGGGACGAGGAACGTCACGCGGCAATGGACCTCGCCTGCGCCGAAACCGTCAAGGCCACCACCAAGGAGGCCGAGAAGAACGGCATACT
>CAZQOO010000300.1:0-1753 GCA_964594845.1 uncultured Porphyrobacter sp. | reverse complement strand
GCAGGCCAGTGGAAGGCCCGCCCCGACGCAGGCCCCGCGCCCGCTCAGGTGGAATAGGCCGCTCCGCAACAACGCGAGATCACGGTTAAGCGGCCCGAAACCCTGTTTCGGCACCAAGAGTTCAGGCGCGTTCGGCTAGGAAGCAGTCACAGTCAGAACGGTGCGCCGCCCTGAGCCGGACGCCCCGCCCCAGCAGGAATGTGCCTTCATGTCGATCCGTTTCGCCCCCGCCCATGACCCTGCCCGCACCGCCGGGCGGCACGCCGCCGGACGGGGACTGGTGACGCGGGTCAGGGTGATGGCGGCCAATGACAATCCCGACGCGGAGACCGGCGGGACAGAAGGCGCGTTCGATCCGGTGCTGGTCGCGGCGCTCAGGCACTTCGCGCGCCACGGGCTCGATTCCGCGCGGGTCGCCCATGCCGAGGCGGCGCGCGCGGGGCGCGAGGGCAATGCGCCGGTCGCTGCCGAGTGGATCGCGATCACCGGGATGTTCGACCGCCGCCTTGCCGATACGGCACGGCGAGAGCTGATCCCGGCCTGATCGCCCGCGATTGCGCCAAGGGGTTTCCCTGATGCGTTGGCCTGAATGGTTTAATGCTATTGCGAACTGTTTGCAAAGATAGTTGCCGCTTGCGACTTTTTGACGGTTGCAAACCCGTTTTGAGAGGCCTACCGCGCCTCTTGTAACGGGTGCCCAGCCGCTTGGGACGGGAGGCAGGCACCAGCGCCACTTGCCTTTGGGCGCGCCTCACAACTTCGTCCCGACGGATCAGGGAAGGAAGTCTGCAATCATGGCCCGCAAGAAGATCGCCCTCGTCGGCGCCGGCAACATCGGCGGCACACTCGCTCACCTCGCGGCCACCAAGGGCCTTGGCGATGTGGTTCTGTTCGACGTGGTCGAAGGCGTGCCGCAGGGCAAGGCGCTGGACCTCAGCCAGTGCGGCCCGGTCGAAGGCTTCGATGCCAGCATCAAGGGCTCGAACGACTATGCCGACATCGCCGGCGCAGACGTGGTGATCGTCACCGCTGGCGTGGCGCGCAAGCCCGGCATGAGCCGCGATGACCTGCTCGGCATCAACCTCAAGGTGATGAAGGCGGTCGGCGAAGGCATCAAGAACAACTGCCCCGACGCCTTCGTGATCTGCATCACCAACCCGCTCGACGCGATGGTCTGGGCGCTGCGCGAGTTTTCGGGACTGCCGGCCAACAAGGTCGTCGGCATGGCCGGCGTGCTGGACTCGGCGCGTTTCGCGACCTTCCTCGCGTGGGAATTCGGCGTCAGCGTCAAGGACGTGAACGCCTTCGTGCTCGGCGGCCACGGCGACACCATGGTGCCGGTGCTGAGCTACTCGACCATCAACGGCATTCCGGTCGCGGACATGGCCAAGATCAAGGGCATTTCGGAAGAGCGCCTTGGCGAGATCGTCAAGCGCACCCGTTCGGGCGGCGGCGAGATCGTCGCGCTGCTCGGCACCGGCTCGGCCTATTACGCGCCGGGCACCAGCGCAATCGCGATGGCCGAAGCCTATCTCTACGACCAGAAGCGCATCCTGCCCTGCGCGGTGCATGTTGACGGCCAGTACGGCGTCGACGGGCTGTATGTCGGCGTGCCGGTGGTGATCGGCGCGAACGGCGCTGAGGAAGTGATCGAGATCAACCTCACCGACGAGGAAAAGGCCAACCTCCAGGTCAGCGTCGATGCGGTCAAGGAACTGCTCGAGGCGTGCAAGGCGCTGGATAGCTCGCTGGC
>CAZQOO010000299.1:0-1781 GCA_964594845.1 uncultured Porphyrobacter sp. | reverse complement strand
CGCCGAACTGGCCGAAATGGCCGCGCTCGTCGGGCTGGGTGCGGAAGGAGTTGAGCGAGTTCATAGATTACCGTTCGGGCTGAGCCTGTCGAAGCCCCGTCCTTCACTTTCTGAAGAAAGTGCGGCCCTTCGACAAGCTCAGGGCGAACGGGAGATGTTTAATGGTTTCGTGCCGCTTTGCAGAAGGCCGTGATCTTGTCCACGTCCTTGATGCCGGGGGAACGCTCGACCCCCGAGGATGTATCCACCAGCGGTGCGCCCGTCAGACGAATGGCTTCACCGACATTGGCGGGGGTGAGGCCGCCCGCGAGGCCCCACGGGGTCGGGCCACGATAGAAGCGCAGCAAGTTCCAGTCGAAGGCCTCGCCATTGCCGCCGGGCAGGCTGGAGGCGGGCGCATCGAACAGCAGGCGGTCTGCGGCGCCGTGATAGGGCGCGGCTTTCTCCAGGGCAGCCGCGTCCTTCACGCCCAGCGCCTTCCAGACCTCGATGCCGAACTCCGCGCGGGTGCGGGCGAGGCGGTCGGGGGGCTCGGCCCCGTGAAACTGCACCACCCCGGGGCCGATCACGCGGATCGCCTCGGCCAGCGCCTGGGGCTCGGGATCGACCACCAGCAACACCACCTTGACCGTCTCGGGCAGATCGCGCCGCAGCATCGCCGCCTTGGCGACCGAGACATGGCGCGGGCTCTTGGGGAAATGCACCAGCCCGACATGGCTTGCCCCCGCCTGCACGGCGGCAGCGATGGTTTCGGGGGTCGAAAGCCCGCAGATCTTGACGAGGGTGCCGGTCATGCCAGCGTCCCTAGGCGGGCGTGAGCCGCTTTTCCAGCACCACGAAAGTGATCGGCGGATTGCGCCGGACGGGGAAGGGGCGGCGCTCGCCGGTAAAGACATAGCCGCGCCGCTCGTACCACGCGATCAGGCTGGCGCGGCTGTCGATCACGGTCATCTCCATCGCCGCAATGCCTTCGCCGCGCGCGAGGTCTTCCGCCGCATCGAGCAGCCGTCGTCCGAGCCCGCCCGATTGCAGCGTCGGCAACACGCACAGCATCCCGAGATAGGCGAGATGCGCGTCCTTGCGGGTCACGGCGACGCAGCCGATCAGCTGGTCTGCATCGCGCGCGGTCAGTATCGTCACCGCCGGGTCGGCGAGCAGCGCGTCCAGTTCCTCGCGGCTGGTGCGCTCGTCATCGAGGATGTCGGCCTCGTGGTTCCACCCCTGACGTGCCGAATCGCCGCGATAGGCGGCTTCGAGCAGAGCCTTAAGGGCGGGCGTGTCAGCGGGGGTGGCGGGGGTGATGGTGGCCATGCGGGTCAATCGTTCTGGATCAGGCGCAGCAAGGTGCCGTCCGGGTCGACCAGATAGGCAATCGTCAGCCCGCTCGGATCGGGCGCGGCGGGGTGATAGCGCGGAATGCCGGAGCGCGCATCGGGCACGCCGCTTGCCTCGACCTGCCGCATGATCGCGCCGAGATCATCGAGCCTGAGGCAGCAGCTGAAGGACGACTGGTAGGGATCGAGATCGGGGTAGGGGAAGAACTCGAGCGTTACGGCTCCGCGAGACAGGATCATCCAGCCTTCCGAGCGGTAATCCTCCTCGAACCCCAGCTTGGCATAGAAGGCAGCGGTCGCGGCTAAGTCGCGCGCGGGCAGGTTGGGCGTCGCCGCGTCTGTCATAGCCGCGTGCCTAAAGCGTCGCCTCGATCGCGCGGGCTGCGGCCTCGGGGTCATCCGCGCGGCTGATCGGGCGGCCGATCACGAGCACGCTCGCGCCGTTGT
>CAZQOO010000298.1:0-1800 GCA_964594845.1 uncultured Porphyrobacter sp. | reverse complement strand
TGCAGAAGCCGTGCACTGCCCCGACCGGCAACCCATCGGAAGGACGCGTCAGCGGCGGCAGCGCGTGAAACGCACGAAAAATGAACCCCGATCCATCGATCAGATAGACATGGCTACCTTTGACGATGGGGACGGTTTCAATGGCGCCGTCGGCGCCAGTCCGCGCGGCGGAGTGTTCAGGTGTTTTTGCAGCAGTCATCGGGGCCGGACTATAGGGACTTCGCAGCCCGGCGCCAGCCCTCGCGCGGTCTCAAAGACCACACCTAAACCAAACCCGGGCCAAGTCCACACAGCCGAACGCGCTACGCCTTACGACCGCATTTCGCTCCGCATTGCCGAATCGCCCGTGGCGGCCGGCCGGCGGCCCTGCTGCGACACAACTTTTTGCAAAAGGGCGTTGAACTGGGCGCGCTGCTCCGGATTTAGAGAGTCCACCAGTGCCTCATCGACCTTGTTGGCAATCGGTAGAGCCCTTTGCAGCATGTCCTGACCCTCCGGCGTGATGCGCACCGCATACATCCGGGCGTCCTGCCGCGTGCGCCGGCGCGACAGCAGTCCGCGTGACACCAACCGGCGCACGATGTCCGCCAGAGTGGACCGGTCGATGCCGGATATCTCGCAAAGGGCTGTCTGGCTTGGGTCGTCCAAGGCATCGACAACGGACAAAACGACAAATTGCCGGGCTGTTATGCCCAGGTCTCCGATGGAGCGGGCGAAAAGGTCTTCGGCGAGCTGACCTGCGCGATGCAGAAGGTGCGTCGCGCTGTTGGATACGAGGTTGACAGGAGCGTTCATGGGAACCCTTCCTTTTTGTCGAACTACTGAGAAACGCCGTCTCCCCATGCCATGGAGACGTTGTGCGGATTACTGTGGCCTTCAAGATGAGGCCCAATAGGCTCATACCGGCCAGTGGCCCAGAATTGGCAGATACCGGGCGGCAAGGACATCCTCAGAAGCCAAAACTCCGCGGCACCGGGATTTGTTCCAAGATATTTTCTGGCCGGACGAATTTCGGCAGGCGGCACCGGAGGCTCCCGCGGGGGCCGACAACCTGGAACCGGCTCGCAAACGGCCCCCGAAGCCGAAATTGCCCCATTTGGCTCGGGAGCGGCAAAGGCCACCACCTTGTGACCAGCCATTTGCGGGCGGCGGGCGAATGAGCTATCTAGCAGGTCCCGCGCCGGTCAACGGCTCGGATGCACCCGTAGCTCAGCTGGATAGAGTGTTGGATTCCGAATCCAAAGGTCGCAGGTTCGAATCCTGCCGGGTGCGCCATTTCACCAAGCAAGATCCAAGCTCACTTTAGCTCGACATCAGGATCTGCGTATGCGGTTGATCCTCTAAACTACTCAAATCGCGACACGCTTGACGGCCGGCTGACTGGCTGCCCACCTAGCAGAAGCGGGGGGCGCGGGCGAAAGGGATGAGCCGGTGACGTATGACCAAGTGACGATCATCGCCGTCCTGGCGGCGGCTATCGGCATGTTTCTATGGGGCCGGTTCCGGCACGATGTCGTGGCCTTGGCGGCCTTGCTTGCATGTGTTGCAGTAGGACTTGTTCCGAGTGCCTCGGCGTTCGCTGGCTTTGGCCATCCAGCTGTCATCACCGTCGCCTGCGTGCTTGTTCTAAGCAGCGCGTTACAGTCGACAGGTGTCGTGGACGGTCTCGTGCGGGTATTCCTCCCGGAGGCTGCCGGCCCCACTCTCACAATTGCGGCGCTCACTACTCTTGCAGCGGTCCTTTCCGGATTCATGAACAATGTCGGCGCCATGGCGCTGCTGATGCCGGTTGCCATGCAG
>CAZQOO010000297.1:0-1801 GCA_964594845.1 uncultured Porphyrobacter sp. | reverse complement strand
CCGCGTTGATCGGCTCGACCTGCGCCGGGTGGATCGCCAGCATCCCGCGGAAGCCCTGCGCGCGCACGCGCCGCGCCCGCGTCTCCAGCGCTTCGAGATCGCGGAATTCGGGCTGCACCGTCTCGATCGCCGCCACGCCCGCCGCCGATGCGCCGATCAGGCACAGGCTGCGCGCCATTTCATAGGTGTGCGCATACTCGCCGTCCGGCCCGCGCTGCTCGCGTGCGCCGAGCGCCGAGGAGAGATCCTCCGCCCCCCAGCTCATGGCAACGAGCCGTTCCTTGCCCGGGAAATCGCCGACATAATCGCCGGTCTTGAACATCGCCGCCGCTGTCTCGGTAACGAGCGCGGCAATCAGCGTGCGGCCCAGCGGAATGCCGTTCGCCGCTTCCAGCGCGGTCAGATAGTGGTGCAGCCGGGTGATGTCCGCGGCGCCTTCGGCCTTGGGCAGGAACACCCCGCCGGGACGCGACGGGATGATCGCGGCGAGATCGGCGATGCAGTCGGCGGTAGTCACCGGATTGATCCGCACCCACAGCCTTGCGCGGTTGCCGGAGGCGGTGATCTGCTCGCACACCATCAGCCGTGCGGCCGGCTTGTTCTCCGGCGCGACCGAATCCTCGAGATCGAGCAGCGCGATATCGGCCGGGCTGGCGATCGCCTTGCCCATCTTCTTCTCGCTGTCGCCGGGCGCGAACAGCCACGAACGCATGCGGGGCGGGGCGGGGGTATCGGACATTGGCCTATCCTCTCAGGCGGCAGCCAGCCGCGCGGCGTGCTGCTGCACCAGCGCGATCATGTTGGGCACGCCCTGCGTGCGGTTGCTCGACAGCTGGTTCTTGAGGTCGAACGGAGCGAGCGCGGCGGCGATGTCCATCGCCGCCACTTCGGCCGCGGGCCTATCTTGCACCGCGGTGATCACCAGCGCGACGATACCCTTGGTGATCGCGGCATTGCTGTCGGCAAGGAAATGCAGGCGGTCCGCCTTGGTGCCGGCAGGGTAGACCCACACGGCGGCCGAACATCCGCGCACCAGCGTAGCGTCGGTCTTCAGCGCATCGGGCATCGGTTCGAGGCTGCGGCCAAGCTCGATGAGGAGGCCGTAGCGTTCGTCGCCTTCGAGAAATTCGTACTCTTCGAGAATGTCGGAAAGGGTGCGCATGGGCCGCAGTTAGGCACCACACGCGCGAAACGGAAGAGGCAATTACCCGCTCAAGCCCCCGGGGCGGGTGAAGGCGTGCCAGATCACGTAGAACCAGCCGAAGAAGCCGTGGACGATCGCCCAGATGATCGACTTGTGCAGGCTCCAGCTGATCGCCACTGCGATCGCGCTGCCGAGGCCGATGCCGGCCTGCGCGGCGGAATTGGTCGCGCTGCTCACAGCTCCACCCCGCTGGCGATGGCTTCGAGCTTGCGGATGCGTTCCTTGAGATCAGCGAGTTCGATCCGCGCGGTGCCGAGCCCCGCGCCGTCTTCCGCTGCCGGGCGCACGGTCGTCCGGTCAAGCTCCTGCCGCTTGAGATCGAGCCAGCCCTGCCATGCGCGCAGCAGGCTGGCGGCGATCACGACAAGGCCGATGAGGCTCCCGCCGGTCATGATCAGTGTCGGGTCGAGCAAGGCATTGATCATTCGCTCTTCTCCTCCTTGGCCGCGGGCAGGGCCCGCAGGGCTTCGATTTCGGCAGCGATGCGCGCCTGTTCGCGTGCTGCGCTGGTGTTGCCGTCGGTGGCGATGCGTTCGAGCACCTTCACCCGTTCGCGCAGGTCGGCCAGCTCGCGCCGGGCGGCTTCCAGTTCCGCAG
>CAZQOO010000296.1:0-1820 GCA_964594845.1 uncultured Porphyrobacter sp. | reverse complement strand
AAGGCCCGCGATCTGCGCCGCCAGGCGCTCGCCTCCTGAGATCACGCTTCTTCGGATAGCACCGCATGACTGAAACCCGTTTCGATCCGTCCGTCGCCGACGGACGCTGGCAGCGCGCATGGGAAGCGGCGGGCACCTTCACCGCCGATTCGGACAGCCCGAAGCCCAAGAGCTACATCCTCGAGATGTTCCCCTACCCTTCCGGGCGCATCCACATGGGCCACGTGCGCAACTACACGATGGGCGACGTGCTGGCGCGCTACCAGAAGATGCGCGGGTTCGAGGTGCTGCACCCGATGGGCTGGGACGCCTTCGGGATGCCGGCGGAAAACGCCGCGATGGAAAAGGGCGTGCACCCCGGCGGCTGGACCCGTCAGAACATCGCCCAGATGAAGGCGCAGTTGCAACGCATCGGCTTTGCGCTCGACTGGACCCGCGAATTCGCCACCTGCGATCCCGAATATTACGGCCACGAACAGGCGCTGTTCCTCGATCTCTACGCGGCGGGGCTGGTCTACCGCAAGGAATCGACCGTCAACTGGGACCCGGTCGACATGACCGTGCTCGCCAACGAGCAGGTGATCGACGGCAAGGGCTGGCGGAGCGGCGCGGAGGTCGAGAAGCGCAAGCTGAACCAGTGGTTCCTCAAGATCACCGACTTTGCCGATGATCTGCTGGAAGGCCTCGGCAGCCTTGAGGACTGGCCCGAGAAGGTTCGCCTGATGCAGGAGAACTGGATCGGCAAGTCGCAGGGCTTGGAGTTCAGCTTTGAGCTTTCCGACGGCGGGAAGCTGCCGGTTTACTCGACCCGCCCCGACACGATCTTCGGCGCGAGCTTCTGTGCAATTGCCGCCGATCACCCGATTGCTCAAGGGCTGGCGGGCGATCCGGAGGTCGCCGCGTTTATCGACCAGTGCAAGAAGGGCGCGACCACGGCCGCCGCGCTCGAAACGGCCGAGAAGCTGGGCTACAGGACTTCGATCACCGCCAAGCACCCGTTCACAGGAGCCGAGCTCCCGGTCTTCATCGCCAACTTCGTGCTGATGGAATACGGCACCGGCGCCGTCATGGGCGTGCCGGGGCATGACCAGCGCGACTTCGAATTCGCCACCAAATACGAATTGCCGATCCTGCGCGTGGTCGCCTCTGACCCGGCGAAGGCCGACGAGCCTTTCAAGGGCGAGGCCGAGGCGGGGGACGGAGTGATCGTGAACAGCGATTTCCTCAATGGCATGACCGTGGAGGCCGCCAAGCAGGCGGTGATTTCGCGCGCCGAGGCCGAAGGCTGGGGCGAGGGGCGCACCGTGTGGCGCCTGCGCGACTGGGGCGTGAGCCGCCAGCGTTACTGGGGAACGCCCATCCCCTTCATCCACTGCGATGCTTGCGGCGTTGTGCCCGTGCCCAAGGACCAGCTCCCCGTCACCCTGCCCGAGGATGTCAGCTTCGACATCCCCGGCAACCCCTTGGAACGTCACCCGACGTGGAAGCACGTCGATTGCCCCAAGTGCGGCAGCGCGGCGCGGCGTGAGACCGACACGCTCGACACCTTTGTCGACAGCTCGTGGTATTTCCTGCGCTTTGCGAGCCAGCCGGCCGACCGTCCCTTCGACCCGGAGGAAGTGGCCAAGTGGATGCCGGTGCAGCACTATATCGGCGGGATCGAGCACGCGATCCTGCACCTGCTCTACGCCCGCTTCTGGACCCGCGCGCTGGCCCACACGGGCAAGATCGCGGTGCAGGAGCCCTTCGCCGCGCTGTTCACGCAGGGGATGGTGACGCACGAGACCTATAGCCGCATCGACGAGACGCGCGGCGTGCCG
>CAZQOO010000295.1:0-1826 GCA_964594845.1 uncultured Porphyrobacter sp. | reverse complement strand
CACCGCGATCACCGCCAGCAGCACCATCAGCGCGGGGTTCTTCACCTCGCCGGTGCGCCGCCACAGGAAAAACGCCCCCGCCAGCAGCGCCAGCGCGGCCAGCATCACGATGGAAAGCACGGCATCGGTCATGCCCCGTGCTCTAGCCCGCCCGATTGACTTGGGGCAAGCGCCTCGCCAAACCTTCGCGCATGAGAGAGAGATTTGCCGATTTCACCCGCCGCCAGACCCTCAAGGGGCTCGCCGGTGCTTCCGCCCTTGCCCTGCTGCCCGCCTGCGCGCGCAGTCAGGCCGCTCCTGCCAGCACGCCTGCGGGCGGCTCCATCGCCGGGCTCGACCCCGATGCCGCGCTGGACCGGATCGCCTACCGGATGCTCGCCCATGAACCCGGACGCGCGACCGGCCTTGGGGTCGACACCGGCGAGTTCGCCGCATGGCGCGCAACCTTCGGTACGGCGGGCGAGGACGGGCGCAGCGCCTATGCCGGCACGCTCAAGGAACTGGTTGCCGAAGCGCGCGCCTATCCGCGCGCGGGCCTGACCAGCGACCAGCATATCGGCTTCGAAGTGGTCGAAAGCGCCTTCTCCAAGGCTCTGGAAGGCATGGCCATGCCCTATGGCGACGTCGCGGTCGGCAGCTGGCGCAACGCCCCCTATGTCGTGATCCAGAACGTCGGCGGCTACATCGACCTGCCGCGCTTCTTCGGCTCGACCCAGCCGCTCCGGACGGCTGAGGACATCGGCCCCTACATGGACCGCCTCGCCGAAGTGCCCGCGATCCTCGACGGCGAACTGGACCGTATCCGCGCGGCGCGCGGCATGGGGGTGGTGCCGCCTGCCTTCCTGCTCGACAAGGCGATTGCCCAGCTTCAGGCGGGCCTTGCCGGCGCCCAGGAAAGCTATGCCGGCCCGCTTGCCGCCGCGAAGATCGGCGGGACGGAACGCGCCGCCGAGCAGGCCGGCCGCATCGTCACCGGCGGGATCGTTCCGGCGCTCGAACGGCAGCTGGCCGAACTCGGAGTGCAGCGCGCCGCGGCCAAGGACCATGCCGGCATGTGGGCCCAGCCGATCGGCGAGGAATATTACGCCTGGGCCGTCAGCGCCTCGACCACCACCGCCATGACGCCCGACGAAATCCACCGTCAGGGCCTCGCCGAACTGGAGGAAATTCACGGCCGGATGGACCCGATCCTGCGCGAGATCGGCTACACCAAGGGCAGCGTCGGCGAGCGGATGCGGGCGCTTGGCGAGGACCCGCGCTACAAGTTTGCCGAGGGCGATCCGGGCCGCAAGGAGATCTTCGATTTCATCAACGATCGGGTGGCGTGGATCAAGGCGCAGATGCCGCGCGCCTTCAACCAGCTGGTCGATCCGCCGCTGGAAGTGCGTCGCCTGCCGCTGGTCGAGGAGCCGGGCGCACCGGGCGCCTATGGCGGCGCGGGCAGCAAGGATGGCAGCATCCCCGGGCGGTTCTGGATCAACCTTCGCACCACCGATCTGCACCGCAAGTATGATCTGGCCGATCTCGCTTTCCACGAGAGCATCCCCGGCCACGTGTGGGAGGGCGAATTCTCCAACCGCCTGCCGCTGATCCGCTCGATCCTCGCCTTCAATGCCTTTTCCGAAGGCTGGGCGCTCTACGCCGAACAGCTCGCCGACGAGCTGGGAGCCTATGACGAGTTCAAGGTCGGGCGGCTGGGCTACCTCCAGTCGCTCGCCTTCCGCGCCTGCCGTCTGGTGGTGGACACCGGCCTGCACTCCAAGCGCTGGACGCGCGAGCAGGGCCGCCAGTTCTTCGTCGAGCGCAACGGGTCGAAGGTCGAGGAG
>CAZQOO010000294.1:0-1841 GCA_964594845.1 uncultured Porphyrobacter sp. | reverse complement strand
GCGATCATGCTTCCGGCGTGGAACACCACGATCGGCGTGTAGCGCGCCTGCACCTCAGGGTGGACAATCGCCTTGGCCGCAAAGGCGATCAGCGTGAAGCCCAGCAGCCCCAGCGCGATATTGCCCATGAGTTCATTGGCGCGGACGTGGCTTTCGGGTGCTCTCACTAATTCTCTCTCGCGGCGCGGATAGCAGCCCCGGCGGCGAAGGGGGCGAGTGCCACCAGTCCGAGACTTATCGCACCAACGAAGCCGAGGCTCGCTTGATCCTGACGGGCAAGCGCACCTGCGCCGAAAATCAGGATGGGGAGGGCCAGCGGGATCAGCAGCAGGCCCGAAAGTGCCGCGCCCGCCCGTAGCGAGGCGGTGAGCGCGGCGATCATCAGGCCGATGGCGGCGAGGCCCGGCGTGCCGACGATGAGGCCGAGCGTGAGGATCTGGAAGCTCTCGCCCTCAATCCTCAGCAGCGCGGCCGCCGGGAAGGTCGCCAGCACCAGCGGCGGGCCGAAGCTCAGCCAGTGGGCGGCAAGGCGCACCGCCATCATCGCCTCCTCGGCCATGCCCCGCAGCCTGAGCTGGTCGAAGAAGCCGAGTTCGATGTCCCGCGCCACCAGCTTTTCGAGCGGCAGGATCGCGGCCAGCAGCGCCGCGATCCACACCACCCCGCCGCCGGTTCTCGTGAGGATGTTGGCGTCCGGCCCGACCGCGAAGGGGAACAGCATGGCGACCGCGACGAAGAACACCACGGGCAGCGCTGCGCCGCTGCCGGTGAAGGGGAAGAACTGCGCGAGGTCGCGGCGGAGCAGGGCGGCGATCATGCCTCTTCCTCTTCCGGCGCAGGTGCGAAGTCCTCGATCGCGAAGCTTGTCATCCCCGGCACATCGAGCGGCTGGTGCGAGGCGATCAGCGCGATCCCGCCACCGCCGACATGCAGCCGGATCAACGCGGTGACCTTGGCAATCGTATCAACGTCCAGCCCGGAAAGCGGCTCGTCGAGCAGCCAGATCGGCACCGCGCGATTGAGCAGCGCGGCGAGCGCGGCGCGTTTCTTCTGCCCGGTCGAAAGGTAGCGCACCGGCACATCAAGCAGCGGTCCGAGCCCGAGGATCGTGATCGCGCCGTCCGGGCTGGTGCAGCCATCGACCCGCTCCCAGAAGCCCAGTGCCTTGCCCAGCGGCAGATCGGGATCGAGGCCGGTGCGTTCGTCCAGCAGCCCCAGCGCACCCTCGCGGCGCACCTCTCCGGCATAGGGCGTGGTGAGGCCCGCCACCGCGCGGATGAGCGTGGTCTTGCCCGCCCCGTTCGCCCCCGTCACATGGCACGCCGCACCTGCCTCCAGCCGGAACGACAGCCGCCGGAACAGCAGCCGCTCGCCGCGCCGGCAGGCGAGGTTTTCGGCACTCAGCGAGGGGCTTGCGGCTTGCATTGGCCCGCAGCGTTAGGGAAAAGCGGTCGCGCAAACAAGCGACCCCGATGGTAGGAGCCTTCATGTCCGTCCCCGAATTCACGCCCGAGGAAACCGCCGACCTGCTCAAGGCCCATCCCGAGTGGAGCCTGGCGCGCGATGGCAAGGCGATTGCGCGCACCTTCCGCTTCAAGGATTTCTCCGAGGCCTGGGGCTTCATGAACCGCGTCGCGCTGCTGGCCGAGGCGCAGGATCACCATCCCGAATGGTTCAACGTCTACAACCGCGTCGAGGTGACGCTGACGACTCATGATGCGGGGACAAGCGGCGGGCTGTCGGCGCGCGATGCGAAGCTGGCAAGCGCGATTGATGGGATCGCCAGCAGCTGATCGCGCAAGTTCGGCCCGCCAACGGACGGGCCGCAAGCGCGAACGCGC
>CAZQOO010000293.1:0-1856 GCA_964594845.1 uncultured Porphyrobacter sp. | reverse complement strand
GGCGCTCGCGCTCGGCATCGCGGACCTTCTGGAAGATCACCTGCTTGGCCGACTGCGCGTCGATGCGTCCGAGATCGACCGGGGGCAGCGGATCGACGATGAAGTCACCGACCTTGGCACCCGCCTGAAGCTTTTCGGCCTGCTTGAGATCGACCTGCTTGAAGTAGTCCTCGACCTCCTCGACCACCTCGACCACGCGCCACAGCGTCAGATCGCCGGTCAGCGGATCGAGCTTGGCGCGGATGTCGTTTTCCGCGCCGTAGCGGTTGCGCGCGGATTTCTGGATCGCTTCTTCCATCGCCTCGATGACGATCGCCTTGTCGATCATCTTTTCCGAGGCGACTGCGTTGGCGATCGCGAGGAGTTCGGCCTTGTTGGCGGAAATGGCACTGGCCATCAGTCGTCTGCCTTTTCTTCCTGGGTGTCTTCGATGAGTTCGTCGGCCCCGCTGATATCGAGCGGGCGGGTGGCGGCAATCAGCGCGTCGGTAAGGACGAGCTTGGCCGAGTGGATCTGGTCGAGCGGCAGGCGCACATCGCCAGCCTTGGCGTCGGTGAGGTGCACCATGCCATCCTCGAGGCCGTGGAGCAGCCCCTTGTTGGTGCGCTGGCCGTCATAGCCCTTGACCATGACAATCCGCGCCTCGTGCCCGGCCCAGTTGGCAAAATCCTTCTCGCGGGTCAGCGGACGGTCGATGCCGGGCGAGGAGACTTCGAGGTGGTAGGCCCCCTCGATCAGCACTTCGCCCGCTTCCTCGGCGGTGTCGATCACGTCGGACACCCGGCGCGAGAGCGCGGCGCACTGGTCGATCACCAGCTGGCCGGTGGCCGGATCCTCAGCCATGATCTGCAAGGCCATGCCGCCGTCACCCGCCTCGGACGGCAGGAACGCGACGCGCACGAGCTCGAAACCCAGGGCCGCAGCCTCGGGTTCGATCAGTGCAGTCAGGCGCGCGATATCGGCCATCAATTCTCCGGTCAGGCGGCATCATTGCAACGGGTTTCGGGCCGGCCCCGTAAGGCGCCAGCATCCAAACCTTGTCACGACAATGTCGGGATGGCTGCCCACTTAGGCGCAGGCGCGCGATTTGGCAAGTGCCAAGCGCGCAAGGACAGCCGATAGCCTGCGCTCAGACCCGGCTTTCCCCGCTCACCCAGCGTCGCACTTGCTCGCGGAAGGAAGCGCGCTGGCGCTGTTCGAAGGTCTCGGCATGCTGCCGCACCGCAAGCACAGTCGCGTCAGGCAAAGGCTCGTCGAACACCAGACCATTGATCCCGCCGTCGGCACCCAGATCGCGCCGGATCACTTCGGCAAACATCTCGAAGCGCGCAATCCGGAGGTAGAGGCACATCCCGGGCGCGAGCGGGTCGGCCAGACCGATCCGCGCACCGGTGCGCGACAGGTCAAGCAGGATGCAGGTTTCAGTGGCATGGGTCGAGACGATGCGCACCGGGATCGCCAGCCGCAGGCGCGCCGCACCGCGCCGTCCGGTGTGACGGGGCATGGCCGGCTCGGACACCGGCGTCGGATCGGTAAGGGCAAGCGGCTGCACCATGGCATGGCAGCCTGCGACATTGCGATAGAGAAGCGCCGAAAGGCACCCTAGGTAATGCTACGCGGCGGCCCTGCTGCCACGGCCTTGGGCGGGATGGCTCAATCGGCCCAGCCGTCATTGGCGACCGGGGTATTGGCGGTCGTCTGGCTCCCATCGACAGGATGGCCCGCCGAGGCCGTCGCCGCGCCGTAGCCCCAGCCGTCCTTGGCCATGTCCTGGGCAATGCGTTCGCGCTGCGCGGCCACAATCGCCTTGTCACCGGCCCGCTCGGCCCGCTCGGCAATCGACTCGACTGCCTTGG
>CAZQOO010000292.1:0-1857 GCA_964594845.1 uncultured Porphyrobacter sp. | reverse complement strand
TGCTCGGCTACTGGCACAACCCCGAGGCGAGCGAGGCCGCACTCGGCCACGGCTGGCTGCGCACCGGCGACCTCGGCGCGATGGATGAGCGCGGGCGCGGCTACCTGCTCGGCCGCGCCAAGGAGCTGATCAAGACCGGCGGCGAGAACGTCTACCCGGCCGAGGTCGACGCGATCTTTGCCGCCATGCCCGAAGTGGCGGATGCGGGTTGCTGCGGCGTGCCCGACAAGCAGTGGGGCGAGGCGGTCAAGGCCTTCGTGGTGCTCAAACCCGGCCAGACCCTCACCCGCGAGGCAATCACGGAGCGCTTCAAGGGCCAGATCGCGGGTTACAAGCGCCCGCGCTACATCGAATTCGTGGACAGCCTGCCGCGCGATCCGATCGGCAAGCTGCTGCGGCGCGAGCTTTCGGCCCGCCCCGTCACGCCTGATCAGGCCGCGTAATATTCTTTCAAAGTTGACAAAGTTGACACCGCGTCAACTTTGCGTTTCCCCGATAAATGCTTTGAATCGAAAAGCTTATCCTCCATCCGTGATGCGGACGGACAGAAAGGGATCGCGGCGAAAAAGCGCGGCGCGCGGCCGGTAACGCGCGGTGGACGACAATGCGAAAGAGCCGCGCCCTGTGTAGCGCGGCCTGCGCCGGTAGGAAAATCGCGGCGCCTCAATACTGCCGGTCAAGCTCGCGAAATTCCGCACGCACGCGGGCGATGATCTCGGACGGGGGAAGCTGCTGCTCGGGCGCGGTAACGAACTGCCCGACCGCCTCCGAGCGCACCAGCCGGTCACACGCCTTGCGCTGGAGATTGATGTAGCGATACTCGGCCTCGATGAATTGATCCGCCGACCGGCCGGGACGGGTCCCCCAGCTCCAGTAGGTCCAGAAGTCCCGCAGGAAATCCCCGATCACATTGCGCTCGACTTCGAATTGCGCGCGGTGGCTGGTGAGCGAGGCATCGCGCGCTGCCAGGCGGTTGCGGGCCTCGGCGGCCCAGCCGGCCAATCCCTCGCGGTCGATGGTGTAGCCGAAGGCATCGCACACCCGTGCATTGGCGATCACCGCGCCGATATTCTCCAGCGACGAGGCCTCGCGCGGGGGTTCGGAGGCGGCGAGAAGCAGGGGCAGGAATGCGAGCATCGGCGACCCTTTCCGCAGTATTGCCCGGACTGTGAGGGAGAGATTAAGCGGCTGAAAATGAACGGGGGATGAGCATCGCGGCGGACTGGTCTCCGTCCGCGCCCCCGCCCTACCCCGCCAGCGCCTTGCGCCCTTCCTCTTCCCGCTCGAAGGCACGCAGGTAGGCGGGCCGCGCCGTCAGCCGCGCACGGTAATCCTTGAGGCTCTGCGGCACGCCTTCGTCCAGCCCGACACTCTCGGCGAGGATCAGCGCATAGCCGACGCAGATGTCGGCCACGGTGAAGCGGTCGGCGCAGAGGAATTCGCGTGAGTGCAGCCGCTGTTCGACCTTGATGAGGCGCTTGTGGAACCACTTGGCGTAAGCGTGGCCCGCCTCCTGCAATCCCTTGTCCTTCTCGAACAGGCAGAAGCGCATGTAGACCGTCTGCGGAAAGGTGATCGTTGCGTCGGCGTGGTAGGTATAGTCGCAAAATTCGCCGTAATCGCGCTCCCCCGGCGCGATGGCGAGATCAGTGAAGCCCTCGCGCGTGGCGAGGTAATGGGCGATGGCGCAGCTCTCGGTCAGCTGCGTTTCGCCGTCCACCAGCATCGGCACCGTGCCGAGCGGATTTACGGCCATGTAGTCGGGCGCAAGGTAGCGCGGCGGGAACGGAAGGATGCGAAGGTCGATGTTGACGCCCGCTTCCTCGGCCGCCCAGGTCGCGCGCAGCCCGCGCGAGC
>CAZQOO010000291.1:0-1859 GCA_964594845.1 uncultured Porphyrobacter sp. | reverse complement strand
GCCGCGCTACCGCTACGACCAGCTCATGCGGATCGGCTGGAAGGTGTTCCTGCCGATGTCGCTGGGCTGGGTCGTGATCGTCGCGTTCCTTGCGCAATACGGGGCCTTCGGCGGCGCCTATGCCCGCTGGGCCACGGGAGGCTGACATGACCCAGATGGACTGGACCCGGGCCGGCAAGTACTTCCTGCTGATGGACTTCCTGAAGGGCTTCCGGCTCGGGATGAAGTACTTCCTCGCGCCCAAGGCCACGGTGAACTACCCGCACGAGAAGGGGCCGCTGTCCCCCCGGTTCCGGGGCGAGCATGCGCTGCGCCGCTATCCGAACGGCGAGGAACGCTGCATCGCCTGCAAGCTCTGCGAGGCGATCTGCCCGGCGCAGGCGATCACCATTGACGCCGAACCGCGCGAGGACGGCAGCCGCCGCACCACGCGCTACGACATCGACATGACCAAGTGCATCTACTGCGGCTTCTGCCAGGAGGCCTGCCCGGTCGATGCCATCGTCGAGGGGCCGAATTTCGAATACGCCACCGAAACCCGCGAGGAGCTGCTCTACGACAAGGCCAAGCTGCTTGCGAATGGTGACAAATGGGAACGGGCCATCGCGGCCAATCTTGAAGCCGACGCACCCTACCGCTAGGGCGCGCCGGACGGTTACGGGGTCAATTGCATTCACGGTCACGGCACGCCGCCGGGCCTCGACTTGGACTAGGGATCACAATGCCGCTTTCTGGAACCCGGCCGCCGCGCCGGGGCTCGCGGATCGGCGGAGACGCATCATGATACAGGCCATCGCCTTCTACTTCTTCGCGACCATCGTGGTCGGCGCCGCCGTGATGACGATCATGGCGCGCAACCCCGTTCATTCGGTGCTGTGGCTGATCATGGCGTTCTTCAACGCCGCCGGTCTGATGGTGCTGGTGGGCGCGGAGTTCATCGCGATGCTGCTGGTGATCGTCTATGTCGGCGCTGTCGCGGTGCTGTTCCTGTTCGTCGTCATGATGCTCGACATCGATTTCGCCGCGATGCGCGCAGGCTTTGCCCGCAACGCGCCGCTGGGGCTGCTTATCGCCGCCGTGCTGCTGGCAGAGCTGCTGCTGGCGGTGGGCGCCTATAGTGCGGGCGGCATCACCCTCGGCACGCCGGACGGCTCGGCGATGCAGGCGGCGGACGCGAGCAATATCGAGGCATTGGGCGCGCTGCTCTACGGCAAGTATATCGCGCTGTTCGAGATCGCGGGGATCATCCTGCTGGTCGCCATGATCGGCGCAATCGTGCTGACCTTCCAGCCGCCCAAGCCCGGTGCCCGCGCGCGGCAGGACGTGGGCAAGCAGATCCGCCGCCGTCCGGAGGAAGCAACCGTCATGAAGAACCCGGAAGTCGGGCAGGGGGTCGAGCTGTGATCGGCGTTGAACATTATCTCACCGTGGGCGCGATCCTGTTCGTGCTCGGGGTGCTGGGGATCTTCCTCAACCGCAAGAACGTGATCGTCATCCTGATGGCGGTCGAGCTGATCCTGCTCGCGGTGAACTTGAACCTCGTCGCCTTCAGCGCCTTCATGCAGGATCTGGTCGGCCAGATCTTCGCCATGCTGGTGCTGACCGTGGCGGCGGCCGAGGCGGCAATCGGCCTGGCGATCCTCGTCATCTATTTCCGCACCCGCGGCTCGATCGCGGTCGACGACATCAACCGGATGAAGGGGTAAGAGGCTCGTGCATCCCATCCTCATCATCGTGTTCGCGCCGTTGGTCGCTGCCCTGATTGCAGGGTTGGGCAACCGCATGATCGGCAATGTGGCGGCCAAGTCGGTCACGACGGCTGCGCTGTTCCCGTCGGCGGGCCTCAGCTGGCCGATCTT
>CAZQOO010000290.1:0-1861 GCA_964594845.1 uncultured Porphyrobacter sp. | reverse complement strand
CCTCCCTCCCGTGGTTTATGCCCTCAACTGTCCACAGGCACCGCCGGACCCTTCGCGCATGAACCGACTCAATCTCCACCTTGTATCGGATTCGACCGGCGAGACGCTGGAAATGATCGCCAAGGCCGCGCTCGCGCAGTTCGACGATCCCGATGTCAGCCGCCACTTCTGGCCGATGGTGCGCTCGCTCCAGCATCTCGACCGGATCGTGCCCGATCTCGCCGCGCATCCCGGGCTGGTGCTGTACACGCTGGTCAATCCCGACACCCGCAAGCGGCTGGAGGAGCATTGCCGCCACCTGGGCCTGCCCGCAGTGCCGGTGCTCGATCAGGTGACTGCTGCGCTGGAAGCCCAGCTCGGCCAGGAAGCCCACGGCCGCCCCGGCCGCCAACACACCATGGACGAGGACTATTTCCGCCGCGTCGAGGCGATCCAGTTCACCATCGCCCATGATGACGGCCTTGCGCATGAGGATTGGGAGGAGGCCGATATCCTGCTGGTGGGCGTGTCGCGCTCGTCCAAGACGCCGACCTCGATCTACCTTGCCAATCGCGGCTACAAGACCGCCAACATTCCCCTCGTGGTGGAAAGCCCGCCGCCCTCGGCGCTGTTCGGCCTGCGCCATCCCCTGATCGTCGGCCTCACCACTTCGCCCGAGCGGCTGGTGCAGATCCGCCGCAACCGGCTCCTGTCGCTGAACGAGGCGACCGAGACCGCCTATGTCGACAACGACCGGGTAAAGGCCGAACTGCAATTCGCGCGGCGGATGTTCGCCGATAATGGCTGGCCGGTGATCGACGTCACCCGCCGCTCGATCGAGGAGACCGCGGCAGCAATCATCCGGCTAGCGCAGGAGCGCGGCCGCAAGCCGGCGAACGAAGGCGGGACGGGCAAGCCGATATGACTCTGATCCTCGCCAGCAAGAGCGCTTCGCGCCGGGCCATGCTCGATGCCGCCGGGGTGGCATACCAGAGCATCCCCGCCGAGATCGACGAACGGGCGGTGGAGGCCGGGCTGGCCGGTGCCGCGCCTGCCGAAGTGGCCGAGGCGCTGGCGGTGGCCAAGGCGGCGGCGGTCGCGGCGCTGCATCCGCAAGCGCTGGTGCTGGGTTCGGATTCGCTGGTGGTCGCGGGCGGACGGCGGTTCGACAAGCCGCGCAGCCGCGAGGAGGCGGGCGAGCACCTGCGTTTCTTCTCGGGGCAGGTGATGGAGCTCCACTCCGCCGCCGCGCTGGTGAGAGCTGGTGGCTGCGAATGGAGCCACGCGAGCCTTGCGCGCCTGCACGTGCGCGAGCTGTCCGAGGAATTCATTGAATACTATCTGAGCCTCGAATGGCCGAAAATCGGCCACACCGTCGGGGCCTTCCGCATTGAAGGCCCCGGGGTGCAGCTGTTCTCGGCAATCGAAGGCGACCAGTTCACCGTGCTCGGGATGCCGCTCCTGCCGCTACTCGGCGCGCTGCGGGAGGAAGGGGTGCTGATCGCATGACCCGTCCCCGCGAGACTCCTTACGCAGAAGTGATCGGCGATCCCATCGCCCAGTCGAAGTCTCCGAAAATCCACAATTTCTGGCTGGAGAAGCTCGGGATCGACGCGGAGTATCGCGCGTGTCATGTGCCGCCCGAAGGGTTGGCCGACTATCTCGCGGCGCGCCGCACCGACCCGCTGTGGCGCGGGTGCAATGTCACCATGCCGCACAAGCAGGCCGTCATGCCGCTGCTTGACCGGATCGATTCCCCTGCGGATTCCATCGGCGCGGTCAACACCATCCTGCCGCTCGGCGGTGGCGCACTGGCGGGGACCAACACCGATGCCGCCGGATTCCTCGAACCGCTGGCGAGGCAATTGGCGCAGACCCACTA
>CAZQOO010000289.1:0-1890 GCA_964594845.1 uncultured Porphyrobacter sp. | reverse complement strand
CGAGGGCGCTTTTTACGATCAGTTCGGCCGATTGCAGCAGGTTGCGCAGTTCAATGAGATCGGTGGTGACGCGGAAAGCGCCGTAATATTCCTCGACCTCGCGGGTCAGCAGCTCGATCCGGTGCTTGGCGCGTTCGAGCCGTTTGGTGGTGCGCACGATGCCGACATAGTTCCACATGAAGCGGCGGATTTCGGTCCAGTTCTGCTTGATGACCACCTCCTCGTCGGAATCGGTCACGCGGCTTTCGTCCCACGGGAGGATCGTAGGGGGCGCTTCCAAAGTGTCCCAGCGCGCGAGAATGTCCTGCGCCGCCGCCTCGCCGAAGACGAAGCACTCCAAGAGTGAGTTCGACGCCAGCCGGTTCGCGCCGTGCAGGCCGCTTTCGGTGCACTCCCCCGCCGCCCACAGCCCGGGCACATCGGTGCGCGCGGCCAGGTCCACCACCACCCCGCCGCAGGTATAGTGCTGCGCGGGGACGACCGGGATCGGCGCCTTGGTCATGTCGATGCCGAGGCCCATCAGCTTCTCGTAGATCGTCGGGAAGTGGCCCTTCACGAACTCGGGGTCTTCATGGCTGATGTCGAGGTGGACGTAATCGAGGCCGAAGCGCTTGATCTCGGCGTCGATCGCCCTCGCCACCACATCACGCGGCGCAAGCTCCATCCGCTCCTTGTCGTAGAACGCCATGAAGCGCTTGCCGGTGCGCGGGTTGATCAGCCGCCCGCCCTCGCCGCGCACCGCCTCGGTGATGAGGAAGTTCTTGACGTCGAGGTGGTAGAGGCAGGTCGGGTGGAACTGCATCATCTCCATGTTGGAGACCCGCGCGCCCGCCCGCCATGCCATCGCGATGCCGTCGCCGGTTGCGCCGCGCGGGGCGGTGGAGAATTGATACACGCGCCCAGCGCCGCCGCTCGCAAGGATCGTGGCGCGCGCGACATGCCGCTCGACCCGGCCCGTGGCCTCGTCGAGCGCATAGACCCCCCACACGCGCCCCGCGGCGGAGAAGTGCTCGCGGTGACGGTCGGTAATGAAGTCGATGCAGGTGCGGCCCGGCAACAGGGTGATGTTGGGATTGGCCTCGGCGGCCTTGAGCAGCGCCGATTGCACCGCCCAGCCGGTCGCATCGTCGACATGGACGATCCGGCGGTGCGAATGGCCGCCCTCGCGGGTGAGGGGGAGCGCATCGGCGTCGCGGTTGAACGGCACGCCCAGCTCGCACAAACGGTCGATCGAGGCGGGCGCGCGTTCGATCACGAATTCCACCGTCTCGCGGTCGTTGAGCCCCGCGCCGGCGACCATCGTGTCGCGGATGTGATCCTCGAAGGTGTCGCCCGCATCGAGCACGGCAGCGATCCCGCCCTGCGCCCAGGCGGTCGATCCGCCGGTGAGCGAGCCCTTGGCCAGCACCAGCACCCGGCGCGTTTCGGCCAGTGCGAGCGCCGCGGTCAGCCCCGCCGCGCCCGAGCCGATGACCAGCACATCATGCGCCTCAGCCATTGCATCCTCTCTCGCCATGACAGCGCCATGACGCGCAAATCGCCCCTCGGCAAGCGCCTTGGCCTGTCACACGCGCTTAAGCAATTTGACCTATGTATTTTCCCTAGGTCGAAGCCCATGCTGCGATGCTGCGGGTGACTGACAAAGGTCAGCATTCGAGGACGGTTGCAGGGCAAGGCCGTTCGAGAGCCGCAACTCCCTTGTCCCAAATGTCAGGACACCTTCTCCATGTCCTTCATTTCCTTTGTCGTTTGCGCAATCGACCGGCACGAGCCGGTGCGGCGCGAGGTCACCTGGGACGGCAGGCAATATGCTGGCCACTGCCGTCATTGCGGCGAGCCGATCATGCGAATCGGACATCGCAAGTGGCGCCGACGCGAGGACTGATCAGG
>CAZQOO010000288.1:0-1929 GCA_964594845.1 uncultured Porphyrobacter sp. | reverse complement strand
CGGGCATCGACAAGCAGGCCGTGGGCCAGTTCGCCGCCGAAATCCGCCGCTGGCGCAAGCCCGAGCCCTACAAGGGCAAGGGTATCGCCTATCGCGGCGAGTACATCTTCCGCAAGGAAGGGAAGAAGAAGTAAGATGGCAAAGCTTTCCCTTTTCGAACGTCGCCGTCGCCGGGTCCGCACTGCGCTGCGTGCGCGTGCCGGTGGCAAGCCGCGCCTGTCGGTGCATCGCACCGGCCGCCACATCTACGCCCAGATCATCGACGATGCCGCCGGCAAGACCGTTGCCGCCGCATCGACGCTGGGCGCCAAGGCGAGCGGTGCCAATGTCTCGGCTGCGGCCGAGGTCGGCAAGCAGATCGCCGAGGCTGCCAAGAAGGCGGGCGTGACCAATGTCGTGTTCGATCGCGGCGGGTTCCTGTTCCATGGCCGCGTCAAGGCGCTGGCCGATGCCGCCCGTGAAGGCGGGCTGGAGTTCTGATCATGGCTGACGAAAACACCATCGAAACCGCCGAAGTGGCGAGCGACATCGCCGGCGACGCGGGCGAGACTCAGGGCCGTCGCGGTCGTGGGCGTGGCGGCAACCGCGAAGGCGGCGAAGGCCGTGGTCGCGGTCGCGGCAACCGTGACGATCGTCGCGGCGGCAAGCAGGAAGAAGATGACGGCATCATCGAGAAGCTGGTGCACATCAACCGCGTCTCGAAGACCGTGAAGGGCGGCAAGCGCTTCGGCTTTGCAGCGCTGGTCGTGGTCGGCGACGGCCAGGGCCGCGTCGGCTTCGGCCACGGCAAGGCCCGCGAAGTGCCCGAAGCGATCACCAAGGCGACCGCTTCGGCGCGCAAGAAGATGATCCGCGTTCCGCTCAAGGAAGGCCGCACCCTGCACCACGACGGCAATGGCCGTTTCGGCGCGGGCAAGGTGACCGTCCGCTCGGCGCCTCCGGGCACCGGGATCATCGCCGGCGGTCCGATGCGCGCCGTGTTCGAGAGCCTCGGCGTTGCCGACGTGGTGACCAAGTCGGTCGGCACCTCGAACCCCTACAACATGATCCGCGCCACCTTCGACGCGCTGTCTGAGCAGACTTCGCCGAAGTCGGTCGCCCAGCGTCGCGGCAAGAAGGTTGCCGACCTGCTGGGTCGGGGCGGGGCCAGCGCAGCCGAGGCGGAAGCCGAAGCTGCCGCGATTGTGGAGTAATTCCAGATGGCTACCATCAAGATCAAACAGGTGGGTTCGCCCATCCGTCGTCCCGCCAGCCAGCGCCAGATCCTCATCGGTCTGGGTCTGAACAAGATGCACAAGATCGTCGAGCGTCAGGACACCCCCGAGGTGCGCGGCGCAATCGCCAAGATCCCGCATCTGGTGCAGGTGATCGACTAAGATACTGTGGCGGGGAGGAATGCGTCCTCCCCCGTCATCCTGGCGAAAGTCAGGATCCAGGGCGGTCAGCGCGTCCTTCCTGCGGCAGAGCTAACCTCAGGTCCCAGCTTTCGCTGGGATAAACTTCAGCGAGTGCACACAATGAAACTGAATGACATCCGCGACAATGCCGGTGCCCGCAAGGGCCGCGTCCGTGTCGGCCGTGGTATCGGCTCGGGCAAGGGCAAGACCTCGGCACGCGGCCAGAAGGGCCAGAAGGCCCGTTCGGGCGTTGCCATCAAGGGCTTCGAAGGCGGCCAGATGCCGCTTCACATGCGCCTCCCGAAGCGCGGCTTCAACAACCCGTTCGGCAAGGACTATGCCGAGGTGAACGTGGGCATGATCCAGAAGTTCATCGACGCGGGCAAGCTCGACGCCAAGGCCACCATCACCGAGGACACGCTGCGTGCTGCCGGTCTGGTGCGCGGCGGCAAGGACGGCGTTCGTCTGCTCGGCAAGGGTGAGATAACCGCCAAGGCGACCTTCGCCGTGACTGGCGCGACCAAGGGCGCGA
>CAZQOO010000287.1:0-1953 GCA_964594845.1 uncultured Porphyrobacter sp. | reverse complement strand
CCGAGATCACCGGGCTCACCCCGCCCTCGATCACCAATATCGCCCGCAAGCTGTTTGCCGACGGGTTGATCATAGAAGCCGGCCGCCGGCGCGGGGAGCGCGGGCAGCCCGCGTTGAAACTGGCGATCAATCCGGACGGCGCATTCTCGATCGGCGTCAATGTCGACCGCGATCACATGACAATGGTGGCGCTCGATTTCCTTGGCGAATTGCGGATGCGGGTGGTCGAGAACATCCGGTTCCCGATGCCCGATCAGGTGCGCGATTTCGTCAGCCGCAACCTTGATGCGATGCGCGCAGCGGGCGCGATCGACATGAGCCGGATCGCCGGGATCGGGCTTGCGATTCCGGATGATTTCGGCGGGGTCGATCTGCCCAACCGTCCGCCCGAATTCGGCATCTGGGAAACGGTGGATCCCAAGCACCTGCTGGGCGCGCACGGGCTTGAGGTCGTCACCGAAAACGACGCGACCGCCGCCGCCATCGGTGAGTTGCAGTTCGGCCACGGCCGGGTGGCGCAGACCTTCTTCTACCTGCTGGTCAATGCCGGCCTCGGCGGCGGCCTGGTAATCGACGGGCATTCCGTCACCGGCGCATCGGGCCGCAGCGGCGAGATCGGCTTTCTGCCGATCGGCCGCGCGCGGCGCAATCCGGTTGTTCTGCAGGACGTTGTCTCGCTGTCGGGCCTGTACAGTCATCTCTCGCAGGCGGGTTTTCCCGATCCCCTCGCGCTCGACCGGCGCGATGCCGGTGCGATCGAGGCTGCCGCACAGTGGGTCGAGAAGGCTGCCGATTTGCTCACCGATCCGCTGATGGTCATCAACGCCGTGATCGATCCCGACGCGATCTTCATCGGTGGACGCCTGCCCGCCGGACTGGTCGATCAGCTGTGCGACCGCCTCGCGCTCAATGTCCGCCACCGCGGAGCCTCGCTGCCCGTCCGCGCGCCGATCCGCCGTGCGGAACTGGCCGAGGATGCCGCCGCCATCGGCGCGGCGATCCTGCCCTTTTCCAACCGTTTCCTGCCCAACCGCACCGCGCTGATGAAGATCGACGCTTAGGTTCGCGTAGGTTCGCTTAGGTTTCA
This sequence comes from uncultured Porphyrobacter sp., assembly GCA_964594845.1. Classification (GTDB taxonomy): domain Bacteria; phylum Pseudomonadota; class Alphaproteobacteria; order Sphingomonadales; family Sphingomonadaceae; genus Erythrobacter. Next base: position 866 of record CAZQOO010000287.1, on the reverse strand, counting down.
GACCACCGGATCGGCCTGTTTCGCCGATTGCGACGCGACCGAGGCCGCCAGCGCAATCGGCCCCATCGGCCCCGCCAGCGTGCCGAGCCCAGGAGGCACGACATAGTCGCCGATCCGGTCCAGTTCGGGCGAGCTGACATATCCCGCCAGGCTCGCCTGCAATTCGCGGCGGATGATCGGGAACAGCTGCGGCTGGGCGCTGATCACCCCGCCGCCGAGAAATATCCGCCGCGGTGTCGCGGTCAGCACGATATTGTGCAGCATCTGCGCGATGGCATGGCCGACGAGCTGCCAGATCGGATCGTCGCTTGCGATCAGATTGGCGTCCTTGCCCGAGCGCGCGACGATCGCAGGGCCGGCCGCCAGCCCCTCGACACAGTCGCCGTGATAGGGGCAGGAACCGGGCCAGCTATCGCCGGGCACGCGGGCGATCCGCATGTGGCCGAGTTCGGCATGACCGAAACCGCCGATCGGCTTGCCGCCGGCGATCAGGCCGACCCCTACCCCCGTGCCGATGGTGACATAGGCATAGTCCGCAAGCCCCGCCGCCGCGCCCCAGCGCATTTCCGCCAAAGCGGCACCGTTGACATCGGTATCGAGTGCGACCGGCACGCTCAGACCGTCCGTCAGCGCCGCGACGATATCGACCCCGGTCCAGCCGGGCTTGGGGGTCTGACCGATCCGACCCCAGCCGCCCGAGGCTTGATCGACATCGATCGGGCCGAAGGAGGCCAGACCGAGCGCCGAAATCGGATGTCCGGCTCCGAACCACCCTCGCAGGATCGCGCGGATGCGCGGCAGCGTGACTTCAGGCGCTTCGGTATCGACCCGCTCCTGCGCGAGGATTTCACCCGCGTCGGTGGCGA
>CAZQOO010000286.1:0-1957 GCA_964594845.1 uncultured Porphyrobacter sp. | reverse complement strand
GCGGGGGGGGCCCCCCCCGCCCCCCCCACTCCTTCCCCCCCCCGGCGCGGGTCACCCCCCCCCCCACCCCGCAAGGGGCGGGCCGATTTCGGCCCAGCGCGGCGTCTCTCCTCGCTCACTATGCTTTGGCATGGCTCGCTCGTCGTTCCTGGCGCTGAGCCAAAATCGGCTCCGTCAGGGCGGGTCGGAATGGCCGGAAAGTGCTCTAGGGCGCGGGAGGGGCGACCGGTCAGCGCGGGGCGGGCTTGAGGCTGTCGCGGATCAGCGCGATGGCCTCGGGGCTGTCCCATTCATAGCCGCCCGCCACCCGCAGCACTTCCTTGCCCGATGCATCGAACAGGATCGTCAAGGGCAGCACGCCTTCGGGGCTGAACTGCGCCGAAAGCCGCGTTTCGGGATCGAGCCAGGGTTCGAGCCGGGCAAAGCCCTTTTCGGCAAAGAACGGCTCCACCACCTCGGCTGCGCGGATGTCCTGACTGATGGTGAGGACCTTGACCTCGCCCTCCAGCTCGCCCGCGAGCGCATCGAGCTGCGGCATTTCGACCACGCAGGGCGCGCACCAGGTCGCCCACAGGTTGACCAGCACCGGCCCGTCCTGCGCGCCCAGATCGAGCGTCTTGCCCGCCGGATCGGCAAACTGCATCGCCGGGATCGGGGTGCCGGCAAACCTGCGCTCCACCACGCCCGCCGACGCCTTGGCCGCCGCGCCTGTCTCAGCCGGTTGCGCTGGCGCGTCGGCGGGCCTATCGCAACCCGCCAGCAGCAGGAGCGGCAGTGCAAGAATGAACGACGAGCGGGACATGACAGGCTCCAGTCAGGGGGCTGCGACCAACGCGATGTGGGGCGGCCGCTTCGCTGACGGCCCTAGCGCCATCATGCGCGAAATCAACGCCTCGATCCCGTTCGACAAGGCGCTCTGGCGCGAGGATATCGCCGCCTCCAAGGCCCATGTCGCGATGCTCGGCGCGTCGGGCATCATCGCCGCCGAGGACGCGCAGGCGATCAGCGCGGGGCTCGATGCGGTCGCCGCCGAATACGAGCGCGACGGCGTGCCCGAGGACTGGGACCTCGAAGACATCCACATGACCACCGAGGCGCGGCTGGGCGAGCTGATCGGGCCTGTCGCCGGTCGCCTCCACACCGCCCGCAGCCGCAATGATCAGGTTGCGACCGACTTCCGCCTGTGGGTGCGCGACCGGTTCGACCGGATGGACGAAGGCCTCGCCGGGCTCCAATGCGCCCTCGTCGCCCGCGCCGGCGAGCACGCGGACAGCATCATGCCCGGCTTCACCCACTTGCAGACGGCGCAGCCCGTCACCCTCGGCCACCACCTCATGGCCTATTACGAGATGCTGCGGCGCGACCGTTCGCGCCTTGCCGATGCGCGCGCGCGGATGAACGAATGTCCCTTGGGCTCGGCGGCGCTGGCCGGGACCGGCTTTCCGATCGACCGCGCCATGACCGCCGCCGCGCTCGGCTTCGACGCCCCGACCGCCAATTCGCTCGATTCCGTCTCCGACCGCGACTTCGCACTCGATTTCCTGTGGTGCTGCTCGGCCACCGCGCTGCACCTCTCGCGCCTCGCGGAAGAACTGATCCTGTGGGCCAGCCAGCCCTTCGGCTTCATCCGCCTGCCCGACAGCCTCTCGACCGGTTCGTCGATCATGCCGCAGAAGAAGAACCCCGACGCCGCCGAACTGGTGCGCGGCCATAGCGGGCGGGTGATCGGCAGCCTCACCAGCCTGATGATCACCATGAAAGGCCTGCCGCTGGCCTATTCCAAGGACATGCAGGACGACAAGCCACCGGTGTTCGAGGCCGCCGGCCTGATGGAACTGAGCATTGCGGCGATGACGGGCATGATCGCAGGCAGCACCTTCAACACCGCGCGGATGCGCGCCGCGGCCGAACTCGGCTATGCCACCGCCACCGACCTTGCCGACTGGCTGGTGCGGCA
>CAZQOO010000285.1:0-1978 GCA_964594845.1 uncultured Porphyrobacter sp. | reverse complement strand
GAGAATGCCCTCCTGCATCCGCGCGCCGCCCGCCGCGGTCACCACGACATAGGCGCAGCGCCGGTCCAATGCCTTCTGCGCGCCTTCGCAGAAGGCCTGCCCCACGGCCATGCCCATCGAGCCGCCCATGAAGCTGAAGTCCTGCACCCCGACCACCGCCGGACGCGTGTCGATCGTGCCCGAGCCGACCACGAAGGCATCCTCATGCGGGTTCGCGGCGCGCGCGGCCTTGAGGCGGTCGGTGTACTTCTTGGTGTCCTTGAACTGGAGCGGGTCCTCGGTGACCTTGGGCAGAGGCAGCACCTCGAAGCCCGGATCGAGCAGCAGCGCGAGGCGCGCATCCGCCCCGATGCGGCCATGGTGCTCGCATTTCGGGCAGACCGAGAGGTTCGCCTCGTATTCCTGGACGAACAGCATTTCCTGGCAGGACGGGCACTTGATCCACAGATCCTTCTCGGTGGTCGTCTTGTCGGCCGAGAAGCCAAGCGAATTGCGGACGCGGGTGAACCAGTTCATGGGCGTTAGTCCTGTCGGGCGGTGTGGACCGCGTGGGCGAGAGCAGACGTCAGCTCCCTTAGCTTGGCCGGAGCCTCGGCGCCATATGCGCCGCAAATCTCGACCAGCGCCGAGCCGACGACCACGCCGTCCGCCACTTTGGCGATTTCGGCGGCCTGTTCGGGGGTGCGCACGCCGAAGCCGACCGCGACGGGGATGTCGGTCGATTGCTTGATGCGCGCGACATTGGCCTCGATGCTGGCGATCTGGGCCTGCTGCTTGCCGGTGATCCCGGCGACCGAGACGTAGTAGAGGAAGCCTTGCGAGCCTTCGAGCACCTGCGGCAGGCGCGCGGCGTCGGTCGTCGGGGTGGCGAGCCGGATCGGGGCGATGCCCTTGGCCCGCAAGGCCGGACCGAGAGCGTCGTCCTCCTCGGGCGGAATGTCGACGCAGATGACGCCGTCGACGCCCGCCGCCGCAGCAGCCTCGGCGAACCACTCGGGGCCCCGACGCACCATCGGGTTGGCATAGCCCATCAGCACCAGCGGCACATCAGGGTGCCGGGCGCGGAAGTCGGTGGCGTAGCGCAGCACGTCCGCCGTGGTCGTGCCCGCGCCGAGCGAGCGCAGGTTGGCGCTCTGGATCGCGGGGCCATCGGCCATCGGGTCGGTGAAGGGCATGCCGAGCTCGATCACATCCGCCCCGGCTTCGACGAGCGCATCAAGATTGGCCGCGGTGTCGCCATCGCCCGCGGTGATGAAGCAGACGAGCGCGGGGCGGGGCTGGGCGAAGGTGGTGGTGAGGCGGTTAGTCATTTCGCGGAGTTCCACCAAGCCCATGTAGTCACCATCATACAAATCCCGAAAGCAACGATAAACACCAGTATCGCCCAAATCTCAGTTGCCGAAGGAAACACATCTGCAAAATTGTCACTGTCGAACCAGGCTTCTTCTGCAATGTGGCGGATTGCCAGCGAACCAAGCATCACAACTTGTAGCAGAAGCACAGTTGCTAACTTCCGATCTCTCTTCATGGCGAAGTCCCAGGCAATAAAGCATCGTCATTGCGAGCGAAGCGAAGCAATCCAGAGCGGCACGGGCAAGCTCTGGATTGCCGCGTCGCCTTCGGCTCCTCGCAATGACGAGGAATGTTGGTCAAAGCTCCACCCCCAGCCGCTCCGCCACCGTGAAGATGTCCTTGTCGCCGCGCCCGCACAGGTTGGCGAGGATGATGCTGTCCTTGGGCATGGTCGGCGCGACCTTCTTCACCGCTGCGATGGCGTGCGAGGGTTCGAGCGCGGGGATGATGCCCTCGGTGCGGCACAGCAGCTGGAAGGCGTCCAGCGCCTCCTCGTCGGTGACGGCGGTGTAATCGACGCGGCCCGATTCCTTCAGCCATGCGTGCTCGGGGCCGATGCCGGGGTAGTCGAGGCCCGCGCTGATCGAGTGGCCCTCGGTGATCTGGCCGTCCTCGTCCTGCAGCA
>CAZQOO010000284.1:0-1994 GCA_964594845.1 uncultured Porphyrobacter sp. | reverse complement strand
TCACCATCTCCGCCACCGCCACATGCCGCGTCGCCGGCTCGTCGAAGGTCGAGGAGACAACCTCGCCCTTCACGCTGCGCTGCATGTCGGTCACTTCCTCGGGGCGTTCGTCGACCAACAACACGATCAGGAACACTTCCGGGTGATTGTCGGTGATCGCCTTGGCGATGTTCTGGAGCAGCACGGTTTTACCCGTGCGCGGCGGGGCGACGATCAGGGCGCGCTGGCCCTTGCCCTGCGGAGCGATGATGTCGATCACCCGCGCGCTCTTGTCCTTCACTGTCGGATCGAGCGTATCGAGCCGCAGCTTCTGATCGGGATAGAGCGGGGTGAGGTTGTCGAAATTGGTGCGCAGGCGCACGGCCTCGGGATCGTCGAAATTGACCTTCACCAGGCTGGTCAGCGCAAAGTAGCGCTCGCCATCGCGCGGCGCGCGGATTTCGCCTTCCACCGTATCGCCGGTGCGCAGGCCCCAGCGGCGGACCTGGTTGGGCGAGACATAGATGTCGTCCGGCCCGGCGAGGTAGTTCGCTTCGGGCGAGCGCAGGAAGCCGAAGCCGTCCTGCAGCACCTCGATGGTGCCGATGCCCATAATCTTTTCTTCGTATTCCTCGTCCTCGGCGAGCTCGCGCAGGATGCTGAACAGCAGATCCTGACGGCGCATGGTCGAGGCGCCTTCGACGCCCAGTTCCTCCGCCATCGCGACCAGTTCGGCCGGGGTTTTTCGCTTGAGGTCTTTGAGATGCATTGGTGAATTCCAGAAAGAAGCAGATGAGGCCGGATGGTCAGTGCCGCTTGAGAAAGCGGTGTCCCGGATTGCAGGGGACTGGGCTTGGAGAAAGCAGACCGTGGTGGAGCGCGATCACGCTCCGGATACCGGAGTGGTGGGGCCGAGATAGAAGCGCGCGGGCGCGCGGTCAATTGCGGAAATGAGAGGGGCCGGCCTGGCTCCGCCGCGTCAGAACGGCTTGAGGTAGACCAGCGCCACGATCAGCACCAGCAGCAGGCCCGGCAGCTCGCCGACCATGCGCAGGGTGCCTTCGGTAAGCGGGCGCTCCCCGCGGGCCATCTTCTTGGTCTGCGCCACCAGCCAGCCGTGGAAGCCCGTCATCGCCAGCACGAAGGTAAGCTTGGCGTGGAACCAGCCCTCGCTGAAGAAGCCCATCGCGATCGCCATGGCGAGGCCCAGCACCCAGACGATGATCAGGCTCGGGGTAAGAATGATCTTGCGCAGTTTGGCCATGCGCGTCGCCCACTTCGCCTCGCCTTCCGAACCCGGCGCGTGATCGAGCATGTAGATGCACTGGCGCGGCAGCATGAACAGCCCCGCCATCCAGAACACCATGAAAATCACATGGCCGATCTTGAGGAAGGGGTAGATCAGGAGGAGCGTGGACTGCATCTGGATTTACCCTCTGAGCGCGGCGAGCAGTTCCTCGACATGGGCGATCGGCGTGTGCTGGCCGATCCCGTGGCCGAGGTTGAAGACGTGCGGACGGTCCTCGAAGGCAGCGATGATCGTCTTCACCCGCGCCGCCACAGCCGGGCCGCCGGCTTCGAGCAGCAGCGGATCGAAATTGCCCTGCACCGGCATTCCGGCCGGCAGGCTCTGGTGCGCCCAGACCGGATCGAGCGTCTCGTCGAGGCCGACCGCGTCCACGCCCGTCTCGCGGGCATAGGCAGGCAGCTTGGCACCTGCGCCCTTGGGAAAGCCGATCACCGGCGTATCGGGATGCGTTTCCTTGAGCTTCGCGGTGATCGCGGCGTTCGGTGCAATCACCCACTTTTCGAACTGGTCGGGCGCGAGGCTCCCGGCCCAGCTGTCGAACAACTGCACCGCTTCCGCGCCGGCATCGATCTGGCCGCGCAGATAGGTGACCGAGACATCGATGATCGCATCGATGATCGCCTGCATATGCGCCGGATCGCGATAGGCCAGCAGCCGCGCCGGGCCCTGATCCTTCGAGCCTTCCCCGGCGATCATGTAGGTCGCC
>CAZQOO010000283.1:0-2013 GCA_964594845.1 uncultured Porphyrobacter sp. | reverse complement strand
GAGGGCATTGCGGCGGCGATGGACCGGCTCGACGCGGAAGACGATCTGCGCGTCGGCATCCTGACCGGTGCAGGCGGCACCTTCTGTTCGGGCATGGATCTCAAGGGCTTTCTGCGCGGCGAGCGTCCGACGGTGGAAGGCCGGGGCTTTGGCGGCGTGGTCGAAGCTCCGCCGAAGAAGCCGCTGATCGCCGCGGTTGAAGGCTATGCGCTGGCCGGCGGGCTTGAGCTGATGATCGCCTGCGATCTCGTGGTGGCGAATGCGAACGCCAAGTTCGGCATTCCCGAGGTGAAGCGCGGCCTCGTCGCGGCGGCCGGCGGCGTGATGATGCTGCCCGACCAGATCCCCCAGCGCGTCGCGATGGAACTGGCGCTGACCGGCGACTTCATCGACGCGGCCCGCGCCTTCCAGCTCGGCCTCATCAACGAGGTGACCGAAGGTTCGGCGCTCGACGGTGCCAAGGCGCTCGCCGCCCGCATTGCCGCCAACGGGCCTCTGGCGGTGCGCATTTCCAAGCAGATCGTCAAGGAATCGCGCGGCTGGGCGATGGACGAACGCTACGCCAAGCAGGGCCAGCTGATCATGCCGGTGTTCGTCTCGGCCGACGCGCGCGAAGGCGCGGCCGCCTTCGCCGAGAAGCGCAAGCCGAACTGGACCGGCAAGTAGAAACCATACTCCGTTCGTGCTGAGCTTGTCGAAGCACCGTTCTTTTCTTCCGAAGAGAAGTGCAGCCCTTCGACAGGCTCAGGGCGAACGGTTCCCTGAGTTGAGAGAGAGGATCCAAAAATGCCCGTCATCGACGTGCCGCAACCCGCCTTCATGGAAGACGAGGAAATCGCCATTTTCGCCGACGCGGTCGGCAAGTTCTACGCCCAGCACGCCCCGCAGAAGCGGGTCGAGAAGTGGCGCGAGGACGGGATGGTCGAGCGTGAATTCTGGCGCGAGGCCGGGGCGGCCGGCCTGCTCGGCGTCAGCGTGCCGACCGAATATGGCGGCCATGGCGGGGATTTCCGCCACGACATGGTGGTGATCTCCAAGCAGGGCGAATACGGGGTCGACGGCTTCGGCGCCTCGCTCCACAACACCATCATCCTGCCCTACCTCGTCCGCCACGGCACCGAGGAGCAGAAACAGAAATATCTGCCGCGCCTCGTCAGCGGCGATCTCGTCAGCGCGATCGCGATGAGCGAGCCCGATGCCGGCTCCGACCTCCAGTCGATCAAGACCACCGCGCTCAAGGACGGCAACGGCTACCGCCTCAACGGTTCCAAGACCTGGATCTCGAACGGACAGTTGGCTGACTTCATCATCGTCGTCGCCAAGACCGATCCGAACGAGGGCGCCAAGGGCATCTCGCTGCTGCTGCTCGAAACCGAAGGCGCGGAAGGCTTTAGTCGCGGGCGCAAGCTCGACAAGATCGGGCTGGATGCGCAGGACACCTCGGAGCTGTTCTTCGACAACGTCTTCGTGCCGGCCGACAACCTGCTCGGCGGGATCGAGGGGCGCGGGTTCTACCAGCTGATGGGCGAGCTGCCGCAGGAACGTCTGGTGATCGCGATGGGCGCGATTGCCGGGATCGAGAAGGCGCTCGATGTCACGGTCGAATACGTCAAGAACCGCAAGGCCTTCGGCAAGACGATCTGGGACTTCCAGAACACCCAGTTCACCCTTGCCGACCTCAAGGCGCGCGGCACCGCAGCCCGCGTGTTCGTCAACGACTGCATCGCCAAGCTGCTCGAAGGCAAGCTCGACGTCGCGACCGCGAGCATGGCGAAGTACTGGGTGACCGAGCTGCAAAGCGAAGTGGTCGACAAGTGCCTCCAGTTCCACGGCGGCGCGGGCTACATCAATGATTACGCCATCGCCCGCATGTACCGCGACACCCGCATCGCCCGCATCTACGGCGGATCGAACGAGATCATGAAGATGCTGATTGCCCGCAGCATGTAAGCCGGCACCGACGTTAAAAACGAACGGCGCCCCTGCAACGGGCCGCCTTTTTCGTGCCTGCAG
>CAZQOO010000282.1:0-2029 GCA_964594845.1 uncultured Porphyrobacter sp. | reverse complement strand
AGCCTCGAGCGGCCCGACATGGAAGGCGCGTGGCTCAATATCGGCGGGCCGGAGCGGCTGGTCGGCAAGCAGGTGACTGCGTGTCTTTCCGAGGCGCTGGGCAAGGACATCAAGTATGATCCCTGCACCCCCGAGGAATTCGGCCGCTATCTGGTCGAAGCGGCGGGCGACGGGATGCCGGCGGAAATGCGCGAGGATTTCGCCAAGGGCATCCAGGCCTTCTACGAATACAACAACACCGCCCCGACCAAGCCCTTCGCGGTCGACATGGAGCACGTCTACGAACGTTTCCCCGAACTCGACGGCAAGCTGGAGACGATGGGCCAGTGGACCAAGCGTCAGGACTGGGGCGAGAGCAATTATCGCCCCGCCTTCGGGTAATCCGGTGAGCGATCTGCGCGCGGCCAACATCGCGGTCGCGACACGGTTCTACGAAGCACTGGCGGCGGGCGATTTCGATGCGCTCGCCGCCCTGCATTCGGACGACATCATCTTCAATCTGGTCGGCACCACGCCTGTCTCCGGGCGCTGGGAGGGCAAGGAGGTGTGCTTCGGCCCGATCGTCGCGGACGGCGTGATCGGCAAGCTCGTGCCCGAGACGATCCGCTTCTCGCGAGAATGGCGGATCATGAGCGCGGACGAGAACTGCGTCGTCGGCCTGATGCGCGGCGGGGGCACGGCCACCAACGGCCACGACTACACCCAGACCTACTGCCAGATCATGACCATCCGCGATGGGCTGATCGTCGAGCTGCACGAATTCTTCGACACCGCGCTGGTGGAACTGGCGCTCAACGACAATCCGACAGTGAAGGGGCCGAGCGTCCCGCAGAGGCCCTTCACGTTCTGATCGCATTGCAGGGCCGCCGCCGCGTCCCGCCCCCGCCAGACGCGCGGGAGGGCTTGCGCAACAAAAGAACAAAGTTGACAAAGTTGACACCGCGTCAACTTTGCGGACGCCGGATTATTGCTTATTTGTCAGAGTCTTGATGTCGCAAGCCGGAGCCGACGGACACCGGCACACGCGCAGCAATCCGCCCCTGACGGTCGCAATGGGGGGGTCTGACAATGCCAAAGAGCCGCGCAGTTTGTAGCGGCGGGCCGGCGTGTAGGAAATGGCGCGCCTTGCGCGTTGCTCGTCACCCCAGCGGTTGCGAAGCACAACCGAAGGTTGAACGCTGGAATGACGATTGTAAGGATGGCGGCGTGAGCCTCGTCTCGGCCAACAGCTGCCGTTCGGAAAACGACCCCATTGCAGACCCTTGCTCAGCCGAGATAGGCTCGACCAATGCTCAAAGAATACATTTTGGATGGCTCGAAGGTCACATCGCTAGAAGCCTTCTTCGACGAGGTAAGCGATACCCTGATCCCTGGTGCATATTGGGGCCGCAATCTAGACGCCTTCAACGACATACTGCGTGGAGGCTTTGGCATGCCCAATGAGGGGTTCATCTTTCGGTGGACTCATTCAGAAGCGTCGCGAGTCTGTCTTGGGTATACTGAAACCGTAAGGCAGCTGGAGAAGCGGCTGGAACGATGCCATCCAGCCAATCGAGACCGTGTCCGCGCCGAACTATCTCAAGCGCAGCAGGGCAAGGGAGCAACAGTCTTTGATTGGCTGGTAAAGATAATCCGCGACCACGATACCGGTGGCAGACAAGCTGCCGACTGTGTTCGCCTTGTCTTGGAATAGTGGCCGGAAACCACCCACAAGCCAACGTTCACGCCAAGCGCCAGCGATCCCGAAGGCAGCCGCCCCGCACGCGGCGGCGAACCCTTACTCCGCCGCCTGCCGCTGCTCGCCCGCGAAGATCGCCACCAGATCATCGTCGCTGGCGTTCACCAGCCGCTCGACCCACTGGTGGAACACCTGTCCGCCCTTCTCGTTGCGCCCGAACAGCACCTCTTTCATCAGGCCTGAGGCGAGGGCCTGCTGCTGGCGCTTGCCCGTCGCATAGTCCTCGTCGCGGACCACGATTTCGAGGAAGTTGAACTGGTCATGCGCGGCCTGCACCTGTTCGGGGGTCTC
>CAZQOO010000281.1:0-2055 GCA_964594845.1 uncultured Porphyrobacter sp. | reverse complement strand
CAGCGTTCGGGGCGGACGAGGCCGCTAACCGCATCCTCGAACCCGCGCCGGTCGCGCCGGGCAGCCGCGTCGACAAGTCCGCCGATTGTCACCTCGTCGTGACTCAGCAGGCGGCAGCAGAAACGACTGACATGGATGTTCTCGGGCCAGCAGGCGGCAATGGTCTGTGCAAGGATCAGCGACTTCGCGGCGATCTCGACACTCCCCAGCCGGACCGCGAGCTCCGGCACCGGATCGCGCCCGAGCCGCTCGTGCAGCGCGATCAGTCGCAGCGCATGGACGAAGCGCCCGCCGATCGGTCCAAGCGCATCAACACGCGGCGATGCCGCGAGCGCCGCGATGATGTCTTGCGTGGAGGCGGAAGGAAGACGGTTGGCGGACATCGGACCTCGCTGAGATTGCCGGGTAGAGAGACAAGGGCTAATCTTGATGCGAGTGATTTGCAATAGCGTTTATTGGTTTTGCAGACACGAAAAACCCCGCCCGAGCGCGAACTCGGGCGGGGCTTTCAGAGGCATCAAGGGTCCGCGAAAGCTTACTCCTCGCCGTCGTCCTCGACTTCGGCAGCGGGGGCCGAGGCGGCCATCGCAGCCATTGCAGCCTTCATCTTCTCTTCCGAACCGATTGCATCGGCTTCCGGCTCGACTTCGCGCTGGCCAGAGGCAGACAGGGCTTCCTGCTGCTTTTTCCAGGCGGCCTTGAGCGCAGCGTCGCGGCTGTTGGCGGTGACGCGCAAGCGGTTCATGCCCGCACCGGTACCGGCGGGGATGAGACGGCCGACGATCACGTTCTCCTTCAGCCCGATCAGAGTGTCCTTCTTCCCTTCGACCGCCGCCTGCGTCAGCACGCGCGTGGTTTCCTGGAACGAGGCCGCCGAGATGAACGAGCGGGTCTGGAGCGAGGCCTTGGTGATGCCGAGCAGCACCGGCTTGCCTTCCGCGGGCTGCTTGCCCTTGGCCAGCTTGCCGTTGATTTCCAGCATCTCGGCCAGATCGACCTGCTCGCCCGGCAGCAGGGTGGTGTCCCCGCCATCGGTGATCTCGACCTTCTGCAGCATCTGGCGAACGATCACCTCGATGTGCTTGTCGTTGATCTTCACGCCCTGCAAGCGGTAGACTTCCTGGATTTCGTTGACGAGATATTCGGCCAACGCTTCGACGCCCAGCACCTCGAGGATGTCGTGCGGGTTGGGCGAGCCGGAAATCAGGGTGTCCCCCTTCTTCACGTAGTCGCCTTCCTGCACGTCGATCACCTTGGTCTTGGGGATCAGGTACTCGACGGCTTCACCCTCCTCGGGGATGATCGCGATCTTGCGCTTCGCCTTGTACTCGCGGACGAATTCGATCCGCCCGGAGATCTTGGCGATGATCGCGTTGTCCTTCGGCAGACGCGCCTCGAACAGCTCGGCCACGCGCGGCAGACCGCCGGTGATGTCGCGGGTCTTGGCGGCTTCGCGGCTCGCACGGGCAAGAATGTCGCCCGCCTGCACCGTGTCGCCATCCGCAACCGACAGCGTCGTGCCCGGAGCGAGCATATAACGTGCCGCTTCGGTTTCGCCGCCGCCTTCGCCAAGCAGGGTCATGCGCGGACGCAGATCCTCCTTCTTCTTACGACCGGTCGCCCGGTTTTCGGTGACGACTCGCTGGGCGATGCCGGTGGCATCATCGACCTGCTCTTCGAGCGTGATGCCCTCGATCAGGTCCTGATACTTCACCACACCCGACTGTTCGGTGATGATCGGCAGCGTGAACGGATCCCACTCGGCCAGACGATCGCCCGCCTTCACCTGATCGCCATCCTTGAACATCAGCACGGTACCGTAGGGCACCTTGTGCATCTCGCGCTCGCGCCCTTCGGCGTCGATCACCGCGATCTCGCCGGTGCGGGCGAGGCTCAGGATGCGGCCCTTCTTGTCGGTGATGGTCGGCATGTCGCGCAGTTCGACGCGGCCGTCCGAAATCGCCTCGAGGTGCGAGGTTTCGTTGAGCTGCGCCGCACCGCCGATGTGGAAGGTACGCATGGTGAGCTGGGTGCCCGGCTCGCCGATCGACTGCG
>CAZQOO010000280.1:0-2058 GCA_964594845.1 uncultured Porphyrobacter sp. | reverse complement strand
GGACCGGCCGGCCGTACCAGACCTTCGGATCGAAGTACCTGCCGACCGCCGCGTTCGCGACGCGGAGCCCGAACAGCCGCGCGGTCAGCAGGAAGGTCAGCGCGACGGTCGGGGCCCACATCAGCGGCAGGACCAGGCCCGACCAGCCACCGAGGCTCGAGAAGAACGGCGAGACCTGGGCGGCTCCGCCGGGATCCGCGACGAGCAGCGCGAACGGACCGGGCAGCCCGAGGAACGCGAGCAGGGCCCAGCCCAGCGCCGCGAGGCCCGCCAGCAGCGGGCTGCGGGTGAACAGCCCGAAGAAGGCGCCGATGACGCCCATCACGACGAGGGTCACCGCGTTGCCGACCGTCGCGAGCACGACCTCCTCGACCGCGACGCCGAAGGCTTGCGCAAAGGCTGTCTTCGCCAGCCGTGCCGAAACCCCGACGCGCATCCCGCCGGTGGCGAGCTTGATCAGGGCAAAGCGCCCCCGCGCATCGAGCCGGTCGAACAGGGCGGGAAGTTCGCGCGGCGCGGCGGCCCGGGTGAGCGCGGCGAGGCGATCGACCACCTGTGCCAGAGACAGCGCCTCCTGCGGCACGGCATCCACGGATTCGGGCCACAGCAGGCTCGCCGTCTCCGCCGTATCGCCGACGAAGTCGCGGCTGAGCGCCCACAGCACCGGGTCGATCCGCTCCATCATCAGATTGCGGATGGTGGAGGACTTCACTGCCGGAAAGTCGAGCCCGCCGGTCAGCCCCGCCAGTGCCCAGCCGCGATCGGGATCGGGGGCCTGGCGCAGATAGGCTGCGATCAGCGCCAGCTTGCGGTTGCGGCTGGTGGTGTAGACCAGCGCGTCGAGCAGGGCGGCGAATTCCTCCATCAGCGGCGCTTCCGATGTTCATTGCGCAGCCACATGAATGCGCTAGAGGGCGTTGCTGACATGGGTGTCAGTCCAGATGCCCGCAACGTCGCCAACAAGGAAACCGCCACATGAAGTTTGCTCCGCTTGCCGCTCTGTGCCTTGCCGCTGTCGCCGCCGTTCCCGCGGTGGCGGAGGATAACGCCGCTGCCACTACGACCGCCGCTGCCTTCACCGTCGAAACGCCGATCGAAGCGCTGATGGCCGACGAGCGCGCCAAGGCCGTGCTCACCAAGCACCTGCCGGGCATCGACCAGCACCCGGCCTACGAACAGTTCAAGGCGCTGAGCCTGAAGGCGCTCGCCCCCTTCTCGCAGGGGATGATCAGCGACGAGCTGCTGGGCAAGATCGACGCGGATCTCGCCGCGATCAAGTAAGTCGGCTTGCGCGGGGACGAGGGGTTCAGTCATCCTCGTCCTCGTAGCCGACCAGCGCGAGCGCGCGGGCGCGGCGCTGGTTCAGCTCGCACCAGCGCAGCAGCGCTTCCTCGCGGCCGTGGGTGATCCAGGTCTCGTGCGGGTTCACGTCCGCGATGGTCTGCGTCAGCTCGTTCCAGTCGGCATGGTCGGAGATCACCAGCGGCAGCTCGACCCCGCGCTGCCGCGCCCGTCCGCGCACCCGCATCCACCCGCTCGCCATGGCGGTGACCGGATCGGGCAGGCGGCGGCTCCAGCGATCATTGAGCGCCGACGGGGGCGCGATCACGATGCTCCCGCGCAAGTCCTCTTTCGAAGGCGCATCGCTGACAAGGCGCAGGTCACCCAGCGCCACGCCATGTTCCTCGTAGAGGCGGCACATGGCCTCCATCGCGCCGTGGAGCCAGATGGTGTCATGATGTCCCGCCGCCCGCAGCTCGGCGATCACGCGCTGCGCCTTGCCGAGGGCATAGGCGCCGACGAGGACGCAGCTTTCGGGTTCATCATGCAATGATTTCAATAGCTTGGTGATTTCCTCCCGGATCGGAGGGTGAGTGAAGACCGGCAGTCCGAAGGTCGCCTCGGTGATGAAGATGTCGCAGGGGGTGACCTGAAAGGGCGCGCAGGTGGGATCGAGCGCGCGCTTGTAATCGCCGGTGATGATCACCCGCTCGCCGGCGTGTTCAAGCAGGATCTGCGCAGAGCCGAGCACGTGCCCGGCAGGCAGGAAGGTCGCGG
>CAZQOO010000279.1:0-2225 GCA_964594845.1 uncultured Porphyrobacter sp. | reverse complement strand
GACATTCGAGGCGTGGATCGGGCGCGAGGCGCGCGCCACCGACCGCCTCGACGAGGGGCTGGCCGCGCGCTGGCTCGCCACCTTCGATCTGCCGCGCCCGCATCCGCCGATCATGCCGCAGGGCATCCATTTCGCGCTGTGTACCCCGCAGGCGCCCTCCGCTACGCTGGGCGAGGACGGCCACCCGGCGCGCGATGACAGCCCGGACAGCTTCCTGCCACCCTTTCCCATGCCGCGCCGGATGTGGGCTTCGTCCAGGATCGCCTTCCACGCCCCCATCGCGATCGGGGCGACGGTGGAGCGCGCCAGCCGCGTTGCCTCGATAAGCGAGAAGGAGGGGGGATCGGGTCGGCTCGCCTTCGTCGATGTCGAACACCAGACGCTCGCCAATGGCACAGTCGCGGTGATCGAGACCCAGACGCTGGTCTATCGCGAGGCCGCCGCGCCCGATGCAACCCTCTCCCCGCCACCGCCGGGCGAGGGGCGGTTCTCGCCCGAGGGCTGGGACGCGCACCGCGCCATCACGCCCGATGCGCGGCTGCTGTTCCGATACTCGGCGCTGACCTTCAACACCCACCGCATCCACTACGATGCGCCTTACGCCAGCGAGGTGGAACGCTATCGCGGCCTTGTCGTCCACGGGCCCCTGACCGCGAGCCTGCTGCTGCAACTGGCTGCGCAGGAGCTGGGCGAGAACCGTTTGCGCTCCTTCAGCTTCCGCGGCCTCTCCCCCGCCATCGCGGGCGAGCCGCTGCATCTGGTGATGCGCGTCAGGGACGAGGGCTTTGAGCTGGGGGCCTTTGCCGGCGACGGGCGACAGGTGACTCAGGCGAGCGCCGCTCTCTAGTCGACCGGAAAGTCCGCGATGGGCTTGAGCACCTTGTATTTCTCTTTCGCGGGCTTGCGGCCGAGGTCAGGGAAGTCGATCGCGTCAGGCTCCGCGTGGGTATCGGGAATGCGGCTGAGCAGATCGCGCACCAGAGTCAGCCGTCCACGCCGCTGGTCGTTGAAATCGACGATGGTCCACGGCGCATGCTTCGTGTGGGTCGCCTTCAGCATCGCCTCGCGCGCCTTGGTGTAATCGTCGTATTTCTCGCGCGCGGCGAGGTCGACCGGCGACAGCTTCCAGCGCTTCAGCGGATCTTCCAGCCGTTCGCGCAGGCGTTCTTCCTGCTGCGCCTGATCGGCAGCGAGCCAGTATTTGAACAGCAGGATGCCATCATCCACCAGCAGCTTCTCGAAAGCCGGCGCCTGTTCCAGAAACGCCGCGACCTGCGCTGGCGAAGCATAGCCCATCACCTTCTCGACCCCGGCGCGGTTGTACCATGAACGGTCGAACAGCACGATCTCGCCCGCGGTGGGCAGGTGGGCGATGTAGCGCTGGAAGTACCATTGCCCCATCTCCGCCTCGGTCGGCTTGGACAGCGCCACGGTACGACACTGGCGCGGGTTGAGCTTCTCGCGCACCGCGGTGATCGCACCGCCCTTGCCCGCCGTGTCGCGCCCTTCGAACAGCACCACGATCCGCGCCCCCGTGGCCTTGGCCCAGCGCGCCATGCTGACCAGCTCCAGCGTCAGCGGCTTCAGCGCCTCCTCGTATGCCTCGCGCTTCATTCCCATCGGCATCTCCTGCGTTTGTGCTGGCGGCGCGAAAGTAGTATCATCTGCAACGATATGGCCACGCTCGCAGACCCCCAGCCCGATTTCACCACCCTGCCAGAGATGGCAGCCGATGTCTTCACCGCGCCGCTCGCCAAGCCGGCGCACGTGGGCGAGGACTGGCTGGAGCCGAAGCAGACTGATTATCGGGGTGAGGATCACGCGGTGTGGAACGATCTGTTCGCGCGCCAGATGGAAGTGCTCCCGGGGCGCGCGTGCTCTGCCTTCATGGCGGGGCTGGAGAAGCTCGATCTCGGGCGCGGGGGCATTCCCGAATTCGGCGCGCTGTCGGAGGAACTCGGCGCGCTGACGGGATGGAGCGTGGTGCCGGTTCCGATGCTGATCCCGGATCACGTGTTCTTCTGGCACCTCGCCAACCGCCGCTTCCCGGCGGGGAACTTCATCCGCACGCGCGAGACCTTCGATTACATTCAGGAGCCCGACGTCTTTCACGACGTGTTCGGCCATGTGCCGATGCTGACCGATCCGGTCTATGCCGACTACATGCAGGAATATGGCCGCGCCGGCTGGAAGGCGATGCGCTACAACCGGCTCAAAGCCTTGGG
>CAZQOO010000278.1:0-2238 GCA_964594845.1 uncultured Porphyrobacter sp. | reverse complement strand
TCAGCTGCTTCAGCTTCCTTCGCGGCGCTTCGGATGCGGTCGATCTGGTGCTGGCGGCCCATGGCCAGGGCTATGACGCGATCGGGATTGCCGACGCGAATTCGATGGCCGGGGTGGTGCGTGTCCACACCGAGGCAAAGACGCTCAAACTGCACCCGGTGATCGGCTGCCGGATCGAGACGACCTGTGGGCTGGCCTTCCTCGCCTATCCCGAGGATCGCGCCGCCTATGGCCGCCTGTGCCGCCTCATCAGCGCGGGCCGGATGCAGACGCCCGAGGGCGCGTGGCAGGACAAGGGCGTGTGCCAGATCACGCTGGCGATGCTGGCGGCGCATGCAGCCGGGCAGGGCGAGGGGGACGTGCAGCTGATCCTGCTGCCGCCCGACGATCTCGACGCGCGCTTCACCCTTCGGGTGCCGAGCAACATCGTTCCCTTTCGTCGTCCCGAGGATGGCGCGGCTCCGGACCAGGGCGAGGGGATGGAACTGACCGCACCGTTCCCGGAAGTCCTGCCCCATCTCGTCCGCCAGCTGCCGAGCCTGCGTCATCTCGCCGCCGCCTATCTCTATCGCGGCGACGATATCGCCCGGATCGAGCAGCTCGATGCGCTGGCGCACAGCCACGGCCTGACGCTGCTCGCCACCAATGATGTCCACTACCACGCGCCCGAGCGCCGCGCGCTGCAGGACGTGATGACCGCGATCCGCCACAAGACCACCGTGGCGGCGGCCGGGCACTTGCTCCACCCCAATGCCGAACGGCACCTGAAAAGCCCGGCCGAAATGCAGCGCCTCTTCGCCCGCTGGCCCCACGCCATCGCCGCCGCGCGGGAGGTGGCGGACAGGTGCCGGTTCAGCCTCGACGAATTGGCTTACGAATATCCCGAGGAGATATATCCCGGCGGCCAAAGCCCGCAGGCCTATCTCGAAAGCGAAGTCCGGGCGGGGGCGCAGCGGCGCTATCCGGAAGGGGTGCCCGAAAACGTGCGCCAGACATTGGAGCGCGAACTGGCGCTGATCGAGAAGCTCGATCTCGCCCGCTACTTCCTCACCATCAAGGACATCGTCGATTTCGCGCGGCGGCAGGAGCCGCCGATATTGTGCCAGGGGCGCGGCAGCGCGGCCAATTCCGCCGTCTGCTACGTCCTCGGCATCACCAGCGTCGATCCGGCCAAGCACCAGCTTTTGTTCGACCGCTTCATCTCCGAGGAGCGCAAGGAGCCGCCCGATATCGACGTCGATTTCGAGCACGAACGGCGCGAGGAGGTGATCCAGTACATCTACCGCAAATACGGCCGTCACCGCGCCGGGCTGTGCGCCACCGTGATCCACTACCGCCCGCGCATGGCGATCCGCGAGGTGGGCAAGGCGATGGGCCTCTCCGAGGATGTCACCGGCGCGCTCGCGCGCACGGTTTGGGGCGGATGGGGGCGCGAGATCAGCGAGAAACACGCCGCCGAAACCGGCCTCGACGTGACCGACCCGCACTTGCGACGCGTCCTGAAACTCACCGAGCAGATGATCGGCATGCCCCGCCATCTCGGCCAGCATGTCGGCGGCTTCATCCTCACCCAAGGCGCGCTGACCGAGACCGTGCCGGTCGGCAACGGGGCGATGCCCGAACGCTCATTCATCGAGTGGGACAAGGACGATATCGAGGCGCTGGGTATCCTGAAGGTGGATGTGCTGGCGCTGGGGATGCTGACCTGCATCAGGAAGTGCCTCGATCTGCTGGCCGCGCATCATGGCCGCCGCTTGAGCCTCGCCACCGTCCCGCGCGAGGATCCCGAGACCTATGCGATGCTGCGCAAGGGCGATTCGCTCGGTGTGTTCCAGGTCGAAAGCCGGGCGCAGATGAACATGCTCCCGCGCCTGCGTCCGAGGGAGTTCTACGATCTCGTCATCCAGGTCGCGATTGTCCGCCCCGGGCCGATCCAGGGCGACATGGTGCACCCCTATCTCAAGCGCCGCCGGGGGGCGGAGCCGGTGCAGATTCCCGCGCCCGCGCCCGAACACGGGCCGCCGGACGAGCTCACCAGCATCCTCGGGCGCACACTAGGGGTGCCGATCTTCCAGGAACAGGCGATGAAGATCGCGCTTGATGCGGCGAAGTTCTCCAGCCTCGAAGCCAACCGCTTGCGCAAGGCGATGGCGACCTTCCGCAGCCGGGGCATGGTGGACGAGCTTCAGGACATGATGGTCGAACGCATGGTCGCGCGCGGCTATGACCGCGACTTTG
>CAZQOO010000277.1:0-2238 GCA_964594845.1 uncultured Porphyrobacter sp. | reverse complement strand
TCGCCGTCGACCACGCCGGTGATGTGCTCGGGCCGCCAGCGCCGCTCGAAGGCCTCCACCGCCTTCCTCTGATCGGTGATGTCATAGCCGAAGCGTTCGAGCGCGAGGAAGAAGGCGCCCTCGTTGTGGAACGGATCGCCTGCGGCAAGGCTGGTCGGGCGCGGCAGGCAGAGGCGGTATTCGGCCAGCCGCTCCCACGGGAACAGCTCGCCCGGATCGATCTTGCGCATCGGCGCGACGTCGCTGTGCCCCACCACATTGGCGCGCGGAATGTCGTAGGTCTGCACGATCCGCGCCAGCAGCGGGATCAGCGCGTCGATCTGCGCTTCAGCAAAGCCGCGATAGCCGCCATTCCCGGGCGCGTGGCCGGGATGGTCGAGTTCGATCCCGATGCTGGCCGAGTTAACATCGGGAATCCCGCGCCAGTAGCTCGCCCCGGCATGCCACGCGCGCCGCTCCTCGGGCACCAGCCGGATCACCTCGCCTTCTTCGGTGATGCAGTAATGCGCGCTGACCGAGGCGGACGGATCGCACATCCGCTGAAGCGCGGTCTCGACCGGCTTCATCTCGGTATAGTGCAGAACCACCATGCTGATCGGCAGCGTGCGTTCATTGTGGTTGGGCGAGAGCACCTCGCGGTGCACTAGCTCGTCGCGGCTGTGGTCTGCGCCCCCCGCCATCGACGCAGCCCTAGCCGATCATGCCGTCCGGCTCGGGCAGCACCGCACCGAGCACCAGCACCCCGTCACCCAGCTTGTACTGGAGGCCGCCCTCCATCTCCTCGGCCACAACGGCAATCATGTGCGCAGCGGCCGTGCGGCTAGTGATCTCGCTTTCGTCGAGATCGCCCTGCAGCGCGCGGCCGATGGTCTCGTCGAAGGCGATCCGGTCACCCCGGGCGCGGGCGACGATCTCGACCGCCCCGTCCCGTCGCTCCGCCCCGATATCGAGCGTGCCCCCGCGCACCAGCGCATCCAGTGCGATCTGGGCGAGGTTGAGCAGCACCTTGACCGCGGGCTTGGGCAGGCTCGGTTCGGCAATCGCCCAGTTGATCTCGACCCGCTTGGCATCGGCGGCGAGCGCATTGATCACGCTCTGGGCCTCGTCGATCGGGATCGCCTCGCCAAAGCCGCCCGCCCCGCCGAAAGCGAGCCGGAAGAATTTCAGCTTGTCGGTGCTGATCCGCGCCGATTGTTCGAGCAGCTCCATGCAGCGCGCGCGCATTTCCGGGTCCTGCTCCTCGGCGAGCAGTTCCAGCCCGTTGGCGAGCGCGCCGACCGGCGAGAGCATGTCATGGCACAGGCGCGAGCACAGCATCGCGGCGAGATCGGTTTGGGAAATCATGCGCCTTTCCTAACCGTCGATCTGCACAAAGGAAAGTGCGGTGAAGCCCTCTTCCCCGTCTCTCCAGAACGCAATGTCCCGGCCCGCGACGATCGCCCACACCCGCCCGTCGCCCGAGGCCATCGCGCGATCGGTGGCCGAGGGTTCGGCGGGGCCGGACGGATGCGAGTGGAAATAGCCCAGCACCTGCGGCCCTCCGCTGCGCGCGGCGCGGTGCGCATCGATCAGCGTCTGCGGATCGATTGCGAAATGGGTTTCGGGCCGGGCATGGACATTGGCGGCCTCGCGCGTTTCGGTAATGCGCCCGCGCTCGCCCAGCAGGATCCCGCAGGCCTCGCGCGGGTGCGCGGCAGCAGCGGCGGCGCGCATCGCGGCGAGGGCTTCGCTTGTCACTTCGACATCCATCGCGCATGGCCATAGCATGTCCGCGAGCGAAATCATCACCGGCACCACAATCGCCCCCGCCCGTCTCGACAAGGCGCTGGCCGAGGCGACGGGCCTCTCCCGCGCGCGGGTGCAGGGGTTGATCGAGGAAGGCCGGGTCGATGTCGCGGGCAAGACCGCGACCAGCGCTTCGGCGAAGGTCGCCGCCGGCACGCCGTTCCGCATCATCCTCGCCGCCGCCATGCCCGCCGAGGCCCTCCCTGAGGACATCCCGCTTGTCATCGCCTACGAGGACCAGCACCTCGTGGTGGTCGACAAGCCCGCCGGCATGGTCGTCCACCCGGCGGTGGGCAACATCACCGGCACGCTGGTGAACGCCCTGCTGCACCATTGCCGGGGCAACCTTTCGGGCATCAACGGGGTGGCCCGCCCGGGCATTGTCCACCGGATCGACAAGGACACCTCGGGGCTGCTGGTGGTCGCCAAGTCCGATGCCGCGCATGAAGGCCT
>CAZQOO010000276.1:0-2266 GCA_964594845.1 uncultured Porphyrobacter sp. | reverse complement strand
AGGTGCAGGCGCGCTACACGCCGATCGTGGTGTTCCACGCCGGAAGCATGATCGCATGGCTGATCCTGCTGGCAAGCCAGAGCTTCCTTGCCGCGCGCTTCAAGCTGGCCGCGCACCGCGCGAGCGGCCGCGCCTCGATTGCGCTGGTCGGCGCAATGCTGGTGAGCGGCGGGGTGATCTCGTGGCGCATCGGGCAGGAACTCGGCCGCCCCGAGGTGACGGTGGTGAACCTCGCCGCCTTTGCGACCTTCATTCCGCTGTATTTCCTCGCCCTGCGCTTCGCCCGCCGCCGCGAGATTGCCGCGCACCGGCAGGCGATGCTGATCGCGACCCTCGCGCTGATGACCCCCGCCTATGCCCGCGTCGTGCAGGTGCTGGGCCTGCCCGATCCGGTCGCGATTGCCGTCCAACCGCCGATCACGATTGCGATTGCGGTGTGGTATGATTGGGTGCTGCACGGGCGGGTGACCCGGCCCGTTCTGGCGATGCTGGGTTTTTCGGTCGGGCTGGTGGTGGTGATGAGCGCCGTGCTGGCGGTGCTGTTCTTGTAGGGAGGATGCGATGCGCTGTGCCGTGCTGATGCCGATTGCTGTCCTTGCCGCCTGCGCGCAGGCCGAAGGCGAGACCCCGCCCGCCGCCCCCGAGGATCAAGCCGCACTGGTGGCCGAAATCGAAAAGGCGGTCGGCACGATGCTGCCCGAGATCACCGTCAGCCAGTATGCCCGCCACTACGCACGCGGCGCAGACGGCCATGTCCATGCGGTCTATCTGCGCCAATGCGACGGCAACTGGGCGACCTGCGCCGGAGCCGAGGCGATCTGGACCACCCCCGACGCGCTGCCGATCACGCTCGACGGCGGGTGCGGTGTGGTTACGGTCGAATATGATCCGGCCGCCAGCGCGCTGGTCACCGCGACCTGCAACGGCGAGGCCTAAGGGAAGAAGCGGGGCCCCGGGTCAAGCCCGGGGAGGCGGAACAGCTTCTCGCAGGAATTCAACAAGCGGGCGGACAGTTTCAAGGCCTGGTGTCTCGAATACATCCTCGCCAAACCGCACCTGCCAACCGCGTTCGTCGTTCGGAAGGGCAGCGATCAATGTCTGGAGCCCGTCAAGGAAGCGGCCATCAATTGGCTCGTCCGAGAGCCAGCTAAAGGGAACAAGCCAAGGGAAATTGGCAATGTTACAAGCGGCACAATGCTCTGGCCACGCAAATTTCTTCGAAGGCGTTCGTAGCGGGAGCAGCTTGCGCCGGAGGATGAACATCAAGTCACCAATGATCATCCTGTCCTGCGGTTGACCCATCATCACGCGCTTCGAGCGGGGAATGAACAGCCTAAGGACCTCACCATCCTCTAGGACCACGCAATCTGCATAGGGAAACCGGATCTGACCAAGGCCGAATTGCTCGGCGATCCGGCTTGCCAGTTGCGATTGCGATGAAGCCATCACACGTAAGGCGGGCAGTCCCGCCCGGTCGGGCTCTTGGTGAAGATCTCGTTGCCCGTCTCGGTAATCGCGATCGAGTGTTCGAACTGCGCGCTCAGGCTCTTGTCGCGCGTCACGGCGGTCCAGCCGTCGCCCAGCACCTTGGCCCAGGGCTTGCCGAGGTTGATCATCGGCTCGATGGTGAAGAACATCCCCGGCTTCAGCTCCGGCCCCGTGCCCGCGCGGGCGGCGTGGACCACTTCGGGGGCGTCGTGGAACAGACGCCCGAGGCCATGGCCGCAGAACTCGCGCACCACGCCGTAGCGGAACTTGTTGGCGTGGGCCTCGATCGCCGCGCCGATATCGCCCAGCCGCGCGCCGGGCTGCGCCGCCTGTATGCCGAGCATCAGGCATTCATAGGTCACCTCGACCAGCTTCCTCGCCTTCAGCGAGGGCTCGCCCGCGTAGAACATGCGGCTCGTGTCGCCGTGCCAGCCATCCACCAGCGGGGTCACGTCGATGTTAAGGATGTCGCCATCCTTCAGCACCTTGTCGCCCGGAATGCCGTGGCAGATCACATGGTTGATCGAGATGCACGAGCTATGCGCATAGCCGCGATAGCCCAGCGTTGCAGGGATCGCCCCGGCATCAAGCATCATGCCGCGGATCGCGTCGTCGATGGCGCCGGTGGTCACCCCCGGCTTCACCAGATCGGCGCAGGCATCGAGGATTTCGGCCGCAAGGCGCCCGGCCTTGCGCATCCCCTCGAAGCCCTCGGGAGTGTGCAGCTTGATGGTGCCGTCGCGGTAGACGGTCGCATCGCCGTCAACGAGTTGATATT
>CAZQOO010000275.1:0-2268 GCA_964594845.1 uncultured Porphyrobacter sp. | reverse complement strand
GCGGGCTTTCACCACGCTCGCGTCGCGCAATTCGATCACCAGCCCCTTGGGCCGGGTGGCTTCGTAAGTGTCACTCGCCGCTTCGGCCCCGGCCAGGCGCTGGCGGAACTGCTTGTCGAGATCGGCACCGCGGGCGATATGGATGCGGCCGATATTGGCGAACAGTTCGTCGACCTCTTGCGGAGTCATCGTCGTCTTGGCGCCCGCCAGCGCGGCGTTGGAATCGGCAATCGCCTTGGTGCGGCGTTCGGCGCAGCGGGGCAGATCGGCGGCGTGCTGCGCTTCGAAATTGGCGATGCCGGTGACGGTGCGATTGGTGACCTTCAGGCAGCGTCGGTAGTCCTGCACAAAGGGCTGGATCAGGCGCGGATATTCGACCGTCCAGGTCTCGGGATTGTCGTTCTTGACAGCGATGGCCGCTTCACCGACGGCCTGAAGGGCAAGGAGAGAGGCGAGGATCACGGCTTGCGGCTCCGGGGCTTCTGGGGTTCGTTCTCGCTACGCGGCTTGGGGCGCGAATAGGTCTGCTTGGGATTGGCCGCCTTGTGCGCGCGGGCAGCTTCCTTCTTCTCGGCGATGCGTTCGCGCATGGCGATGGTGAGGCGCTGGAGCACGGCGTCCATGTCATTGAGGATGTCGGCGGCGGCGATACGCATCACCCGGATGCCGACGGCCTCGAGGCTCTTGTCGCGGCGCTTGGCGAGGGTGTCGTTCTGGCCCTCCTCGTCGATCGCCAGCGCGAGGCCCAAGTTGTGGCAGTTGAAATCGACAATCGCCGAGCCGACCACCGCGTGGCGCTTGAACGTGTAGCGGCCCATGTCGGCCGCCGCGAACTTGGCGGCGAGCGCCTTATGCGCTTCGGACGAATGGCGGCGGAGTTCCCGGGCCTGTTCGTGCAGCGCATCGAGGCGCTTCTCCGAAATCTCCCACCCGCGCCCCTTCTTCTTGAGCGCGGGGGCTTCGGCGGTGGATGCGGCCTCAGGGTTGAGGGCGAGGGTCTTGCGTTCTGTCATTAGTCGACCAGCAATATGAATGTGATGAAGGACAGAACGATCGCGATCATTCCAGCCAGTAAGCCATGAAGTCCCCACTGACGGTTCGCCCGAACAGTAGAAACAGCGCTGGCCGCGACGGATGCCAATAAGGTCTGTGGAATCAGAAAGATTGCCTCCCGATTCCAGAAAGCGGCGAGGGCGACAACCAGCGTCGGGGCAGTCGCCAAACTAGCCTGCACCAGTGGGAAGCGGACGAGCGCGCTCACCCCACACTCCCTTCAACTAAACCAGCTTCGTCACCCTGAACTTGTTTCAGGGTCCATTTCTCCGCACGCGCTGTCCGCGCTTGAGGCAGTATGGATGCTGAAACGAGTTCAGCATGACGGGTGAAGCGAGTGGCCTTCATCCGACCGAACCTTCCAACGAAATCGCCAGCAGCTTCTGCGCTTCGACGGCAAACTCCATCGGCAGCTCTTTCAGCACGTCCTTGGCAAAGCCGTTGACGATCAGCGCCACGGCTTCCTCTTCGCCAAGCCCGCGCTGCATCGCATAGAACAGCTGTTCGTCGCTGATCTTGCTGGTGGTCGCCTCGTGTTCGATCTGGGCGCTGGGGTTCTTGACCTCGATATAGGGCACGGTGTGCGCCCCGCATTGATCGCCGAGCAGCAGGCTGTCGCACTGGGTGAAGTTGCGCACGCCGCTCGCGGTCGGGCCGACGCGGACGAGGCCGCGATAGGTGTTGTTCGACTTGCCCGCCGAAATCCCCTTGGAGATGATCGTCGAGCGGCTGTTCTTGCCGTTGTGGATCATCTTGGTGCCGGTGTCGGCCTGCTGGTAATTGTTGGTGACCGCGACCGAGTAGAACTCGCCCACAGAATCCTCGCCGTTGAGGACGCAGGAGGGATATTTCCACGTCACCGCGCTGCCGGTCTCGACCTGCGTCCAGCTGACCTTCGAGCGGTCCCCCTGGCACAGCGCGCGCTTGGTGACGAAGTTGTAGATCCCGCCTTTCCCTTCCGCATTGCCGGGATACCAGTTCTGCACGGTCGAATACTTGATCTCGGCATCGTCCATCGCGACCAGTTCCACCACCGCGGCGTGGAGCTGGTTCTCGTCGCGCATCGGCGCGGTGCAGCCTTCGAGGTAGCTCACGTAAGCGCCCTTGTCGGCGATGATCAGCGTGCGTTCGAACTGGCCGGTGTTTTCGGCGTTGATGCGGAAATAGGTGCTGAGCTCCATCGGGCAGCGCACGCCTTCGGGCACGTAGACGAAG
>CAZQOO010000274.1:0-2284 GCA_964594845.1 uncultured Porphyrobacter sp. | reverse complement strand
AGCGCCGAGGAACTGGCCCATGCGCGCGCGGTGGTGCAGGCCTTCGCCGATCACCCCGGTGCAGGCGTGGTGGCGCTCGACGGCGCGATGCTCGACCGCCCGCATCTGGTGCTGGCACAGCGGCTGCTCGCCGAAGTGGGCGAAAAATAGGTTAATTCGTTTTCCTACTTTAACCGAATTGGTCATTTTCGTGCGACTCGCAGCCAAGGAGCGCACCACATGGCCCTCATCGACGTCCTCATCGGCCCCATCGCCTCGATCATCGACAAGATCATCCCTGACAAGGAAGCGCAGGCGAAAGCCAAGCTCGAACTGATCGCGCTGCAGGGCACGCAGGAAATGCAGATGCTCGAAACGCAGCTTCAGGCGATCGTCGCCGAGGCCAATTCGGCCGACCCCTGGACCAGCCGCGCCCGGCCGAGCTTCCTCTATGTGATGTACATCCTGCTGCTCGCCGCGCTGCCGATGGGGGTGCTCTCCGCCTTCAACCCGGTGGCCGCGCGCGACATCGCGGCGGGGATGAACGCCTATCTCGCAGGCCTGCCCGAGCCGCTCTACGCGCTCTTCGGCACCGGCTACCTCGGCTACACGGCGGCGCGCCAGTGGGGGAAGGTCAAAGGGGTGGACCGTTAGGTATCCCTGACCCAAGCACCGGCAACCCGGCCGTTTTCCCAGCGGACCTCAAGAATCCATATGTCCATAAAGCTCGGACAAAGGTGCCAATGGCCGAGTTCTGCGTCTCCGCGCTCATCTTCGGGCTGGCCAAGCAAGCCTATCACCTCGGCGCGGGTTCGGCCCTCCAGCCCTTTGCGATACAAAAGATCGACGATCATTGCGCAGCGAGTGTCGCCCCAGGTGTCGGCAGACTTCCAACGCTCGGCATCGAATGGCTGCGGCAGTGCCTCGGTGTAAGGCCCGCCTGCCATACAGCCGATCGGCAAAAGGGGTAAGGCCAGACCCAAGAGCAGGACCATCGCACATCCGAATTTGCGGGACCTTGAACTCGTCTGGAATGCCATTCCCGAATGGTATCAGCAACGTAGGATAGCGGCAATTCGACCATTCGTCCGCACACCCTTCCCCGCCCCGCCCCTTCCCGCTATCCCCGCCAGCATGACCAACCTCGTCTACGTCCTCAACGGCCCCAACCTCAATCTCCTCGGCACGCGCGAGCCGGAGATCTACGGCACCACCACGCTCGATGATATCGCAGGC
Source organism: uncultured Porphyrobacter sp. (assembly GCA_964594845.1). GTDB lineage: Bacteria > Pseudomonadota > Alphaproteobacteria > Sphingomonadales > Sphingomonadaceae > Erythrobacter. Next base: position 1,069 of record CAZQOO010000274.1, on the reverse strand, counting down.
CAGCTCGAAGACCGCGCCCGCGAACTCGGGCTCGAAATCGACATGCGCCAGACCAATCATGAAGGGATGCTGGTCGACTGGCTGCACGAAGCCCAAGCAGAGGGTGCGCGGGCGGTGTTGCTCAATGCGGCGGCCTATACCCACACCTCGATCGCGCTGCTGGACGCGATCAAGGCGATCCGCACGCCGGTGGTCGAGGTGCACCTGTCCGATCCCAAGACCCGCGAGCCCTTCCGCCACCTCTCCTATGTCGGCATGGGCGCAGCGCTGACGGTCGAGGGCCACGGCGCGCGCTCCTACATCATCGCGCTGGAAGCCGTAGCGTCGGGACAGGTCTGAAATCGTCACCCAAGTTTCACATTTTGCACGGCTGCCACTTGCCTGCCGCAATTGGCCGCAATAGACGCTCGCGGTTTACGGGCGCAGTTTCGGGCGCAAAGAATTCTATAAGGGGCATACATGGCAAACGACGCTGGCCAATCCGGCAAGGCAAACGGGCGCAAGTCGGGCATGAACATCGACACCGCGCTGGTGCGCGAGCTCGCTGAACTGCTCAACGAAACCGGCCTCACCGAGATCGAGGTCGAGGATGACGACCGCAAGATCCGCGTTTCGCGCGGCGCGGTCGCTGCGGCCGCGCCGGTCTATGCTGCCGCGCCTGCCGCTGCCGCTCCGGCCCCTGCTGCCGCAGCGCCTGCTCCGGCGGAAGCCGCAGCGCCGGCTGGCCCGGACATGAAGAACGCGGTCAAGTCGCCGATGGTCGGCACCTGCTACCTCGCGCCGGAACCGGGCGCTGCTAACTTCATCGCGGTCGGAAAGAGCGTGAAGGAAGGCGACACCCTGCTGATCGTCGAGGCGATGAAGGTGATGAATCCGATCACCGCGCCCAAGTCCGGCACGGTCTCCGCCATCCTGATCGAGAACGCCCAGCCGGTCGAATTCGACCAGCCGCTGGTGGTGATCTCCTAAGATCATGGGCATCAAACGCATCCTGATCGCCAATCGCGGCGAGATCGCGCTGCGCATCCACCGCGCGGCGCACGAGATGGGGATCGAGACGGTGGCGGTG
>CAZQOO010000273.1:0-2356 GCA_964594845.1 uncultured Porphyrobacter sp. | reverse complement strand
GGCTCGATGCGCATTACATCGGCGAGGATGGCGAGAAGCACCGCCCGGTGATGCTCCACCGCGCGATCTTCGGTTCGTATGAACGCTTCATCGGCATCCTGATCGAGCACTTCGCCGGACGCCTGCCGGCATGGCTTGCTCCGGTTCAGGCGGTGGTGGCGACCATCGTGTCGGACGCTGATCACTATGCCGAGGACGTCGCCGCCCAGCTGCGCGCGGCGGGCATCCGGGTCGAGACCGACACCCGCAACGAGAAGATCAACTACAAGGTCCGCGAACACTCCCTCGCCAAGGTCCCGCACCTGCTGGTGGTCGGCAAGCGCGAGGCCGAGGAGGGCACCGTCGCGGTGCGGACGCTGGGCGCGGAGCACCAGAAGGTGATGCCGCTCGCCGAGGCCATCGCGATGCTGCGGCGTGAGGGCACCCCGCCTGACCTCGCCGCAGGCTGACGCGCCGGGCCATGGACCTGCTGGCGGGCTTCACCGCGCTGCAACTCGCGGTGGCGGTGCTGGCCGCGCTGGGGGCGTCCTTCGTGCGCGGGCTGACCGGCTTCGGCATGGCGATCCTACTGGTGCCGGTGCTGGCTCTGGCCCTACCACCGGTCGCGGCAGTGGTGATGGGCAACTGCCTGTCGCTGTTGATCGGCCTCACCGAACTCCCGCGGCTGGTGCGCGATGCCGAGCGCAGCGCGTGGAGCATCTGCGCGCTGGTGGTGCTGACGACCCCGCTTGGCCTTGTTGCGCTGACGGTCACCGGCGCGGATATTGCACGGCTGGTGATCGCGCTGATCGCGCTCAGTGCTTTTGTTGCGATCCTGCTGCCGCGCCGGCCGGGCGCGGTGCCGGGGCGGCTGTTGACCGGAGCGGTGGGTGTGGTGAGCGGTCTCATGACGGGTTATGCCGGGATGCCCGGCCCGCCGGTGGTGCCCTATTACGCAGGACGTGAATTGCCGCGGGTGACGATCAAGGCCTCGATGTTGCTGATCTTCACCATCGCTGCCGGTGCCGGACTGGTCGCGGCGGGTTGGATGGGCCTGCTGCACGCCGATCTGGCGTTGTTCGCCGTCCTGCTGCTGCCAGTGATCCTGATCGGCAACCGGTTGGGGTTGGCCGTGTCGGGGCGCATCAGCGATCCCGCATGGCGGACTATGGTGGGCGTGGTGCTGGGCGCTGCGGCGCTTGGCGCGCTGGTGCGGCTGTTCTAGGTCAGAACGGCAGCGGCTGGCCGGCGAGAATGAGCGCCGCTGCGCAGCCGAGCACGATCAGGCTGCGCGCCACCTCAAGCGGGTCGACCCGGCCAGTGGCAGCGGCAAGCGGGGCGGCAAGGGCGATCGCACGGTTCATGCGGCGCAACATCGCCCCAAGTTCCTAACGAAGCGTTAAGCGCCCTGCGCCGCCGCCGAGGGCATCTGCTGGCTGGCGCAATGGAACCCGCCGCCGCCCGCCAGCACGGCTGCGCCCGGCAGGCCCACGCACTCGCGATCCGGGAACAGCGCGGCAATCGCCGCCACGCCTTCCGCATCATGAGGGCTGCCGAAGGTCGGCACCACCACCAGATGCGTCGTGATCGCGAAGTTCACATAGCTCGCCGGCTCGATCACCCCGTCGCGGGTCATCAGCCCGGGCGAGGGGATGCGCACCACCTCGACCCCGGCTGCCGCGGCGCGCGCGGCGGCGTCGGCATAGATTTCGGCGTTGGGATCGTTTGTGCCGGTCGCCTCAGGGACCACCAGCCGGTTCGGCGCGACGAAGCGCGCAAGGTTGTCGACATGCCCGTCGGTGTGATCGTTGACGAGGCCATCGCCGAGCCACAGCACGCGGGTGAAGCCGAGCTGCGCCCCCAGTTCTGCCTCGATTTCGGCGCGCGTCATCTGCGGGTTGCGGTTGGGGTTGAGCAGGCATTGTTCGGTGGTGGCGACGAGCCCGGTGCCGTCGCCGTCCACTGCCCCGCCTTCGAGGATCATCGGTGCGTGCGTGATCGCAAGCCCTGCATCACGCGCGATGATCTCGCCGACCTCCTGATCGCCGGGCATCAGATACTTGCCACCCCAGCCATTGAACCCGAACCTTCGCGCGGTGCGCGTGCCGTCCGCGTGCGTCACCACCAGCGGCCCGGTGTCGCGCAGCCAGATGTCGCCATAGACGCGGCGTTCGAGCGTCACCTTGCTGCTGACCAGCTGGCGCGCGCGGGCCTCGTTGGCTTCGTCGCGCACCAGCAGCCGCACCTGCTGTCCGCTCTCCGCCACGGCGCTCGCGAAGGCAGCCATCTGCGCCTGCGCCGGTTCAAGCCAGCCCGGCCACTCCTCGGCCAGGTGCGGGAAACCGATCCAGATCCAGTCCTGCGGCGCCCATTCGGG
>CAZQOO010000272.1:0-2385 GCA_964594845.1 uncultured Porphyrobacter sp. | reverse complement strand
CCGCCGCCTTGCCCGAGCCTCGCGCCTGCGGCGGTGAAGCCGACCAGCGGGACGAACAGGATGTCGGGCACCAGCGGCTCGGCCCCGGCAGCAGGCTGGAGGATACCGAAAGGGCCGGCCTCAAGATCGCTTTCCCCATGGGGATCGCCATGGCGGGCGAAGGCCATCGGCGCATCGGCTGCGGCAAAGCAGGGCAGGGCGAGACTGTGCCCGGCCTCGTGGAAGAAGCGCGCATAGCCACCGGCGGGGGCTTCATAGACCGACGCATGATAGAGCCCGATCACCGCCTCGTCCCCGATCCGCGCCAGCAGCGGGGCCGGCGGACGACGGAACAGCAGCCCGCGGATGGAATGGGGCAGAGCCTCGACGTGAGCGCGGCGCGCGGCGCGCAGGGTGCGGCGGAGTTGGTCTTTCTGGTTCACCGGCCTGCTCAAACAGAAGAACGGGGCTTCGACAAGCTCAGCCCGAACGGGGCTTGGTCTGAACGCGCCTTTTCAACCTCGCTTCAATGCGTCAATCGGCCCACAGGGCCGCGAGGCCAAGCGGCCGAGCCGCAGGTGCTCCGAAGCGTAGCGAAGGAAACAGCACCGAGGACGCACCCGCGGATGCGGGTGCGAAAAACAAAAACGTGGCGGAACCACCATGGGTCGTTTGCGCTAGAAATCCTCTGACGCGTGGTACGTCAGGTGGGCGCCGTATACCCGAGCCTTCCGGACGAACCGGCAGACAGGGACAGGGACAGCTCCCATTTGGATTACTTATAGCCTCAGGGATATTCAATCGGCTCGTGCCGGGCAGTCCCGCCGCCTGCCTATCTAGGCGCTCGCGCCCGCCGCTTCAAGCGCCGCTGCCCCGGCTTCGGCGCGGGTGGCGAGGGCTTCAAGCCGTTCGGCGAGCAGCGCCGAGGCATCCGGGCCGCCGAACAGATCTCCCTGCGGTGCAGGCGAAGCGGGCGGCGCCTTGCGCGCCTCCGCCAGATCGGCTTCGAGCCGCGCGATCTCGGCCCTCAGCGCTGGCGTCTCGTCGGCCGCGGCAGCAGGAGCGGCGGCGGGCTTGCCCTTGCGCGCCTCGGCCAGCTCGTCGGCGAGGAACAGCGCAGCAAACAGCAGGTTCTGCGCCTCAAGCGGCGCGCGCGAAGCGCCGAGCAGCGCGTATTTCTCCGCGATCATCGCGCCCAGCGCCTCGATATGCGCTTCCTCGCCATCGGCACAGGCGATGGAATAGGATTTCGGCCCGATCGTCAGCGTGACAGTGCTCATGGGCGGTCTATTCTTCCAGCTTGCCGATCAGATCGTCGAGTTCACGAAGGGTTTCGGAGACTTGTTCGCGCAGCTTCTCATGCGCGTTGACCAGTTCAACCACCCGCGCCGAACCGGCGGGAGGCTGCGCGGCGGCTGCCAGCGCTGCCTCGCGCGCGGCATCCATCCGCTCCATCGCGGCCTCGATGCGCTCCAGCGCACGCTCGATGCGGTCGGCGTTCATGGTGGTGAAATACCAAGATAGCCCCGCGCGCGCAAAGCCTTGGGGCGGCCTGTTGATAAGTCATGCGCAGCGCGCTGCGCATCGCGCGTGCACGCAAGGTTGACCTCTCCCGATGGCTCGGCAATGGCACAGCCGCAATCGAGGGATCGAATCGCCCGAAGGCCCAGCGTGGCCGACGGTCAGGCTCCGGGCCGCAGCCGCAGGCGCCGGAGCAGCATCAGGAGACACGCGCGCCCATGACGATCGAACCCGCCCGCCTGCCGCTCATGGCCAATGCCATCCGCGCCCTGTCGATGGATGCGGTCGAGGCAGCCAATTCGGGCCATCCGGGCATGCCGATGGGCATGGCCGATGTGGCGACGGTGCTCTACACCGGCCACCTCAAGTTCGATCCGGCCGCGCCGCACTGGGCCGATCGCGACCGCTTCGTGCTTTCGGCCGGCCATGGCTCGATGCTGATTTACAGCCTGCTCTATCTCACGGGCTATGCCGCGCCGACGATCGAGGACATCCGCAATTTCCGCCAGCTCTCCAGCCCCTGTGCCGGTCACCCGGAAAACTTCCTGCTCGACGGGGTGGAATGCACCACCGGCCCGCTGGGGCAGGGGATCGCGATGGCGGTGGGCATGGCGATGGCCGAGCGGCATCTCAATGCCGTGTTCGGTGACGATCTGGTCGATCACCGCACCTGGGTGATCGCGGGCGACGGGTGCTTGATGGAGGGCATCAACCACGAGGCGATCGGGCTCGCTGGCCACCTCGGCCTCGGCAAATTGAACGTGCTGTGGGACGATAACCGCATCACCATCGACGGCGCGACCGATCTGTCGACCTCGGAGGACATCAAGGCGCGCTACATCGCGACCGGCTGGCACGTCACCGAGTGTGACGGCCATGATTTTT
>CAZQOO010000271.1:0-2386 GCA_964594845.1 uncultured Porphyrobacter sp. | reverse complement strand
CCCGGCTGCGCGGCGACAAGTTCTTCTGGGTGGAGAAATATCCCAGCATCCGCTTTATCGGACGCTCGCTGAAGCTGTCGAGCCCGACGCGTGGCACCGTGTCGGGCGAACTCACCGCGCGCGGCGTGACGCGGCCGCAGACGCTGGCCGTCACTTTCGACGCCGATCCGCTGGCGCTGCAGGGCAAGCCGGTCAGCTTCACCGGCACCACCACCATCGACCGGCGCGAATTCGGGATGAAGTCCTATCAGCTGATCGTCGGCAACAAGGTCGACATCACATTGCGGGCACGGATGGTGCCGCGGTAGCGAGGACTATTCCTCGTCCTCGCCGTCAAGATCGCGCGCGACCTTGGGATCGCGCAGCAGCGCCTCGATCCGGTCAGCCTCGGCAAAGCTTTCGTCCTTGCGGAACTTGAGCTTGGGCGCGAATTTGAGCCCCAGCCGCTGGGCGACTTCGCGCTGGAGGAAGGCGGTGTTCTGGCGCAGGGCGTGGACGACATCATCGTCCGAGACCTTAGGCCCCGCCCCCAGCAACGCCTTCACATAGGCGGTCGCGTGGCGCAGATCGGGGGTCATGCGCACCTCGGTCACCGAGATATGTGCCGCGCTGACGATATCGTCATGCACCTCGCCGCGCGCCAGCAGTTCCGAAAGGATATGCCGCACCCGCTCGCCCACCTTGAGGACGCGAACCGATTGCTGCTCGGCGGTAAAGGGTTGCTTGGCGGCCATGGCGTCAGGTCATCTTCGACAGGAGGTTCTTGAGCGAGTTCATGTTGCGCGCTGTGCCCTTGCAGCGGAGCCTGCGCTCCAGCGTCTTGTTCGACAGGTCCGACACGCCGACCCCGTGGACATAATCGAGAAATAGCACGCGGTCACCCATCGCCAACCGCTCGCCGCCTCTGGCGCGGTGGTCCGCCAAAAGCTGATCGAAATCTGCACGGTCGGGTTGCTGGCTCAGGAAGATCGAGTGGACCATCCTGTCTGACCCATGCTGCGGACCGGTGCCGTGGAACGGGTTTTCGTCAATCGCGGCGCGCACCTGATCGCGAGTGCGGACCATGGCGCAGGATTTGAACCCGTAGCGCGCGGCAATCACGCCTTCGAGCGCGACTTCAATGCTGGCCGGATCGCGGTGGTCGCTCAGAATGACATTGCCGCTGGCTGCAACCGTCACAACGTCGCGAAACCCGGCCTCCTCCAGCGCAAGCTTGAGATCGGCCATGGCGATCCGGTTGCCGCCCACATTGATGCTGCCCAGCAGCGCCAGATAGCGCCGGTCGCCCTCGGGCATTATCGCTCCATTCCGGTTTCGGTCGGCGTCGGCCTCGGCGTGGGGATTGCAGTCGAAGTGGCGCGGGCGTGGAGCGTGCCGTCTTCGGCGAGCAACTCGCCCTCGAGGAAGATCACCCGCTGCCCGGCGCGCACCACCCGGCCCTTGCCGATAAGCGGCCCTTCCGGGATCAGGCGGATGAGGCTCATCGAGATTTCGAGATTGAGCGGGGCCATCACGCCGCCGGTGGCCGCGACATAGGCATAGCCCATCACGTCATCGAGATAGCCCGCGACCAGACCGCCCTGCACGCCGCCGCGCCAGGTGGTCATCTCGCGCTTTACGGTGAAGCGCATGGTCGCGGTCTGCGTGCTCTCGTCAAAGCTGACGAACTCGCTGCCGAGCAGCGCCGTGTGCGGCGACTGCCCGGCATCTTCGGGATAGTAGGCGTTCTCGTTCACAGCGTCCGCTCACGCTCCTCGACCGAGAAGACTTCGAGCATGTCGCCCGGCTTGATGTCGTTGGTGTCTTCCAGCACCACGCCGCATTCGAGCCCTGCGCGCACTTCGTCGACGTCGTCCTTGAAGCGCCTGAGCGAGGCGATCTTGGTGGCCGAGACGATAACGTCAGCGCGGGTGAGACGCGCGAACAGGCCTTTGCGGATCGCGCCTTCCAGCACCAGCAGACCCGCCGCCTTGTCCTTCTTGCCCGCCGGGAACACCTGCTTGACCTCGGCACGGCCGACCACGGTTTCGATCCGCTCCGGCCCGAGCTCGCCGGCCATCTCCTTGGCGACTTCCTCGGTCAGGTGGTAGATGACATCGTAATACATCATCCGCACCCCGTCGCGCTTCACCAGATCGCGCGCCTTGGCATTGGGACGCACGTTGAAGCCGATGATCGGCGCCTTCGAGGCCGCTGCCAGCAGCACATCGCTTTCAGTGATCGCCCCGACGCCGGCATTGAGCACGCGCACCTTGATCTCGTCGTTCGACAGCGCGTGGAGCGCGTTAACGATCGCTTCGACCGAGCCCTGCACGTCGGCCTTCACCACCACCGGATATTCGATGACGTTGGTGTTCAGCGCCGAGAACATATGCTCGAAGCTGGT
>CAZQOO010000270.1:0-2417 GCA_964594845.1 uncultured Porphyrobacter sp. | reverse complement strand
CGGCGAATTGCCGCCAGCGCATCTGGTGGGAATGGACGATGCCCTTGGGGATGCCGGTGGTGCCGGAGGAATAGATGATGTTGAACGGGTCTTTCGGCTCCGGCACGAAATCGGGTGCGCGGCTGCCGGGAGGGGCCATCCACTGGTCGATGCTCTCCAAGGGCACACGGATCAGATCGGCCATGAAGTCCGGCCCCAATTCCGCCGCCTTGGCGGCGTCGATGAACAGATGGATCGCGCCCGAATCCTTGGCCATCCCCTCAAGCTGCTCGGGGCTGGCGCTGGTGGTGAGCGGCGCGGCCACGCCCCCGGCGCGCACCGCCGCGAGAAACACCAGCGCGTATTCCACGGTGGACGTCCCGAGGATCGCCACCGACTGTCCGCGTTGCAGCCCGGTCTCCACCAGCCGCGCCGCCAGCCGCTCGACCAGCCCGACCAGCTCGGCCCAGTAGACCTCGCGATTGTCGTCGCGCAGCGCCAACACGTCGCCCTTGAGGCGCGACCATTCCATCAGGATCTCGGGGAAGCTGCCGAAAGGCTCGGCAAGGCGGTTCATCATTGTCTCTCTGCTCATGGCGGCCATGCATAATCACCGGCCCGCATGGCGCAAGGATTTGCAAGGCGGCTGGCACAAGTGGCAGGAAACGCCGCGAGAGGAGAGGGACCCATGAACACTCGCGCCGCCCTGATCGCGTTCGCCGCGCTGCCCTTGGCTGCCTCCGGCACCGCTGCCGAACCGTCCCGCCCGGTGATGGTGGTGGTCGCCCATCCCGATGACGAGCTGACCATGGCTCCGGCCATTGCATCGCTGGCGCGGCAGGGGCGCAAGGTGACGATCCTGTTCGCCACCACCGGCGATCAGGGGCCGGGCGTCACCACCCGCGAACGCGGCCCCGAGCTGGGCGAAGTGCGGCGGGCCGAGGCGGAGTGCTCGGCCAAGGCATTGGGCACAGAGGCGCACTTCCTCGAAGGCGTGGGTGACGGGACGATCGCCCTGTCCCCACAGTCGCCCGATGCACCGGCCCAGCGGTTTCTTGCGCAGTTTGCGCAGGCCTATGTCGAACTCGATCCCGGACTCGTGCTGACATGGGGGCCGGATGGCGGCTATGGCCACGCCGATCACCGCATGGTGAGCGCGCTGGTGAGCCAGACGATGCAGTCGCTGGCGACCGAATACCGGCCGCCCCTCCTCTATGTCGGGATCCCTGCCGGGCGCCTGCCGCCGGTGCCCGAGATGGCGCAATGGGCCGAAACCGATCCGAAACTGCTGACCGAGACCATCCGCTACACCCCCGAGGACCTCGACGCCGCCAAGGCCGCCGCGCAGTGCCACGTGACCCAGTTCGACGCGACCACGCGCGGCGCGATGATGCCACTGTTCGATGCGACGATGTGGCAGGGCAAGGTGCATTTCCGCTCCGCCTTCTGAAAGGCTCGACGAACCGCCCTTGTCACCCGTGGAAAAGCCCCGCTAGCGGCCCTCCCGCAGTTGGGTTTCCGCGCCCTAGCCCCTATATGATGGGCCATGGACGATACCACCCCTGACACTGGCAACCAGACCCCCGCCAAGCTGCCCAACGCCAACGAATATGGCGCGGATTCGATCAAGGTTCTGAAGGGCCTCGATGCGGTCCGCAAGCGGCCGGGCATGTATATCGGCGACACCGACGACGGGTCGGGCCTGCATCACATGGTCTTTGAAGTTTCGGACAACGCCATCGACGAGGCGTTGGCGGGTCATTGCGACCTCGTTCTGATCGAATTGAACCCCGACGGCTCGGTTTCGGTGGAAGATAACGGCCGCGGCATCCCGACGGGCATGCATCCTGAAGAAGGCGTTTCGGCCGCCGAAGTCATCATGACCCAGCTCCACGCGGGCGGCAAGTTCGAGAACACCTCGGACGACAACGCCTACAAGGTCTCGGGCGGCCTCCACGGCGTCGGCGTGTCGGTGGTCAATGCCCTGTCCGAATGGCTCGAACTCACCATCTGGCGCGATGGGCTTGAGCACTGGATGCGCTTCGAGCACGGCGATGCTGTCGCGCCGCTGGTGGTGAAGGGCGATGCGCCCGCAGGCAAGAAGGGCACCCGCGTGACCTTCAAGGCCAGCCACGACACCTTCAAGAACGTCACCGAGTTCGATTTCGAGAAGCTCGAACACCGCTACCGCGAACTGGCCTTCCTCAACTCGGGCGTGCGCATCTGCTTGCGCGATCTGCGTCACGAGGAAGTGGTCGAGCACGATCTCTACTACGAGGGCGGGATCGCAGCCTTCGTGAAGTATCTCGACCGCAACAAGCAGGCGCTGATCCCCGAGCCGATCGCCGTGTCGGCCGAGAAGGACGGGATCGGCATCGACGTCGCGCTCGAATGGAACGATTCCTATTACGAGAACGTCCTCGCCTTCACCAACAACA
>CAZQOO010000269.1:0-2427 GCA_964594845.1 uncultured Porphyrobacter sp. | reverse complement strand
GACCACGCCGAGCACGTCCTCCAATGCGCGGATCTGCTGGCCCACGGCGGCGGGGGTGACGGCGAGCTCGTCCGCGGCGCGGGTGAAGGAGAGATGCCGCGCGGCCGCGTCGAACACGCGCAGGGCATTGAGGGGGAGATGGGTGCGCTTCACGCTGGCCGAATTAGGCCCGACAAGGGCTTATCGCAAGCCCGCGAGGGTCAGCGCGGGGACCGCCCCTCGGCCGTCTCGGGCGCGGAGAGCGGGAAGAAGGGGATGCGCACCTCGAACGGCGATCCGTCGGGGCGCTGGAAGGTGTAGAACCCCTCCATCGAGCCGAACGGGGTCGTCAGCGGGCAGCCCGAGACATAGTCGTGGCTTTGGCCGGGGGCGAGCAGCGGCTGTTCGCCGACCACGCCCTCGCCATCAACATGGTTCACCATCCCGCGCCCGTCGGTGATGCGCCAGTGGCGGGTGCGCAGGCGCAGCGGCTCGTGACTGCCGTTCTCGATGCGGATGTGATAGACCCAGAACCACTTGCCCGCCTCCGGATGCGACTGCTCCGGGAGGTAGTTGACGGCGACCCGGACGGTCACCCCGTCGGTCGTGGCAGCGTGCTGGAAGAATTCCTTCATATCGTGCCCCAAGGTAGCGATTCTGCATCGCGCCACAAGAGCCTCAACGCAGGTAATCCCCGCTGTATCCCGAAGGGGGCGAAGAATCGCAGGTGGCAGTGGCCCTGTCGCTGGCCTATGTGTCCTCGCCATGACCGCCCTGCCCTCCGGAACCGCCCCGCTCCCGACCCGGCGCTCGGTGCTGCGCGGGCTTGCGGCGGGCGTGGTGGCGGGGGTGCTCGGCGGATGCGCGGGGCGCGGCGGTCCGGTGCTGGCCATGCCGATCGACCCGGCGGCAGACCTTGCGCCCGATCTGGTCGATCTTGCGCGGCTGGATCCGCGCCTCAGGTTCGACATCCGCTATGCGACGCCCGGCAACTTCATGGGCCGGGTGCTCTACCCCGTCGCCCGCGCGGTGGCGCAGCGACCCGTGGCCGAGGCGCTGTCCCGCGTCCAGACCCGGGCCGAGGCGGCGGGCTATGGCCTGCTCGTCTTCGACGCCTACCGCCCCTGGCGCATCACCAAGGCGATGTGGGACCAGACCCCGCCCGAGAGCCGCGAATTCGTCGCGAACCCCAGCACCGGATCGCGCCACAACCGCGGCTGTTCGATCGACCTCTCGCTGCACCGCGGCGGCGTCGAGGTCACCATGCCCAGCCCCTATGACGACTTCACCCCCGCCGCCTACCGCAGCAACACCGCCGCCCCCGCAGAGGCGCTGGCGGCGAGCCGGATGCTGGAGGAATGGATGGTGGCCGAGGGCTTCGTCCCCCTCCCCAACGAATGGTGGCACTACGACTGGGCCGATTGGCGGCGCTATCCGGTTATGGATGTGCCGCTGGAGGATGTGACGACGGGGTGAGGCCGGGTGCGGGAGCGTCGCGCCGGTCAGTTGCCGATATCGAAGACGGCAGTTGCCACAACCTGAACCCGGTCCAATCGTTCACCCGCTTTTCCTGCCCGGCTGACGATGATGGACAAGGCCGGCTCTTTCCTGCTCCGGAAAACGGACGTTGTCATGCCGTTCTGCGCCGTCGACGTTTCGGACTGCCAGCGCAGTTTGAAGTCGTCCGATGCAAGGACACTCTCGATACTCGGCTGGAGATCCACGCCGCCGCCGCCCGTGATGTGGCACATCGGCAATTGGTCGGAAATAACAAGCACGTAGCCCGCATTCGGGGCCGAATTGATGCGCCAGTAGTGGTTCGCGCGTCTGAGTTGAGGAGGCGGGAGGTTCACTTCCTCCACGCGGTCAACACGTTGCATCCGGGCCCCAAGTCCGACCGCTTCGAGGAAGGGACCGGTTCCCTCGGCCCAGCTGGCAGGATTCAGCACCCATTCCTCGCAGCCGCGCAGCGCACCGTCGAAACCCTGTTCGAGGCTCGGTTCCGCCCGGACGGGTGACGCAAGTGCCGAACCGGCAAGGACAGCAAGGACGATCTTTCGCATGAGACGACGATACGGGAGAAAGCGTTTGCTCGCCAGCCGCTTGCAGCCATTGGCACCGCCGGCGCCTGACCGCGCCCGCCCCTCACCCCTTCGCCAGCAACTCCTCGATCTGCCCGAGCCGCTCCTTGCCGAAGAACATCTCCGTCCCGTCCACCCACATGGTCGGGATGCCGAAGGCGCCGCGCGCGACCGCCTTGTCGGTGTTGGCGGCGAGGCCCTGTTTCACCTCGTCGCTAGTCGCGCGGGCGAACAGGTCGGCGGCGTCGAAGCCCGCCGCGCTCACCGCCGCGCCGATGGCCTCGGGCGAGGAAATGTCGAGCCCGTCCTCCCAGATCGGGCGCAGCAGGCTCTCGGCAAACTGGACCCCGCGCCCGTCCTGATCGGC
>CAZQOO010000268.1:0-2444 GCA_964594845.1 uncultured Porphyrobacter sp. | reverse complement strand
GGTCGAGGCCGGCTACGCCCCCGAAATGGCCTATTTCGAGTGCCTCCACGAAACCAAGCTGATCGTCGACCTGCTCTATGAAGGCGGCATCGCCAACATGCGCTATTCGATCTCGAACACCGCCGAGTATGGCGACATCACGACGGGTCCGCGCATCATCACGGATGAAACCAAGGCCGAGATGAAGCGCGTGCTGGCCGACATCCAGTCGGGCCGTTTCGTGAAGAACTTCGTGCTCGACAACCGCGCCGGCCAGCCCGAACTCAAGGCCGCGCGCAAGCAGGCCGCCGCCCACCCGATCGAGCAGACCGGCGAACGCCTGCGCGCCATGATGCCGTGGATCGCGGCCAACAAGCTGGTCGACAAGGCCAAGAACTGAAGGCGACGAGGCACAAGGGGAGCGCATCGGGCTTGCCCGGCGCTCCCCTTCGCGCGACATCACGCTCATGCGCCTGACCGATTGCCACAATATCGACGATTTCCGCGCGCTGGCGAAGGCGCGCCTGCCCTTCCCTGTGTTCGACTATATCGACGGGGCAGCCGATGACGAGCTGACCAAGGCGAGGAACACCGCCGCCTTCGATCACGTCGATCTGGTGCCGGACGTGCTCGCGGGGGTGGAGAACATCGACACCTCCTGCATGATCCTCGGCCGCAGGTCCGCCCTTCCCCTGATGCTCTCGCCCACCGCGGTGCAACGCGCCTTCCACTGGCAGGGCGAGACCGCGGTGGCAAAGGCCGCCGAGAAATTCGGCCTGTGGTTCGGCATCTCCAGCCTCGCGACCCGCAGCATCGAGGAGATTGCCGCGCTGACCAGCGGCCCCAAGCTGTTCCAGCTCTACGTCCACAAGGACAAGGGGCTGAACACCCACATGATCGAGCGGTGTCAGGCGGCGCAGTTCGATGCGTTGGCGCTGACGGTCGACACCATCGTTTCGGGCAAGCGCGAACGCTGCCTGCGCTCGGGCTTCACCACCCCGCCGCGCTTCACGCCTGCCAGCATCTGGAGCTATGCCACCCGCCCGCGCTGGACGCTTGACTATGTCCTGCGCGAGAAATTCCGCCTGCCCAATCTCGACACTCACGTCACCGAAGGCTCGGGCAAGGCGGTGAGCATCGCGGAATATTTCAACACCATGCTCGATACCTCGATGGACTGGGACACCGCCGCCAGCATCCGCCAGCAATGGGGCGGCACCTTCGTCCTGAAGGGCGTGATGAGCGCCGCCGACGCGCGCCGCGCGGTGGAGATCGGCGCGGATGCGATCATGATCTCGAACCATGGCGGGCGGCAACTGGACGGCAGCCGCGCGCCCTTCGACCAGCTCCCCGAAATCGTCGATGCGGTGGGCGGGCAAATCGAGATCATCTGCGATGGCGGCGTGCGGCGCGGCACCCATGTGCTGAAAGCCCTGTGCTCGGGCGCCACCGCGGCATCGGGCGGGCGGCTCTATCTCTATGCGCTCGCGGCGGCCGGGCAGGAGGGCGTCGAACGCGCGCTCGGCATCCTCAAGGACGAGATCGAGCGTGGGATGCGGCTGATGGGCGTGACCGCGGTCGACCAGTTGACAAGCGAGCGTCTGAGAAAGCGTCCCCTGTCATAATCAGGTAACGAAAGGCGCGCTTGGGGCAGACAAACCCCACCCACGGATTTGCATCATGACCAAGCTTGCTCCCGCTTTCCTTGCCCTGCCCCTCGTGCTCGTGCTGGCTGCCTGCGGCAGCGAGCCCGATCCGGCCGCCAATGATGCCGACAGCTTTGCCGCGCGCATCAACCAGAACGCGGGCGCGAGCCCTGCGCCCGAGGCCACCGCCACCCCCACTGTCGCCAAGCCGCTGCCCGGCGCCGCGCCCGGTGCCTTCGCCGCCGGCACCCAGACCGATCCCGCCGCGAAGACCTGCGGCGCCAACCTGATGGGGCCGTTCATCGGCAAACCGGCCGATCAACCCACCCGCGCCGCAATCGCCAAGGCGCTCGGCCGCACCGACAACCTGCGCTTCGTCCCCTATGGCACCGACGGCTTCGTCAATCCCGACCCCACCAATCCCCGCCTCAGCCTGATGCTCGACGCGCAGAACATCATCCGCGACGCGCGCTGCGGATAGAACGCGTCGGTAATTGGGCGCAATCCCGGCTTGCGCTCGGCGCAATAATCGGCAAAGGCTCAAGGGATGACGGGACACGGACTTTCGCTGCTTCGACTTATGCGCCCTTGGGCGTAGGCAGCCGTGCGCGCAGGATGCGAGCGGCCCGCTCCCAAGGGTAACCCGCCGCAGCTTCCCCCACCTCCCGCGACGAGCTTTGTTCCATGCCCATGCTCCGTGACCCTTCCGTCAAGTACCGTCCCTTCGGCCAGATCAACCTGCCCGACCGCCAGTGGCCAAGCCGCCTGATCGAGAAGGCCCCGCGCTGGCTCTCGACCGATCTGCGCGACGGCAACCAG
>CAZQOO010000267.1:0-2480 GCA_964594845.1 uncultured Porphyrobacter sp. | reverse complement strand
GCTTCTCTCGTCATTGCGAGCACCGCAGGCGCGCGGCAATCCAGAGCGTCTGGCGTGGCGCTCTGGATTGCTTCGCTACGCTCGCAATGACGACATTTCAACCGCGCGCCGGAAGCCCCGCCGCCCTGAGCGCCGCATGGGCCTCGGCGATGGTGTGGTGGCCGAAGTGGAAGATGCTCGCCGCGAGCACCGCGCTGGCATGGCCCTTTGTCACCCCTTCGACGAGGTGATCGAGGCTCCCCACCCCGCCGCTGGCGATCACCGGGACGCTGACGGAGTCCGCAATCTCGCGGGTCAGATCGAGATCATAGCCCCTCTGCGTCCCGTCCCCGTCCATCGAGGTGACGAGCAATTCGCCCGCGCCCAGATCGGCGACTTTGCGCGCATACTCCACCGCGTCGATCCCGGTCGGCTTGCGCCCGCCGTGGGTGAAGATTTCCCAATTGCCCCGCGGCGTGCGGCGTGCATCGACGCTGGCGACGACGCACTGGCTGCCGAAGCGCGAGGCGATTTCGGCCACGAGTTCGGGCCGGGCGACAGCAGCGGAATTGACGGCGACCTTGTCGGCGCCTGCCAGCAGCAGCGCGCGCGCATCCTCGGCGCTGCGCACCCCGCCGCCGACGGTGAGCGGCATAAAGCACACCTCCGCCGTGCGCCGCACCATGTCGAGCAGCGTCCCGCGCCCTTCGTGGCTGGCGGAGATGTCGAGAAAGCACAGCTCGTCCGCGCCCGCCGCATCATAGGCGCGCGCCTGCTCCACGGGATCGCCCGCGTCCTTCAAGTCAACGAAGTTCACGCCCTTGACCACGCGGCCATTGGCTACGTCGAGGCAGGGGATGACGCGGATACGGACGGTCATGCGACCCGCGCCCCCATCGCAATCGCCGCCGCGAGATCGAGCCGGCCTTCGTAGAGCGCCCGTCCGGTGATCACGCCCTCGATCCCCTCGTGCGCGTGGAGCGACAGGACGTGGATATCGTCCAGCCCCTTCA
The DNA here is from genome assembly GCA_964594845.1 of uncultured Porphyrobacter sp. GTDB lineage: Bacteria > Pseudomonadota > Alphaproteobacteria > Sphingomonadales > Sphingomonadaceae > Erythrobacter. The sequence goes on along the minus strand of CAZQOO010000267.1, from coordinate 1,488 downwards.
CGCCGCCGCTGGCGATCACCGGGATATCGACGCGCCGGGCGAGGTCGACGGTCGCCTCGATGTTCACGCCCTTGAGCAGGCCGTCACGGCCGATGTCGGTGAACAGCAGCGAGGCGACGCCGGCGTCCTCGAAGCGGCGGGCGAGATCGACCACGGGAACGTCGGAGACCTCCGCCCAGCCCTCGGTCGCAACCATGCCGTCCTTCGCATCGACCGCGACGACGATCCCGCCCTCCCACTCGCGGGCCATTTCCTTGACGAATTCGGGGTTCTTGAGCGCGGCGGAGCCCATCACCACCCGCGCCACACCGAGGTTGAACCAGCTTTCGACTGCCTTTGCATCGCGAATGCCGCCGCCGAGCTGCACATAGCCCGGGAAGGCCGCGACGATCGCTTCCACCGCCGCGCGGTTGCGGCTTTCGCCCGCGAAGCTGCCGTCGAGATCGACCACGTGGAGATGCTCGGCCCCGGCGTCCGCAAAGATCAGCGCCTGTGCGGCCGGATCGTCGCCGTAGATCGTGGCGCGGTCCATGTCGCCTTCCGCGAGACGGACGACCTGGCCGCCCTTCAAATCGATGGCGGGGAAGATGATCAAGGGAACCACTCCAGAAAGCGCCGGAGCGTCGCCAGCCCGTAGGCCTGACTCTTTTCCGGGTGAAACTGCACGCCAAGGATGTTGCCCTTCGCCACCGCGGCCACCAGCCCTTCGCCGTGATCGGTCATCGCGGCGACATGGTGCCAGTCGGCAGCGGCGAAGTGATAGGAATGGAGGAAATAGGCCTCGCCCTCCTCGATCACCGCGTGGTCCCGCGCATGGGGCAGGATCGCGACATCGTTCCAGCCCATGTGCGGCACCTTGATCGCCGGGTCCGTGGGCTCGATCAGCCGCACCTCGCCGGGAACCCAGCCGAGACCGCGGGTCTCGCCATGTTCAAGGCCGCGGTCGGCGAGCAGTTGCATCCCCACGCAAATCCCGAGGAACGGCGCGCCGCCGATGTGGACGCGCTCCTTCATGGCCTCGACCATGCCGGGAATGGCGTTCAGCCCCTCGGCGCAGGCCCTGAAGCTGCCGACACCGGGGAGCACGATGCGGTCCGCCGCGCGCACGACATAGGGATCGGCGGTGACGGTGACCTCGGCGCCTGCCGCCCTCAGGGCGTTGTGAACCGAATGAAGGTTGCCCGCGCCGTAATCGACGAGAGCCACAACCTCAGCCATTTTCGTTTTCCGCACCCGCCTCCGCGGGCGCGGTCCTCGCTATGCGCGCAGCAAAGCTGCGCCAGCTGCGGGCGGCCGGTCGGCCTTGCGGTCGCTGCGCGACCGGAATTGCGTTCCTATCCACCGAGCTGCCCCTTCGTCGACGGGATCGCCCCGCCCTTCCTCGGATCGCGCTCGACCGCCTGCCGCATCGCGCGGGCGAAACCCTTGTAGAGGCTCTCGCAGATATGGTGATTGTTGGTGCCGTAGAGCAGCTCCATGTGGAGCGTG
>CAZQOO010000266.1:0-2496 GCA_964594845.1 uncultured Porphyrobacter sp. | reverse complement strand
CGAGGCGTGCTGGAAGGGAATGTCGAGATAGGGCGTCAGCAGCCCCTCGGCCATCAGCGGGATGACCTGATCGACATGCGGATAGGGGTAGACATAGTGCAGGCGCACCCACGGCGCATGGCCTTCGGGGGTGCGAAGCTGGCCCAGTTCGCGGGCGAGATCGGTCATGTGGGCGCGGACGGGATGGCCCTTCCAGTCGCGGCTCTCGTGGCGGATATCGACCCCGTAGGCGCTGGTGTCCTGCGAGATGACGAGCAGTTCCTTCGTCCCCGCCGCGACCAGCTTCTCCGCCTCGCGCAGCACGGCATCGACGCGGCGGCTGGCGAGTTTGCCGCGCAGGGAGGGGATGATGCAGAAGGCGCAGGAGTGATTGCAGCCCTCGGAAATCTTGAGGTAGCTGTAATGCCGGGGCGTCAATTTGATGTCGGGTTGGGGAATAAGGTCGATGAACGGCCCCTGGCTGGGCGGCGCGTGGGTGTGGACGGCCTCGACCACCTGTTCGTACTGGTGCGCGCCGGTGATTGCGAGCACCTGCGGATGCGCGGCGCGGATCGCGTCGGCCTCCTCGCCCATGCAGCCGGTCACGATCACGCGGCCGTTCTCGGCGATGGCCTCACCGATCGCGGCAAGGCTTTCTTCCTTGGCGGAATCGAGGAAGCCGCAGGTGTTGACCAGCACCACGTCGGCGCCCGCATAGTCCTCGGCAAAGGCATAGCCGTCGGCGCGCAGGCGGGTGAGGATGCGCTCGGAATCGACCAGCGCCTTGGGGCAGCCGAGGCTGACCATCCCAATTGTCTTCTGGTCGGGAATTTGCGTGGGGGTGTTCATGGCGGCGCGCCCCCTACACTGTGCGGGGCGCAAGCGCTAGGCTTGACGGTGATCGGGCGGGGCGGGCATGGAGGAGCACATGATCGCAAAGCTGTTCACCGACCACCCGCAATCCATCGGCGAGACCTATGGCCAGCACGCCCGCACTGCGCTCAGCTTCGGCTGGCGCATGGTGACAGGCGGGCTCGCCTGCATGGTCCACGCTGTGGTGCCGGGCCTGTTCGTCAAGACCGCGAGCCGCACCGTGGTGCAGCTCGATGCCGAAATGCGGGGGCGCAAGGCCACCCCGGCCGAGGAAGAATTCGCCTACGTGATCTAGCTTTTGACGAGGAGGCGCCGGCATGAGTGACTTTGCCCTGTGGCCGGTGCTGGCCGGAACTGCGGCGTTCTTTGCCGTGGGCGCCTTGTGGTATGGCCTGATCTTCCCCAAGGCGTGGCAGCGCGCGGCGGGGCTCAGCGATGCCGATCTCGCGCGCGGCAGCATGGGGCTGATCTTCGGCCTGACCTTCGCCTTCGAAATGCTGATCGCGATGGTGCTGTGGCATCTCCTCGCCCGCACCGACCCCAAGCCCTTCGTCGTGATGATGATGGCGACGGGCTTTGCGGTGGGGGTGATGATCCCGGCGGTGGGGATCAACTATCTCTACCTTCGCAAGAGCCTGACGCACTTCCTGATCGATGCCGGACACTTCCTGTTCGGCATGGCGGCCATGGGCGCAGTGTTCGTCTGGTTCAGGAGCTAGCAGCGGCGTCGTTCGGCGCGGTCGGGATGATCTCGACCACTACATCGCCGGGCTGGAGGGCCTTGCACCCGTCCTCCCAGAAGCCGATCGCCTCGCCATTGCGATAGACCCGCAGGCCTTGGCCGCCGCTGGCGAGGTCGCTGATCGGCTTGCCGCATTCGGCCTCGGTGACGACCCGCTCCACCAGCTGCACCCGCCCGCCGACACTGGCGAGGTCGGCGAGGTAGTCGGCGATGTGCGCGCCCTTGACGCTGCCGGCCAGCAGCAGGCCGGTGAAGCGCACCGGGTTGATGACATTGTTCGCCCCCGCCTGCCGCGCCAGCAGCTCGTTGTCCTCGGCGCGCACCACCACGGTGATCGGCACCTTGGGCGCAAGGTGGCGGACAGTGAGGACGATCAGGATCGAGGTATCGTCGCGGCCGGCTGACACTAGCACGCTCGCGGCTTCCGCGATGCGCACCGCCTTCAGCGTCTCGTCGCGGGTGGCATCGGCGGCCATGACATTGACCCCGAGCTTCTCGGCCTCGATCAGGCGCTCCTCGGACGGGTCGATCACCACGATCGAGCGCGGATCGACCCCGCGCTCGATCAGTTCGCCGACGCTCTGCGAGCCGGAAATGCCGTAGCCCAGCACCACCACATGACCGGTCAGCTGTTCCTGGATTTGGGCCATGCGCCATTTCTCCCAGCTGCGCTTGATGACGAAATCATAGGCCGCGCCCACGAAGATGAACAGGATCGCGATGCGCACCGGAGTGACGATCACCGCCTCGATCAGCCGCGCCCGGTCGGACACCGGGGCGATGTCGCCGAAGCCGGTGGTGGTGATGCTGATCATGGTGAAATAGACGACGTCGAGGAAGCTCACGACCCCGTCATGCCCGTCCTTCAGCCCTGCGCGGTCCCACCAGTGGATCAGGATCAC
>CAZQOO010000265.1:0-2515 GCA_964594845.1 uncultured Porphyrobacter sp. | reverse complement strand
CAACACCAACGACAAGGTGGGCGGGCCGAACGCGGCCTATCCGGTGGTCAAGTTCCAGTCGGGCATTGTTCGCACCGTGGGCGGCACCAGCAAGATCGCCGCCGCCAATTCGCAGGTTGGCACGCTGGCACTGCTCAAGTTTAAGATCAACGCCCTGCCTGCGGCCACCACCCGAATTTTCGGTGCTGCCACCGGAACACCCGGCATCAATATCTTCATCCAGTCCACGGGCCGCATTCAGATCGACGTGCGCGGCACGGTCAATTCGGTCATCAGTCGCCCGACAACGACAACCGCACTGGTCGTCGGCACCGAATATGATCTGCTGTTCAGCTTCGACAATTCGCAGGCGACTGCGGCGCTTGGGGCCAACTGCTACATCAATGGCGTGGCCGAGACACTGACCAACTTCAACTATATCGCCAGCACCACCGCCGCATGGAGCAATACCGCTTCCTATGCCGTCAACCCCGCTGGCGCGGACTTCGATCTAGGCGCGCTGTGGTTCGATCCGACCACCCGCGTCGATCTGACCAACAGCGCCAACCGCGATCTGTTCACCAGCGTGACGGGCGGCGATCTCGACATTCAGACGCTGGGCGACGGGATTACCGGCAGCACGCCTGCCCTGTTCCTTGTCGGCAATGACGACCAGTGGAACGACGGCGCGGGCATCAATCGCGGCACAGCAGACAAGTTCTTTGTGACGAGCGGCGCGCTGACGCTGGTGAGCGGCGGGGAGTGGGTGTGATGGGGAACAACGAAGGAGCAATCGAGCAATGACCAGACGCAAGCAGGAAGCCGCCCCCGCGCCCGCCGATGTGGCCGAGGCCACCCTGATGATCGGCGAGTTCGTCGCGATCGAGCGCGACAAGGCCCTTGCCCGGCTCGCAGCCGAGGCGGCGATCGACCGGATCAAGGCCCAGCGCGACAACGAGCTGCGCGAGCTCGAGGCGCAGGCCGCACCGATCTTCGCCGGGCTGAAGGCGTGGTGGGAAGCCGGCGGCAAGGACGAGCTGGCCAAGGGCAAGCGCTCGGCCGAGATCGCAGGCGCGAAGATCGGGATCCGCCTCACCCCGCCGGCGGTCAAGCCGAAGCGCGGCGTAAAGCTCGGCGATATCGTCGCCTGGCTGGGCAGCCTGCGTTGGACCAGGGCGAAGGATTTCCTGCGCACCAAGGTGGAGCTGGACCGGCAGGCGGTGATCAAGGCGGTGCAGGCCGATGCCGAGATCGCCGAGAAGTTCGCCGCCTACCTCACCGTCGAACAGGCGGACGAGTTCTTCATCGATACCGGCCTCGACGAGGACGAGCTGAAGAAGGAACTGGCCGCCTCCTGAAACGGGGGTGGCCGGGGCGTTGCAGCGCCCCGAACCGCGAGGCTGAAGCTCGCACCTGGGGCCGTCATGACCGGCCCGTCGGCTCCCCCGGCCGCAAGCGGCGGAGCCTGCGGGTTGACTTTCGGGCGGATCGGGCAGATTAGATGGGCACGGGCTACAAACCCGATACAGAGCGGTTGGTGCGCCGGAAGGCACTTTCCTCCGCAAGAAGACCAACTGAACCGACCTTGTGTCGGGAGTGCGCGAATACAAGACCCTTCGGGGGAATAAGCGCGGCCGTCTCTGTCGGCTTTGTAGCTCCCGGCTTCCCGGTGGCCTTCACCGGGTCCTACTACAAAGAGGACAGAGCAATGGAAGACATCTACGACAGATCGAAGTGGCCGACGCCCGAGGCCAACCCGCTGGTGCAGCTGCTGCTGCGCCCCGGGGAATGGGTGACCAACAACGAGCTGGCGACCGCGCTAGAGCTTGTGAACACGACGCGCAGCAAATCGGTCGTTGGCCATTATAAGAACCTTCTCGATGAGATCGGCGAATCTGAGACCAAGCTGGTAGTCGGTGACCCTCTTGTGGCCCACAGGCACAAGGTGAGGATGTACACGAAGAAAGCACTGGTGCGCATCGCCATGCGGTCTCGGACGATCAATGCAGAGGCCTTCCGCGACTGGCTCGCCAGCCGTGTTGCGGCGGAGGTGGCAAATGGCTGACCTCCACGAAATCAAGCGCAGCCTTTCCCGCGTCGACATCGAGATGATCGCCGATGCGATTAACGAGGTCAGCGGCTCGCTCGGGGTGCTGGTGATGATCGCTGGCCGCGTCAACGACAACGAGATGGCGGTCGATCCCAGCGAGTTCGCCGGGATGATGGAGATGATGCGCGGCCAACTCGTCCGCCAGACCCAGAGGCTGCGCGCCGCCATCTGACTTGCCTCCACAAAAGCGCAAAGGCCCCGCTTCCAGATATGGAGGCGGGGCCTTTTCATTTGCTTCTGATGGTGCTCTAAGGCGCGTCTGAGCGCCGCAGCAGAGATGCTTCAGCCTCGCGCTAAATCTCCCCCTCCGCAGTCGTTTTGGTGCTCCAACTTCTTCTGTCAAAGAGTCCAAGAGGTCCTGTCCCGCTACACAGGCGATCGAGCGGGCGAAGTTGTCGGCCCGGTCAGCCGCGCCCGGCCCGGTGT
>CAZQOO010000264.1:0-2524 GCA_964594845.1 uncultured Porphyrobacter sp. | reverse complement strand
GAGCGGCGGATCGTCGCCTTCGGGGACAGCCTGTTTGCGGGCTACGGCCTCGATCCGGCGCAGAGCTATCCTGCGCGGCTGGAGGCGGCGCTGCGGGCCAAGGGCGTGAACGCGAAGATCGCCAATGCCGGCGTTTCGGGCGATACCAGCGCGGCCGGGCTCCAGCGGCTCGCCTTCACGCTCGATGCGCAGGACAAGAAGCCCGATCTGTTCATCCTCGAACTGGGCGGCAATGATCTGCTGCGCGGGCTTTCGCCGGAAGAGACCAAGGCCAATCTCGGCCAGATGCTGGAGGAGCTCAAGCAGCGCGGCATTCCGGTGCTGCTGATGGGAATGCGCGCGCCGCCCAATTACGGGCCGGAATATCAGAAGCAGTTCGATGCGCTTTACCGCGATCTGGCGAAGCAGCACGGCGCGGCGCTGATCCCTTTCTGGCTGGAGGACATCTACCGCGAGCCGGAGCTGTTCCAGTCCGACAAGATCCACCCGACCGCCGAAGGGATCGAACGGCTGGTGGCCTCGACGCTTGCCGATATCGAAGGCGCGCTGCCGCCGCCGCCTGCGTCCTAGAGCCGCTCCACGCCCCCGCCGCTGACCCGCCAGATCGCCGCTTCCTCGCGGATCGCCTCGAAGGGGGCAAGTTCGGTGCCGGTCATCCACACCTGAGCGCGGCCCTCGCGCAGGCGGCGGAACAGCTCGGTGCGGCGCACGGGATCGAGATGGGCAGCGACCTCGTCGAGCAGCAGCACGCTGGGCCGTCCCGCCGATGCAAGGATGCCGTGGGCCAGCGTGATCGCGATCAGCATCGCCTTCTGCTCCCCGGTCGAACAGGACGCGGCGGGCTGTCGGGTAGAAGCCATCACCACTTCCAGTTCATCGCGCTGCGGCCCCGTCAAAGCTCGTCCCGCGGCCCGGTCACGCGGGCGATTGCGGGCGAGCTGCGCGCGCAGGGACGTCTCGTCCAGCGGGCCGCCGGGGCAATAGGTGAGCGCCGGCCTCGCGAAGGGTTCAGGCGGCAGGGCCGACAGCTCGTCCGCCAGTCGCGCGACCAGTTCGGCCCGGGTGGCGGCGACGGCCGCACCATGTTCAGCCGCCTGCGCTTCGAGCGCATCCATCCAGCGCGGATCACCGCCATTCTCGAGCAGGCGCCCGCGCTCTCGCAGCGCCGTTTCCAATGCACTCACCCGCCGCGCGTGATCGGGCGCGATGGCGAGCGCCATGCGGTCCATGAACCGCCGCCGCGCGCCCGCGCTGTCGGTGAACAACCCGTCCATTGCCGGGGTCAGCCATGACAGGGCGAGCCATTCCGCAAGGCTCGCCGCGCTGGCTGCGGCGCTGTTGACCCGCACCAGCCGCCGCCCGGGGTTGCCGGCTTCCGTATAGGTGCCGAGCCGTGCAGAGACCGTCCCGGCCTCGGTCAGGCTCGCGCCGATCGCAAAGGGCAGGGGGGCATCGCCGGGCGCAGGCCTGCGGGCGAGATCGCCGAGGTTCGCGCGCCTGAGCCCGCGCCCGGGGCCCAGCAGCGAGAGCGCTTCGAGCAGGTTGGTTTTTCCAGCGCCGTTCTCGCCCACCAGCAGATTGAAATGCGCGGTTTCGCTCAGGCTGGTCGCCGCGTGGTTGCGGAAGTTCTCGAGGCTGATCCGGCTGAGGCCCATGGCTCAGGCGCAGGTAGCCGCAGGGGGCCGATTTGACCAGTGTGAAGCCCTCGAAATCCGCTATACCAAATATTGGGAAAAATCACCAAGCTTTCGAGAAGGTGAACACCCCGTTTGCGGGCTGAAAGCTGGATAATGGCGGAATTCTGCCGTTTTTCGAGTTTGGCACGGCTCCTGCAATGTATCTTGCGTCCCCGGGATGGTCCCGCGGGACAGCGAAAAACACCAAGGAGACCCAATCAATGTTTGCCCTCGATGCCTCGAACCGTCTGTTCGCCGCCGCCTTCTCGGTCGTCATCTCGGCCGCTTTCCTGGCCTACGCGATCGTCCCCGCCAGCCCGAGCCTGATGGCCTGAAGCTGACCAACCCTGACCATTCTGACCCAAAGGACCTTTTCCCCATGTTCGGCCCCGAAACCACTGCCCGCTTCGCTTCCGCCACCTTCGCGGTGATCCTGACGGTTGCCAGCTTCGCCTATGCGATCCTGCCCGCCAGCCCCGGCATGGTGGCCTGATCGCCCCACCACCCACACACACGCAACAGGAGACCGATGGACATGAACGATGTCACCCGCAATTCCGGCAGCAAGCCTCCCCGTGACGGCTTCCGCCTCGACAAGACCAACGGCAAGGTCTTCGGCGTCTGCTCCGGGATTGCCAACTATTTCGGGATCGACCCGCTGCTGGTGCGGATCGGCTTCGTCGCCGGCACCCTGCTCGGCTTCGGCAGCTTTATCCTGATCTACCTTGCGGTCGCGCTGATCGCGGATTGAGTGCAGCGACGACAGAAAAGCGGTTCCCGGTTTTCGGGCCGCTGCACACCGATCTGAACAAACCGGGAAGGGGCCCTTGGCGGGCCCCTTGTTTGTT
>CAZQOO010000263.1:1385-2552 GCA_964594845.1 uncultured Porphyrobacter sp. | reverse complement strand
GGGCGGGGCCGGCGATGGCCAGCTGGTGATCTGGATCGCGGTGCTGGCCTTCATCATCGGTTTCCTGCTGATCATCCCGATCGGCGGGGCGGACATGCCGGTGGTGGTGTCGATGCTCAACTCCTATTCGGGCTGGGCTGCGGCGGCGATGGGCTTCACGCTCGGCAACTCGGCAATGATCATCACGGGCGCGCTGGTCGGCTCCTCGGGGGCGATCCTCAGCTACATCATGTGCCGCGCGATGAACCGCAGCTTCATCTCGGTGATCGCGGGTGGCTTCGGCGCCGACGCGGGCGCTGGCGGCGGCGGCGGGGCGCGCGAACAGCGGCCCTACAAGCAGGGCTCGGCCGAAGACGCCGCCTACATGCTCGAACAGGCCGAGAAGGTTATCATCATCCCCGGCTACGGGATGGCGGTGGCCCAGGCCCAGCACGCGCTGCGCGAAATGGGCGACAAGCTCAAGGAAAAGGGCGTGGAGGTGAAGTATGCCATCCACCCCGTCGCCGGCCGCATGCCGGGGCACATGAACGTGCTGCTGGCCGAAGCCCAGGTGCCCTATGACGAGGTGTTCGAACTGGAGGACATCAACTCCGAATTCGCCCAGTGCGATGTCGCCTTCATCATCGGCGCGAACGACGTGGTGAACCCTGCGGCCAAGACCGACAAGAGCTCGCCCATCTACGGGATGCCGGTGTTCGACGTCGACAAGGCCAAGCAGGTGTTCTTCATCAAGCGCTCGATGGGGGGTGTGGGCTATGCCGGGGTCGACAACGACGTGTTCTACATGAACCAGACCGTCATGCTCCTGGCGGACGCGAAGAAGATGGTCGAGGAAATCGTCAAGTCGCTGGATTGAGCATCGCGCCGAAAAGTGGGAACCGGTTTTCGGCTTCTCGGCGATGCGACAACAAGAAGACTCCGCATGAAGAAGCTGCTGCTGTGGATTGTCGTGCTGGCGGTGCTTGCGGGCGGGGCGCTGTTCAGCGGCCTCGCCAATCCGCTGGTCGAGATGCAGGTCAAATCCGCGCTGGTCGAATCCGGCATCGGCGAGGGCCGCGCCGAGTGCATGGCGGAACGCATGGTCAAGCGCCTCACCATCATCCAGCTGTGGAAGCTCAGGCAGGGCATGGCGGCGCAGGAAGGCGAGCCGGAGAGCGGCTACGGCCT
>CAZQOO010000263.1:0-1285 GCA_964594845.1 uncultured Porphyrobacter sp. | reverse complement strand
GCGGAGAGGGAGAACACCATGAACCGCATCGCTTTTGCCGCCGCGCTGCTCGCATCAGCCGCGCCGCTTGCCGCCGAAACCCACCGCATCGAAGCGGGCGAGGGGGCGGCCACACGCTTGCAGGAAGCGCTGATCCTTGCCCAGCCGGGCGACGTGATCGAACTGGGCGAAGGGCGCATCGCGCTCACCGACGGGCTCAGCCTCGATGTCGACGGGGTCACGCTGCGCGGGGCCGGGATGGACAAGAGCGTGCTCGATTTCAGCGGCCAGCAGGGCGCGGGCGAGGGTCTGCTCGTCACCTCGGACAATGTCACCCTCCACGGCTTCGGGATCGAGAACCCCAAGGGCGACGGCATCAAGTCCAAGGGGGCGGACAACATCATCTACAATGCGATCCGGGTCGAATGGACCGGCGGGCCCAAGGCTACCAACGGCGCCTATGGCATCTATCCGGTCGAGAGCACCGGCGTGCTGGTGACGCGCTCCAAGGTGATCGGCGCGTCGGATGCGGGCATCTATGTCGGCCAGAGCCGCGACATCACGGTGCGCGGCAACCTCGTCGAATTCAACGTTGCGGGCATCGAGATCGAGAACAGCCGCAACGCGCTGGTCGAGAACAATATCGCCACCCGCAACACCGGCGGGCTCCTCGTGTTCGATCTGCCCGGCCTTCCCGTCATGAATGGCGGCAACGTGATCCTGCGCAAGAATGTGGTGAAGGACAACGACACCCCCAACTTCGCGCCCCCGGGCAACATCGTCGCCTCTGTGCGGCGCGGGACGGGCGTGCTGGTGATGGCCAATGACGGCGTGCTGGTCGAGGACAACGCCTTCGAGGGCAATGCCACCGCGCACGTCATGGTGATCGCCTATACCCAGCCCTACGAGGACCCGCGCTACAATCCCTATGCGAGGAACGTGATCGTCGGCTGCAACGCCTTCGGGCGCGGCGGGGACGATCCGCAGCTCGACGGCGCGGCAATGCTGCTCGAAGCTTTCGGCGGCGCGCTGCCGCCGGTGCTGTGGGACGGGATCGTGGAGGACGGCAACGGGCTGATGATCGCGGAAGGGGTGACGGGCTGGAGCCTCAACCTCTCCAGGCCCGGCCAGAGCCTTGCCGAGGCCCAGCCCGGGCCGTTGATGCTGACCCCGCTGGAAAGCTGGCAGTTCCCCGAAGTCGGCGCGCCTGCGGCGCTGGAGGCGCGGCTGAAGTGAGGCCTGCGCGCGGTCTGCTGGCGGCGGCCCTGCTCGCGCTTGGCGGGGCAGTGGCCCATGCCCATCTCGC
>CAZQOO010000262.1:0-2556 GCA_964594845.1 uncultured Porphyrobacter sp. | reverse complement strand
ATCTGGGACGCCTTCCGCAAGGCCTACCACGTCAAGACCCACCCAAAGCATTTCCAGCTGGTGCGCTACGAGGAAAGCCGCGCGTCCGACGGCACGCGGATCTTCGCCGGCACCATCGCGGTCGACGGGGTTGAACAGAGCGTCTCGGGCCGCGGCAACGGCCTCATCTCCAGCGTGATGGGCACCCTGCGCGAGGCCTTCGGGGTAACCCTCGAAGTTGCCGACTACACCGAACACGCGCTCGGCCAGGGCACCGATGCACGCGCGGCGGCCTATCTCGAATGCCGTAGCCCGGACGGCAGCACGGTGTGGGGCTGCGGGATCGACGAGGACATCGCCACCGCCAGTGTGCGCGCGGTGCTCTCGGCCGCCAATGTCGCGGTGGCGCACAACCCCGCCTGAGCCCGCTTCACCCGCTTGCCTGTCAGCCGGTTTGCGCGCAATCTCTTCCCCTCGCGCGACGAGGGAGGGAGGCGTGTCGCAGATGGACGTGATAGAGCAGGATCCTCTCGCCCCGCTGCCGCAAGCGCAGGTGGCGGGCGATCTCGTCTTTGCTGATCTCGGCAGGGCGCTCGCGGCGGGATGGCGCGATTTTCTGGCGATGCCGCAATACGGGATGTTCTTCGGCGGGGTCTATGTGCTGGCCGGCCTTGCCATGGGCTGGGCGGCGATTGTCGCCAGCGAGCCGACCTGGCTGATCCCGGCGATGGCAGGCTTTCCGCTGGTGGCCCCCTTCGTCGCGGTCGGTCTCTACGAGGCGAGCCGCAGGCGGGAGGTCGGGGAAAGGGCCGGCTGGCGCGCGGTGCTCGGCGCGCTCAAGGGGCACGGCGATGACCAGATCCTGTCGATGGGCGTGATCGTGTTCGTCGCCTTCTCGTTCTGGATGATCGTCGCCCACGCGATCTTCGCGATCTTCATGGCGGAAAGCGGGATGGGCGGCGAATCGCTCGCGGCGCTGGCCACGCCCGCGGGGTTGATGATGCTGGCGGTCGGCAGCGCAGTCGGCGCGGTGATGGCCTTTGCCTTCTATGCCATGACCGTGATCAGCCTGCCGATGCTGGTGGAGCGCAAGGTCGATTTCCTCACCGCGATCATTGCCAGCTTCAAGGTGGTGCGCGGCAATCCGGCAGTGATGCTCGGCTGGGCGGCGATCATTGCGGCGGTGCTGTTCGCCGCGATGATACCGGCCTTTCTTGGCCTGCTGGTGGCGCTGCCGGTGCTCGGCCATGCGACCTGGCACCTCTATCGCCGGGCGGTGGCCTGAGCGATTTCCTACCGGGCGCGCGGGCTCTATCAATTGAGGAATGACGCTCGCCCATCCTGCCATTAGTGATGCTGCAACAAGGCGCGGCGAGATGCGCGGGATTTCTGTTCCTGGACAGTGTCTCATGTGTCTCCAACACGCGCTCAAGGGGAGAGAAACATGAACACCGCCGCCACGCCCGAGCCGATTCTCGAACCCGATCTCCCGATCATCGATCCGCACCATCACTTGTGGGACCTGCGGCCAATGCTGCCGATGTTCCCGGCACCGCATCACCACTTCATCGCCGCGCTGGTCGATAATGCGCACTACACCTTCGACCAGCTGCACGCCCACCTGACCACGGGGCACAACATCATCGGCACGGTCTTCATGGAGTGCGGCGCCTTCTACAACGGCGCCTATGGCGAGGCGCTCAAGCCGGTGGGCGAGGTCGAGTTCGTCAATGGCGTGGCCGCGCAATCGGCCAGCGGGCTCTATGGTCCGGCGCGCTACTGCGCGGGGATTGTCGGCCATGCCGACCTGATGCTGGGGAGCGCGGCGGGTGCGGTGCTCGATGCGCTGGCGGCCGCGGCACCCGGGCGGTTCAGGGGCATCCGCCACGCCGGGGCATGGGACGCCGATCCGGAGGTGCTCGGCCCGCCGTTCCACCATCCCGAAGGCCTCTACCGCGATGCCACCTTCCGCGCCGGTTTCGCCGAACTCGGCAAGCGCGGGATGACGTTTGACGCGTGGGTGCTCGAACCGCAGCTGCCCGACGTGATCGATCTCGCCCGCGCCTTTCCCGATCAGCCGATATGCCTCGATCACTGCGGCACCCCGCTCGGGGTTGCGGCCTACAAGGGCCGGCTCGACGAACGCTTCGACATCTGGCGCAGCAACATCCGCGAGCTGGCCAGGTGCGAGAACGTGGTGGTCAAGCTCGGCGGGCTGGCGATGGCGTTCTGCGCCCTTCCCGAAGAAGGCCCTGCGGCAGGCTACGGCTCGGAACATCTCGCCGCGCTGTGGTGGCCCTATATCGAGACCTGCATCGAGGCCTTCGGGCCGGAGCGCGCGATGTTCGAGAGCAATTACCCGGTCGATTACTGGGGCGCGGACTACGCGGTGCTGTGGAATGCCTTCAAGCGCCTGTCGAGCGGGGCGAGCGCCCAGGAGAAGGCGGCGCTGTTCGCAGGTAACGCGGCGCGGTTCTACAGGATCGAACACCTGCTCGGTTGACGTGGCGTAACCTCGCAAAATCACGCTTGGCAGCGCAGGAACCCGCGCTAGAGACGCGGGTTGAGGAGAGAGTT
>CAZQOO010000261.1:0-2558 GCA_964594845.1 uncultured Porphyrobacter sp. | reverse complement strand
GTATCCATCCGGCGGGGGCCGGCTTGCGCGGGTAGGTAGCGAGCGCTCTTAAGCGTGCTCTTAAGAGTGTGCTTTGGAGCGGTCGGTGGGTCAGGTGACGGTATTTTCGGGGCCGGAGCGGCGCCGGCGGTGGAGCGATGAGGAACGGCTGCAGATCGTGGCCGAGGCGTTCGCACCAGGTGCCAGGGTAGCCGATGTCTGCCGCCGGCATGACGTCTCGTCCGGGTTGATCTATACGTGGCGGCGCAAGCTGCTGGATGCGGGCGCGGCGCAGGAAGCCGAGGTGCCGGAGGCGCTGCCAGCGCCGGTATTCGCCGAAGCGGTGATCGACGGGGACGCGGTCGTTGCCGGCGCTGCCGAGCACCCGGCGATGATCATCGAGCTGCCGCGCGGCAAGCGGCTGAGCATCTTCGCCGCGGCATCGCCGAGGTTGGTCGCGGCCGCCTTGAAGGCTCTGCGATGATCCCTTCCGGCGCGCGGGTGTGGATCGCGCTGGGCCACACGGATATGCGCAAGGGCATGCAGGGCCTGGCGCTGCTGGTGCAGCAAGGCCTCAAGCGTAATCCCCACGGCGGCGATCTGTTCGTATTCCGCGGTCGCGCAGGATCGCTGATCAAGATCATCTGGCACGACGGGATCGGCATGTCGCTCTACGCCAAGAGGCTGGAGAAGGGCCGGTTCGTGTGGCCCTCGGCGAGTGAGGGAACGGTATCGCTGACCCCCTCGCAGCTGGCCTGCCTGCTGGAAGGGATCGACTGGCGCAACCCGCAGTATACGTGGCGGCCGCAGAGCGCAGGATAACCAGTAGATGCGGGCATTTTGCCCTTGCAGCAGAGGGGGGATGATGATTCACTCTCCTCCATGGAAGCCGCTATCTCGCCCCTTCCGGACGATGTCGAAGCGCTCAAGGCGCTGGTGGCGACGATGGCCCGTAAGGCTGATGAGGCCGAGGCCAAGCTTGCCAACGCCATGGCCCACCAGAGCGCCATCGAAGCGCTGATCGCTCACCTCAAGCTGCAGATCGCCAAGCTGAAGCGCGAGCAGTATGGGCCCAGCGCCGAACGCAGCCGCCGCCTGCTGGGTCAGATGGAGCTGCAACTCGAAGAGCTCGAGGCCGATGCCGCAGAGGACGACCTGATCGCCGAGGAAGCGGCGGCCAAGACCACCACGGTCACCGCCTTCGAGCGCAAGCGGCCCGCAAGGAAGCCGTTCCCCGAGCACCTGCCACGCGAGCGTGTGGTCGTGCCTGCGCCCTGTTCATGTCCGGCCTGCGGCGGGGACCGGCTGTCCAAGCTCGGCGAGGACGTCACCGAGACGCTCGAGGTCATCCCGCGTTCGTGGAAGGTGATCCAGACGGTGCGCGAGAAGTTCTCGTGCCGGGACTGCGAGAAGATCGCTCAGGCCCCGGCACCGTTCCACGTGGTTCCGCGCGGATGGGCAGGCCCCAGCTTCCTCGCCATGCTCCTGTTCGAGAAGTATGGGCAGCACCAACCGCTCAACCGGCAGGCCGAGCGCTTTGCCCGCGAAGGCATGCCGCTCAGTGTCTCGACCCTAGCCGATCAGGTCGGGGCTGCCGCGCACGCGCTGATGCCGCTCTACAAGCTGATCGAGGCGCACGTCCTGGCCGCAACCCGGATCCACGGCGACGATACCACCGTGCCGGTCATGGCCAGGGGCAAGACCGATACGGCCCGATTATGGGTTTACGTGCGCGATGATCGTCCCTTTGCCGGGACCGATCCGCCGGCCGCGCTGTTCCACTACTCGCGTGACCGACGCGGCGAGCACCCGCAGTCCCATCTCGCGGCATGGTCCGGCATCCTGCAGGCCGATGCCTATGGCGGATATGGCGAGCTCTATCGCGAGGGCCGCGATCCCGGCCCCGTGCTCGAGGCGGGCTGCTTCGCCCATGCGCGCCGCAAGTTCTTCGAGCTCGCCGATGTCGTAAGCTCGGCCCGCAAGAAGAGCCGCGGACAGAGCGCCGCCATGATCTATCCGATCGCGCTCGAAGCCGTGCAGCGTCTCGATGCCCTGTTCGACATCGAGCGCGGCATGAACGGCAAGAGCCCCGCCGAGCGGGTCGCCACCCGCCAGGAACTCAGCGCGCCGCTCATGGCCGAGCTCCACACCTGGCTCACCGAGCAAGTCGGCAAGCTGTCGCGCGGCCATGATCTGACCAAGGCCTGCTTCTACATGCTCAAGCGCTGGGACGCGTTTACCCGCTTCCTCGACGACGGCCGGATCTGCCTCACCAACAACGCCGCCGAGCGCGCTCTTCGCTGCATCCCGCTCGGCCGCAAGGCATGGCTGTTCTGCGGCTCCGACCGCGGCGGTCAGCGCGCCGCCATCATCTACACCCTGATCCAGACCGCCAAGCTCAACAATATCGATCCGCAGGCTTGGCTCGCCGATGTCCTCGCACGCATCGCCGATCACCCGGCAACCAAGCTCGACAAGCTCCTGCCGTGGAATTGGGCGCCGCGCTCAGACGCGATCGCAGCGTAACTCACCCCACGCACCGGTCGGGATCACCCCGCGGCCTTCACCGGACGGATACG
>CAZQOO010000260.1:903-2559 GCA_964594845.1 uncultured Porphyrobacter sp. | reverse complement strand
AGAACGCCAAGTTCGCCGACATCGTCGAAGCGCACGACATCATCTGGATCGGCCCCAAGCCCGAACATATCCGCACCATGGGCGACAAGGTCGAGGCCAAACGCACCGCGGGCGCCCTCGGCCTGCCGCTGGTGCCCGGCTCGGACGGCGCGGTTTCCGACTTCGACGAGGCGCGCAAGATCGCCAAGGAGATCGGCTATCCGGTGATCATCAAGGCCGCCAGCGGCGGCGGCGGGCGCGGCATGAAGGTGTGCGAGAGCGAGGACAAGCTCGAAACCCTGATGCAGCAGGCCGGCTCCGAGGCCAAGGCCGCCTTCGGTGACGCGACCGTCTATATCGAGAAGTATCTCGGCAACCCGCGCCACATCGAATTCCAGGTGTTCGGCGACGGCAAGGGCAACGCGATCCATCTGGGCGAGCGCGACTGCTCGCTCCAGCGCCGCCACCAGAAGGTGCTGGAAGAGGCCCCCTCCCCCGTCATCTCCACCGACGAGCGGATGCGGATGGGCGAGGTCTGCGCGCAGGCGATGCGCGACATGGGCTATCGCGGCGCAGGCACGATCGAGTTCCTGTGGGAGAACGGCGAGTTCTACTTCATCGAGATGAACACCCGCCTGCAGGTGGAGCATCCTGTGACCGAGCTGATCACCGGGGTCGATCTGGTGCGCGAGCAGATCCGCATTGCCGAAGGCCGCCCGCTTTCGGTCAAGCAGGAAGAGCTCGAATTCCACGGCCACGCGATCGAGTGCCGCATCAACGCCGAAGACCCCTTCAACTTTGCGCCTTCGCCGGGCCTCGTGACCTATTATCACGCCGCCGGGGGCATGCATGTGCGGGTCGATTCAGGGCTTTATGCAGGTTACCGGATCCCGCCCTATTACGATTCGATGATCGCCAAGCTGATCGTCTACGGCCGCACCCGCGAAGGCTGCATCATGCGCCTGCGCCGGGCGCTGGAGGAAATGGTGGTCGAGGGCGTCAAGACCAACATCCCGCTCCATCAGGAACTGCTGCGGCAGGATGACGTGCTGAACGGCGACTATTCGATCAAGTGGCTGGAGAAATGGCTGGAAGAGCGCGCGGACTAGTCCGCCGCTCTCCCCACCAGCTGTTGTTGCACTGCAACAAAGATCCGCAATAGTGATTGGCCGGGCCTCGCTTTGGGGCATCCGGGCTGGTAACCTGCGGCTTGCGGGCGGGCAGAGAATTTTCTCCCGCCCTCGCCCGTTATCGGGTCAGGCGCCGCGCCTGCCGTGTGGAGGTTGAATGAACCGCAAGACCCAGATTGTCGTGGTGGGCGGAGGCGCGGGCGGGCTTGAGCTGGTCCGGCGGCTGGGCGCCAGATACGGGCGCAAGCGGCACGACATCATCCTGGTCGACAAGAACCTCTCCCACATCTGGAAGCCGCTGCTGCACGAGGTCGCGGCCGGATCGCTCGATGCCAATCTCGACGAGGTCGGGTATCGCGGACACTGCTATCGCTGGGGCTACCGCTTCTTCCAGGGCAACCTCGACACCATCGACCGTGCGGCCAAGACCATCAGCCTTGCCCCTGTCAGGGACGAGGACGGCAGCGAGCTGATCGCGGGCCACACCATCCGCTATGATATTCTGGCTCTCGCTATCGGCTCGGTCTCCAATGATTTCGGGGTGCCG
>CAZQOO010000260.1:0-893 GCA_964594845.1 uncultured Porphyrobacter sp. | reverse complement strand
CCTCGACAGCCGCGAACAGGCCGACCGGTTCCGCACCCGCCTGCTCAACCACTGCCTGCGCGTCAGCCGGGCGATGATGAAAGACCCGACCGCCAACGAGCAGGTGCGCGTCGCCATCGTCGGCGGCGGGGCGACGGGGGTGGAGCTGGCGGCGGAACTCTACAACGCCGCGGGCGCGCTCAGGCACTACGGGCTTGAAGTGTTCGACGAGAGCCGGATGCACGTCACCCTGCTCGAAGCCGGCCCGCGCATCCTGCCTGCCCTGCCCGACAAGCTCGCAGCGGCGGCGACCTACGAGCTCGGGCAGCTCGGCGTACAGGTGCGCCCCGCGACGCAGGTGGTCGAGGCCCGTCCGCGCCAGCTGATCACCAGCACCGGCGAAGTGATCGAGGCCGATCTGATCGTCTGGGCGGCGGGCGTGAAGGGCGCGGATTTCCTCTCCGGCCTCGGGCTGGAAACCAATCCGCGCAACCAGATCCTCGTCACCGACACGCTCCAGACCACCGTCGATCCCGATATCTTCGCGCTCGGCGACTGCGCCAGCTACACTCCGCCCGGCGAGGATCGCCCGATCCCTCCGCGCGCGCAGGCCGCACACCAGATGGCCGAGGTGGTGTTCGCCAACATCGTGCGGATGCAGCAGGGCAAGCCGCTCAAGCACTTCGTCTATCACGACAAGGGCTCACTGGTTTCCCTCTCGCGCTTCTCGACCGTGGGGAGCCTGATGGGCAACCTCATCGGCGGCAGCATGGCGATCGAGGGACGGCTGGCGCGGTTCATCTACACCTCGCTTTACCGCCTGCACCTGATCGGCATCCACGGCTGGATCAAGGCGACCTTCCTGATGATGATCGGCCGCGTGAACCGCATCGTGCGGCCGCGGCTCAAGCTGC
>CAZQOO010000259.1:0-2602 GCA_964594845.1 uncultured Porphyrobacter sp. | reverse complement strand
CTCAGTTGCTCGCCGGCGCGCCCGCTGCGGTGTCGGCTGCGAGCCGCGCCGTCGGCCCGCGCGCGATGGTGCTCTGCAGCGCCACCGTCTCGGGGCAATTGTCGCCGCACAGCGATTGCAGCTTGGCGAGATTGCGCCGCGCCTTTTCCAGCGCGCCCTTTTCCACCAGCGCCGCGCCTTCGCCCGAAATTGCAGCGAAATTGCCCGGATCACGCTCCAGCGCCTCGCGGTAATAGGTGATCGCCTTGCCCTGAAGCCCGCTATGGCGCGCGGCTTCTGCAAGGTCGATGAAGATCGGCGTATAGCCCGGATCGACCGCCAGTGCGGCCTCGAACGCATCGACCGCCGCCTGCGTCTCGCCCGCGGACAGCGCCGCCTTGCCTTGCGCGATCAGCGCCGCCGCCCGCGGATCGGGGGAATCGCCTGCACCGGCATTGAGCACGCTTGCCGACATGGCCAGACACAGTGACAGGGCAGCGGCAGCGGGCGCGAAACGCATCAGAAGCTCCTTCAGTGCAAGAGACCGGGAACCGGAAGGCTGAGCCATAGAGTTCACATTATCATGGTGAACGCAAGCCCGCGACGAAAAAACCATCCGTCGCGTCATGAAACGGGTCAAGCCGCCAGCCCGGCCCGTGCGCCCGGCCGAGCGGGAGCGGCAGGGCCTCAGGCCGCCAGCCGGGATGGCGCTCGAGGAAGGCGGCGATGCGATCGGCCCCTTCGGCATCGAGCAGCGAGCAGGTGACGAAACTCACCGAACCGCCCGGGCGCACCAGTTGCGCTGCCAGATCGAGCACGTGATCCTGAAGCTGGCCCAGCCGCGCCAGCTCCGCCGGGTCGAGTCGCCAGCGCCCTTCGGGGCTGCGCCGCCACGTCCCGCTGCCGGAGCACGGCGCATCGACCAGCACGTGATCGGCCTTGCCCGCCCATGGGGCCAGCGCGCGCATCTCGCGGCCCGGATCGAGCAGCACCTTGTGGTCGATGGCGGCCCCGGCCCGCGCGGCACGGGGGACGAGGTTGCCGAGCCGGCGCTTGTCGGTGTCGGCAGCGATGATGCTCGCGGCATTGCCCAGCCGCGCGGCGAGCGCCAGCGTCTTGCCGCCGCCGCCTGCGCACAGGTCGATGATGGTATCGCCGGGGCTGACCGGCAGGGCCTCGACGATCAACTGGCTGCCCAGGTCCTGAACCTCGATCAGGCCCTGATCATAGGCGGGCCACTGTTCGACCGGCGTGCCGGAGGCAAAGCGCAGGCCCTGCGCACTGGCGAGCGGTTCGCCGGGTTCGGGCAGGTCGATGCCGGCGCGGTCGGCCTTCAGCGCATTGACCCGCACATCAAGCGGGGCGCGATCGAGCAGCGCGGCAATCTCGCGCCCGCCCAGCCCCGAGGCGCGCAAGGCCGCCGCGAGCCATTTGGGCGCAAGGCCGGTCTTGGCGACCGCTTCGCCCTCGGCGCGGGGCGCGGGGCCATGGGGGGAGCCGTCGAACAGCGCGGCAAGGGCTTCGTCCTGCCCCGCCACCGCCAGCATCGCCGCCCGCCCGCTTTCTGGCACGGGGCCGCACAGGCGGATCGCGCGGTAGACGAGGTCACGCACCGCGCGCCGGTCCTTCGACCCGGCATAGCGGCGGGCGCGGAAATAGTCGGCAATGATCCGGTCCGCCGGAGCGCCCTTGGCGCGGGCGGACGCGATGATGCTATCGAGCAGCTCGATCGCCGCCTGTATTCTAGCGGCGGGGGTCATATCGAGGCCTCAGCGTGTGGGATAGTTCGGCGCCTCGCGGGTGATCGCGACATCGTGGACATGGCTTTCGGACAGGCCCGCATTGGTGATCCGCACGAACTGGGCGCGCTTCTGAAGGTCGGTGATGGTGGCCGATCCGGTGTAGCCCATCGCCGCCTTGATCCCGCCGACGAGCTGGTGAATCACATCGGCGGCCGGGCCCTTGAACGGCACCTGGCCTTCGATCCCTTCCGGCACCAGCTTCATCGCGCTGACGTCCTGCTGGAAATAGCGGTCCGCCGAGCCGCGCGCCATCGCGCCGACGCTGCCCATGCCGCGATAGGCCTTGTAGGAGCGGCCCTGATAGAGGAACACCTCGCCCGGGCTTTCGGTGGTGCCTGCGAGCATCGATCCGACCATCACCGAAGACGCGCCCGCCGCCAGCGCCTTGGCGGCATCGCCCGAGGTGCGCAGGCCGCCATCAGCGATCACCGGCACGCCCGACTTGGCCGCTTCCGCCGCGCTTTCCATAATCGCGGTCAGCTGCGGCACGCCCACACCGGCCACCACGCGTGTGGTGCAGATCGAGCCCGGCCCGATCCCGACCTTGACCGCGTCCGCCCCGGCATCAACCAGCGCGCGGGTCGCTTCGGCGGTGGCGACATTGCCCGCAATCACCTGCACCGCGTTCGACAGCTTCTTCACCCGCTCGACCGCACGGGCGACTTCGATATTGTGGCCGTGGGCGGTGTCGATCACGATCACGTCGACCTCGGCATCGACCAGCGCCTCGGTGCGCGCAAAGCCGGCATCGCCCACGGTGGTCGCCGCCGCCACCCGCAACCGGCCCGCGCCGTCCTTGGTCGCGTGGGGATAGGTCACCG
>CAZQOO010000258.1:0-2623 GCA_964594845.1 uncultured Porphyrobacter sp. | reverse complement strand
GAGTACCTAGCCCACGGCCGCCGCGATTTCAGGATCGGCGGTGGCGAGATCGTTGCTCCAGAAGCCGTCCAACGCGTAAACGGCTAGACTCGCGGAGAAATCAGCGGGGGCGGTGCTCATTGATGGGTCTCGATATGATCGGGCAGGAAGGGGGGCTTGCCGAGCTTGCCGACGCGGCGCTGGTGGCGCCCGGCCGGATCGCCGGCATCGGCAAATTCGGTATCCAGAAAGGTCGCAACGCAGGACTTGGCCATTTCGATCCCTACGAGACGCGCGCCCATTGCGATGCAATTGGCATCATTATGTTCGCGCGCGAGGGCGGCCGAGAGCGGCTCGGAGACAAGCGCGCAGCGCACCTGCGGGTGGCGGTTGACGCTGATCGAGATGCCGATGCCCGATCCGCACAGCGCCACGCCGAATTCGGCCGATCCCTCGGCGATGATCTCTGCCAGGCGATAGCCGTAATCGGGGTAGTCGACGCTCTGCCCGGGCTCGGGCCCGAGATCGGCGACTTCGTGGCCTTCCTCGATGAGCCACTCGGCAAGTTCCGCTTTCAGCTCGGTGGCGGCGTGATCGGATGCAATGGCGATGCGCATGGCAGCCCCATACGCTTTGGGGGCGCGATTCTCCACCCCTTGGGGGGCGCTTTTCGACCGGCGGCAGGAATAATCCTTTACGCCGCTTAAAGGGCGGGGGATTTATGAGAGAGATCATGGACAAACCCCCATCCCGCCTTTCGGCCGAGCAATGGCTGGCGCGCGTCTTTGCCGACGCCGCGCCGCGCCATTTCGGCACGGGCTGGCTGAGCGGGGTGCTGGGGATCGTGCTGGGCCTGCTGGCGCTGCTGGCGGTGCTGTGCCTGCACTTCCCGCAATATCTGACGCTACCGGAGTTGCGGAGCCGCTATCCGCTCGGGCTGGTGCGGCTTGCGATCGACGTGGGGCTGCTGGCGGCGATGGCGCTGGCGGGGCTGTCGATGCTGCTGCGGCGGAAGAAGGCGCTGGGGGTGACGGGCCTTGCGCTGGCGGGGCTGGCATTGACGCTGGGGGCAGGCGGGGTGGAGATTCCGCGCGCCGGCGACAGCGCGGTCTATCTCGGGCTCGACTGGTTCGTGCTCGGCGTGCTCACCACGGCGGCGATCTTCGTGCCGCTGGAGGGGGCTTTTCCGCTCAGGCGCGGGCAGGGGGCATTCCGGCGGGGCTGGCTGACCGACACGCAGTATTTCTTCGCCAGCCACGCGCTGGCGCAGGTGATGAGCGTGGCGGTGCTCGCCCCTGCGGTCGCCTTGGGCGAGGTGCTGGCGGTGCCGGCAGCGCAGGCCGTCGTACAGAGCCTGCCGTGGCTGGTGCAGTTCGGCCTCGCCGTGCTGGTCGCCGATCTGGCGCAATATGGCGTCCATCGTGCCTTTCATGTCGTCCCGTTCCTGTGGCGCTTCCACAAGGTGCACCATTCGGTCGAGGTGATGGACTGGCTGGCGGGATCGCGGCTGCATCTGGTCGATGTGATCGTGACGCGGGGCCTCGTGCTGCTGGCGCTGCTGGTGGCGGGGTTCGCGCAGTCGGCGGTCTACGCCTATCTCGCGCTGGTGAGCTTCCACGCGGTGTTCATCCACGCCAACTTCGCGCCCCGTTCACGGTGGCTGGAGCGCTGGATCGCCATGCCCCGCTTCCACCACTGGCACCACGGGGTGGAGCCGGAGGCGCGGGACGTGAACTTCGCGGTCCACCTGCCGATGATCGACCGCTGGTTCGGCACCTATCACATGCCGGAAGGACGCTGGCCTGCGGGCTACGGGATCGCGGGGGAGCGAGCGCCGGAGAGCTGGGCGCGGCAGCTGGTCTGGCCGTTCGGGATGGGGTGAGGGCTAGAATAGCAGCGTGTCAGGCCGCGGCATCGGTTGCCGCGCCACGGCCCGCGAGAGCGACAGCACGCTGCGGATGCCGAACTGGGCAAGCGCTGCCAGCGCCAGCGGCAGGAGCAGCAGCAGGGCGGGGATCGCGACCAGATCGGTTTCGCCGAAGATCACCAGACCGGCCACGAACAGCGCCGCCAGCAGCACAAACAGGCCGAGCGCGAGAAAGGCCGTGCGCGTCAGGTAGCGGTAATGGCTCGCCTCCCATTCCTCCGAAGGCTCGCGCCGGAAGATGAAGGCGAGCGGCACGCCGACGAAGATCAGCACCGGCAGAAAGAAGCTCGCCAGATAGAGCGCGGCGACAATGAAGGGCCGGTTGCCCAGCGTATCGTCGACCCAGCTTGAGCGACCGTTCTCCCTGCTCACCGGCCAGACCCTACTGATCGAGGAACGAGCGCATCTTGCGCGACCGGCTCGGGTGCTTGAGCTTGCGCAGCGCCTTGGCCTCGATCTGGCGGATACGTTCGCGCGTCACCGAGAACTGCTGGCCGACTTCCTCCAGAGTGTGATCGGTGTTCATCCCGATGCCGAAGCGCATGCGCAGCACGCGCTCTTCACGCGGGGTGAGGCTGGCGAGCACGCGGGTGACGGTTTCCTTGAGGTTCGCCTGGATCGCGGCATCGACCGGGATGATCGCGTTCTTGTCCTCGATGAAATCGCCGAGGTGGCTGTCTTCCTCGTCCCCGATGGGCGTTTCGAGGGAGATCGGCT
>CAZQOO010000257.1:0-2627 GCA_964594845.1 uncultured Porphyrobacter sp. | reverse complement strand
CGGTGCCGCCCATCCCCGCCCAGCACCCGCCGTGATAGATCACCGCGAGCGGGAACGGGCCCTTGCCGGCGGGCATCCGCAGCTCGCCATATTGCCGCTCCGAGGCCGTGCCATAGGCGACCTTCAGGGTCGGCGGATCGGCGGGCAGCGCGTTGACGGTGAAGGGATCATAGTCCGTGCTGTCGGTCACCGCGAAGCGCGCGTCCGGGGCCGCGGGCGCCTCGGCCACCGGTTCCATCGGCGCGCAGGCGGCGAGCGTGGCGGCGAGAGCGAGGGCGGAAATGGCGGGCTTCATGGCGTTCTCCCCTTGGATAGCAGCAGCATAGCGCCGCCGCGGCGTGCAGAAACCCCTTATTCGCCCCGCAGCACTGCCAGCATCGCGGCCTCGTTCGCGTCATGGACGGGGTTGCCGGGGGTGATGATCGCAAAATGGCTTTGCCCGATGTTCTCGCGGATGGTGACTTTGGTCCCGCCAGCCCCCAGCGCGGCCTGCGTCGCTGCCGAGGGCGCGGGGAGCCTGGCCTGAACGAACAGCACTTCGGCCAGTTGCGGCGCATGGGCAGCTGGAGAAATCGCGGCGTAGCGCGCTGGCGTGGGCGTACCGATGAAGGGCGCGACCGCCGAGAACTGGCACAGCGCGTCAAAGGCGGGCTGCTCGGCCCCGACATCGCCCGGCCCGTCGAGCACGATCGCCGCGCGCGCCTTGAGCGGTTCGCGTTTGCCCACCGGGCCGCCCTCGCCGCTCGCGCTCGCCAGCCAGATCGCCGGGAGCCCGCCTGCCGAATGGCCGACCAGCGTGACGCGGGCGCGGTCGATGGGGTATTTCGCCGCGACCTCGTCGACCAGCTTGGCCGAGGCAGCCCAGTCCGTGAACGAGCCCGGCCACCCGCCCCCGTCCCCGACCTCGCGGTAATCGACATTGAGCGTGGCGATGCCCTCCTGCTGCCAGCGCGTGGCGAGCGGGGCCATGTAGGCTTGGCTGGCGATGCCCGTCTTCCAGCACCCGCCATGATAGATCACCGCGAGCGGGAACGGGCCCTTGCCCTCGGGCAGCCGCAGTTCGGCAAACCCGCGCGGGTGGTCGGCATAGCGCAGGATCGCTTGCGGAGCGGAGGCGGCGAGGTTGGCGTCGGTGCCGTAGGTGGCGTTGTTGGGTTGCACGGCGGACGAGGCCTCCTCGGGCGCAGGGGTGGCGGGGGCGCAGGCAGCGAGTAGCAAGCTCAAGATAACCGTCCTTGCGATAGTTTCGATTGCTCTCGCCATGGTCATAGCGGGTTATCACCAAAGCGAGCCCACAACTTCGGGTAGCGGCTCGCCAACTGCTCTTCATCTTCCTCGAAAGGAGCACCCATCGGATCGGCTTGCGATTGCGAGAATGGACCCGGTGGGATCTGTGCCTCAATGGATTTCTCGGACCAGACTTCCTGCGCCACATATCCGAGTTCCTCGAACTCAGCGTAATCCTGATCATCATCTGCAATGACGTCGGCCAAGCTGTCCGGGTCTGCCAGAGCAGCTTCGTAAACTGTCTGCCCCTTTCCGATCAGCCAGCTGCGGAAATAATGAAAGGCGTCATCGCTTGCACCGCCCTTGATCACATAGGCTGCCCCCCAAAGGTCCCAGCGATAAGCCTGAGCATGGAGCGCAGTCATGACCTGGTCGAACTCGGCGACTTGTTCTGCTGAAAGCTTCCGCAGCTCTGTCCGCAAAACATCCAGACGCGCCCACTGGTCAGCGGCTGGATCACTCTTTTCAATCAAGGCCAAGAAGCGCTTCAATCGCTCAGGATCAATGGTTGCGACTATGTGTTTGTCTCCAACGCGTTGGGCGAATGCTTGAGGAGCACAAGCGAGGCCGAGAGCAAGGATGGCGAGTAACGTGAACCCGCGTTGGACGAGGGCTACGTTCACCTCACACCCCCTCCAGCAGCCGGTCCGCCTGTGCGCGTGCTTCCGGCGTCACTTCCGCACCTGAGAGCATCCGCGCGATCTCCTCCTGACGGCCTGCCGCATCGAGCAACACCACGCTCGTCTTCGTCACCGTGCCTGAGGAAGCCTTGGCGATCAGGTAGTGCTGCCCGCCGCGCGCCGCGACCTGGGGCGAGTGGGTGACCGCCAGCAATTGCCCGTCGCTCGCCAGCCGCGCGAGGCGTTCGCCGATCGCCGAGGCGACCGCCCCGCCCACGCCGCGGTCGATCTCGTCGAAGATGATCGTTGCCGCCCCGCCCTTCTCCGCCAGCGCGACCTTGAGCGCGAGAATGAAGCGCGAGAGTTCGCCGCCGGACGCGATCTTGTTGAGCGGCGCAAAGTCCGCGCCGGGGTTGGTGGAGATCAGGAACTCCACCGCATCCATGCCATGCGCGCCCCACTTGTCCTCGGGCAGCGGGGTGACGCTGGTGCGGAACTTCGCGGCGTCGAGCTTCAAGGGCGCCAGCTCCGCCGCCACTGCCGCATCGAGCTTACCCGCCGCCGCTGTGCGCGCCGCGTGCGCCGCCTCCGCCGCCGCGACATAGGCGCTGCGGGCTTCCTTGGCCGCCGCCTCCAGCGCATCGAGCTGCGCCTCCCCGCCCTCGATCGCGTCGAGGCGGGCGCGCATGGTGCGCATCAGCTCGGGCAGATCGTCGACCT
>CAZQOO010000256.1:0-2627 GCA_964594845.1 uncultured Porphyrobacter sp. | reverse complement strand
CGCCGGGTGGGACTCCTATCGTCTCCTCGACAGCGGGGCAGGGCGCAAGTGGGAGGCCTTCGGCCCCTATGCCTTCATCCGCCCCGAACCGCAGGCCCTGTGGCAGCCGCGCGTGGCGGACTGGCCCGCCGCGGGCGAATTCATCCCCGGCTCGGACGAGGATGGCGGTGGGCGCTGGAACTTCACCCAAAGCTTGCCGGACGAAGGCTGGGAGCTGGCATGGAACGAGGTGCGCTTCACCGCCCGGCCCACGCCCTTCCGCCACCTGCAATTCTTCCCTGACATGGCCCCGGTGTGGGAGTGGATGCGCGCCCAGCTTGACGGGATGAGCGAAGCGGAGACGCTCAACCTGTTCGGCTATACCGGCCTCGGCACGCTCGCCCTGTCGCGTCACGGCCGGGTCGCCCATGTCGATGCCTCGAAGAAATCCGTGGCGCAGGCGCGCGAGAACGCGGCCCTGTCCGGCATGACGGATCGCCCGATCCGCTGGCTCACCGACGACGCGGCGAAATTCACCGCGCGCGAGGTACGGCGGGGCAGACGCTATGACGGGATCATCCTCGATCCGCCGAAGTTCGGACGCGGCCCCGACGGCGAGGTGTGGCGGTTGGAGGAGCACCTCCCCGGCCTGATCGCCGACTGCGCGAAGCTGCTCGACGCGGACAGCCGCTTCCTGTTCCTCACCGTCTATGCCGTGCGCATGAGCAGCCTTGCGATCGCCGGCCTGCTGGCCGAGGCGCTCGCCGCGCTGCCGGGTCAAATCGAGCACGGCGACCTCGCGGTGCGCGAGGAAGGGGAGGGCGGCAGACTGCTTCCGACCGCAATTTTCGCTCGGTGGAGCAATCCCCGCTAAAGGCTCCCCATGACCGATTCGCTCACCCTCGAAGTCAACGATCTCGTCGTCGATGTTCTCACCGGCATCTATTCCGAGGAGACCGGCAAGCCCCAGCCGCTGCGCATCTCGATCGCGGCGCGCTATACGATCGCGGATCGCTATGATCCCGAAACCCCGCTCGATGCGTCCAAGAATTACATGGACCTGAAGTTTGCCGCCTCCGAGGGGCTGCCTGCGGGCGTGCATTTCAAGCTGATCGAGGCAGTGGCCGATCACATCTGCCACACCCTGTTCGTGCAGGACGCCAAGGTTCAGGCGGTGACGGTCAAGATCGTCAAGCTGGCGATTGCCGAAGCGGGCGAGCAGATCGGCATCACCCTGCACCGCGAACGTCCGGCGGATCACGGGGCGGGCTGATGCAGCGGGAGATCGAGGTCGCCGCCTTGCCGGACGCGCCGCTCGATGCGGCGGGGGCCTTCATGGCCTTCCATCTCGAACCTGCCCGTGCGGTGCTGGCCGATCCCGGGACGACCGCGCTTGCCATCCTGCTGCCGCCCGCCGGCCATGATCATCGCGACTGGCGGCTGGCGCTGGCGCGCGATCTGGCGCGCGAGGCCGCGCCCAAGCGGGTCAACGTCCTCGCCGGAGCACCGGGCGAAGCGCTGAACCGGACGCTGCACTTTTTGGCAGATGCGCCGGGGGTGACAGGGCACTATCTCCCGTGCCATGACTGATGCCGTGCCAGCGCCCTCTCCTCGCCAGCCAGACCTGATCCTGCTCCCCCAGGCAGGCGCGGCGCGTCCGCTAGTCGATGCCTTCCAGCGCCGCATCACCTATCTTCGCCTGTCGGTGACCGACCGCTGCGATCTGCGCTGTTCCTATTGCATGCCTGAGCGCATGACCTTCCTGCCCAAGAAGGACGTGCTGAGCCTCGAGGAGCTCTATGATCTCGCCACCGGCTTCATCGCCCGTGGGGTCACCAAGATCCGCATCACTGGCGGCGAGCCTCTGGTGCGGCGCGACATCATCGACCTGTTCGCCGCGCTGGGCCGCAGGCTCGGGCATGATTTGCAGGAACTGACGCTCACCACCAACGGCACCCGGCTTGCCGAACACGCCGAGGCGCTGGCGAAGGCCGGGGTGAAGCGGGTCAACGTTTCGCTCGACACGCTCGACCGCGCGAAATTTGCCGAATTGACCCGGCGCGACAGCCTCCCGCAGGTGCTCGAAGGGATTGCGGCGGCCAAGGCGGCAGGGCTGAAGGTGAAGCTCAACGCGGTGGCATTGAAGGGCGTCAACGAGGAGGAACTGCCCGATCTCATCGCCTGGGGCCATGGGCAGGGCCACGACGTGACGCTGATCGAGGTGATGCCGCTGGGCGATGTTGAGGAGGAGCGGCTCGACCAGTATCTGCCGCTCGATACAGTGCGCGCGCGACTGGCCGAGCGCTGGACGCTCACCGACAGCGATCACCGCACCGGCGGCCCCTCGACTTACGTCGATATTGCCGAGACCGGCGGCAGACTGGGCTTCATCACCCCGCACACCAACAATTTCTGCGCGGGCTGCAATCGCCTGCGGGTGACGGCGACCGGGCAGCTCTACCCCTGCCTTGGCGGGGGCGAGCGGGTCGATCTGCGCGCCGCTTTGCGTTCGGACAACCCCGAGGTGAACCTGGCCGCCGCGCTCGACGAGGCGCTGCGCATCAAGCCGGAAAAGCACCACTTCCGCATGGACGCGCGCGGGGCGGCCCCGGCGGTTTCGCGCCACATGTCGATGACGGGGGGCTGAG
>CAZQOO010000255.1:0-2654 GCA_964594845.1 uncultured Porphyrobacter sp. | reverse complement strand
GCGCGGTAGAGGGCACGACTTCGCGCATCACATCGCCGTCGCGGAAATGCAGGTGCCAGTCGTCGGGGCGGCGGATCGTGAGGCGGTCGGTCATGGCTTCCCCTTAGCGGCGGGCGTGCCTATCTGTCACGCATGATGGCAACGCACCTTACTGAACGGGCGATCATCCGCCTCTCCCCCCTCGACGACAGCGAGGATGTCGCCGCATTCCTGCAAGGCCTCGTCACCAATGACGTGACCGGCCCCCTGCCCTGCTACGCCGCGCTGCTCACCGCGCAGGGCAAGCACATGTTCGATTTTCTGGTGTGGCGCGCGGATGGCGACCTGCTGCTCGACTGCGAGGCCGCCCATGCCGACGAACTGGTGAAACGCCTGTCGATGTATCGCCTGCGCCGCAGAATCGCGATTGCGCGGGATGAAAGCCTAGCCGTCCACTGGAGCCCTCAGACGCACGAAGGCGCCCTGCCCGATCCGCGCCTGCCCGAACTCGGCCACCGCTGGCTGGCCGCGCCCGGGGGCGAGAGCGCAGACGCTGCATGGCGCGCCCACCGTCTCTCGCTCGGCATGCCCGAGGGCCGCGCCGAGATGGGCGAGATCCTGTGGCTGGAGACCAACGCGGTCGAGCTCAACGGCGTCAGCTTCACCAAGGGCTGCTATGTCGGGCAGGAGAACCCCGCGCGGATGAACTGGCGCTCGAAGGTCAATCGCAGGCTTGTGGTGGTGACGAGGGAGGCATCGGATGAGGCGCGGCGGCAGGTGGCCTACCCCGACCTCGGCCTGGCGGTCGATCACCTGCGGGTGGAGAGCCTCGATCCCGAACGCCTTCCCGGATGGCAGCGTGCGGGAGTGACGGCGAGCGAAGGCTAGTTTGTGGTCTCGTAGTCGGCGAGGCTCGCTTCGAGCATCGCGGTCGCCCGCTGGCGCGCCGAATCCCGCGGCAGGCCCAGCGACTTCGCCAGCGCCCCGCCGATCAGCGCATCGCCCAGCGCCATCAGCACCAGCGTCAGCGTGTCGCGGTGGATGTTCTGCGCCCCGCCCGCGTGTTCGGCCTCGCCCGGCGCAAGTTCATCGACCAGATCGTGGATGGTCGAGATGATCGGATCGAGCGCGTCCTCGTTGCCGGTCAGCAGCATCCAGCTGGTGAGCGCGCCTGCCCCCTCGCGGTCGAAGGCGTCGAAGGCAAGATCCACCACTTCGCGCGCCGAACCGAGGCCGGCGCGGCTGGCGTGGACAGCGGCGATGATCGTCTCGCACACCGAGCGCGCAAGGTGCTCGGCCAGCGCCTTCTGCAAGCCCGAGGCCGAGCCGAAATGGTGCAGCAGGTTGGCATGGGTGCGCCCGATTCGTGCCGCGACCGCCTTCAGCGTCACCGATTGCGGCCCCGTCTCGATCAGCAGCGCCCGCGCGGCCGCGAGCGCGGAACTGCGCGATTCCTCGGGTGTCAAACGCTTGCGACCGGCCATAAGCCGATGTCCCTAGTCGGATTTGCAGATAGGAACAACCCGGAGGGGTTCCGGCTGCCCCCTCAGGCTGCGCGGGCAAACGGGGCCGGGTCCAAGTCGGCCCCGAGATCGATCGCGTATTCGACCGAATCGACCCACGCGCCCCGCGCCCGGCTGAACCGCTGACCCGGTCGCCCGGTGGGACGAAAGCCGATCTTTCTCAGCACCTTGCCCGAAGCAGGATTGTCGGTGAAGTGCCCCGCGCTCACGCGCTGATGGCCCAGCGTGCGGGCGATCCGCAGCACGGCCTGCGCCGCTTCGGTGGCATAGCCATGCCCCCAGTGCGCGCGTGCGATCCAGTAGCCGATCTCGGGCAGTCCTTCATGCTCGCCCATCCCCGCACTGCCGATCACACCGGTGCCCGGAAGCGTTACGAGGAAGTGCGGCAGGCGCCAGTTCTGCGGCAAGGCGGCAAAGCTGCGCGCATCGTCAAGCGAATAGGGCCATGGTGCGCGCGCGAGGTTGCGCACGATCGCCTCATCACTGATTGCTGCCAGTATCGCCGCGCTATCCTCGGGGAAAGCGGGCCGCAGGAACAGTCTTTCACTGCGATGGAACACGAGAATTCTCCCTACCTCGCCCCGCGCCGCCCTAGGGCCGACGCATGACAATTTCATGGCCGCGAAACTTTGTGATTCGCGGGCCGTTTGCGAGGGAGAATGCAAGAAGGGAGACGGACCCCCTCGGTTGAGGACGGTCCCGTCTCCCTCGTGTGCGGGCCTTGCACCCGCCGGGACCATCCTGCCGGACGATCCCTTTAGCGAATCGTCCGCTTATTCGGCGGCTTCGGCCATCGCGTCGACCGACACGTATTTGCGGCCGAGCTTGCCCGAGTGGAATCGCACCACGCCCGCGTCGAGCGCGTAGAGGGTGTGATCCTTGCCGATGCCGACGTTCACGCCCGGGTACACGCGGGTGCCGCGCTGGCGGATGATAATGTTGCCGCCGACCACTTCCTGACCGCCGAACTTCTTGACGCCAAGGCGACGACCGGCCGAATCACGACCGTTACGCGACGAACCGCCTGCTTTCTTGTGTGCCATGGTTCAGTCGCTCCTTATTCTGCAGCCGCTTCGGCCGGAGCCGCTGCTTAGGTCTTCTTGGAGGCGGCCTTCTAGGCCGGAGCCGAGGCTTCGCCCGCGCCCACGGAAG
>CAZQOO010000254.1:0-2658 GCA_964594845.1 uncultured Porphyrobacter sp. | reverse complement strand
CGCCCGGACCAGCAAAAATTCTTACCAGTCGCGCTGTAACGGCCCGCAGGGCCGCGAGCGCACGCGCGCGAGCCGCAGGCGATCAGGCCCGCAGGGCCTGAAGCTCGCCGAGGACGCTCGCCCGGAGGGGCGAGCGAAAGACAAAAAAAGGCCGGAGAGGCGTAAAGCCGCTCCGGCCATGTTCAGTTTGTTCGTTCGCAGGAGGAACAAGGTGAGGCGGGGGAAGGGGAGAGGGAGAGAGAGGATCCTCCCCCCGCCAAACTGTTGAGGGGGCGCTTAGTTGTAGGCGCGCTCCCCGTGTTCGGAGATGTCGAGGCCGTTGACTTCGCTTTCCTCGTCAACGCGCAGGCCGGTGATGGCCTTGGCGATGTACATGGCGATCGCGGTGCCGACGGCAGAGATGACGATGGTGGCGGCGACAGCGCTGACCTGGGTCACCAGCTGCGCGCCCATTTCGAAGTCGTCACCGCCCGGGCCGCCGAGT
Organism: uncultured Porphyrobacter sp.; assembly: GCA_964594845.1. Lineage (GTDB taxonomy): Bacteria > Pseudomonadota > Alphaproteobacteria > Sphingomonadales > Sphingomonadaceae > Erythrobacter. The sequence goes on along the minus strand of CAZQOO010000254.1, from coordinate 2,174 downwards.
GCCGGCGAGAACACGATGCCGGTGCCGATCGCGCCGACGATACCGCCCACGCCGTGGATCCCGAAGGCGTCGAGCGCATCGTCATAGCCGAGCGCCGGCTTCACCTTGGCCACGAAGAAGTAGCAGATCACCGAGGCAATCGCGCCAAGCAGGATCGCGCCGAAGGGGCCCGAGTTGCCCGCCGCCGGAGTGACCGCGACGAGACCGGCGATCACGCCCGAGCAGAAGCCCAGCGCCGAACCCTTGTGGCCCATCACCTTTTCGGTCAGCATCCAGAACAGTCCGCCCGCAGCCGTAGCAACGAAGGTGTTGATCATGGCGAGTGCGGCCGAACCGTTGGCTTCGAGCGCCGAGCCGGAGTTGAAGCCGAACCAGCCCACCCACAGCAGGCCGGTGCCGACCATGGTCAGCGTCAGGCTGTGCGGCATCATCGGTTCGGTCGGATAACCCTTGCGCTTGCCCAGGATGTAGGCGGCAACCAGCGCCGAGACGCCGGCGTTGATGTGCACCACCGTGCCGCCCGCGAAGTCGAGCGCACCCATCACGAAGAACACGCCGCGCGCTTCCCACACCATGTGGGCGATCGGGAAGTAGACGATCGTGAGCCACACCAGGCTGAACACCATGGTCGCGGCGAACTTCATGCGTTCCACCACCGAACCCAGCACCAGCGCCACGGTGATCGCGGCGAAGGTCATCTGGAAGCTGATGAAGATGTATTCGCTGATCACCTCGTCAGTGAAGGTCGCAGCCGTGGAATCGGGCGTGACACCCTGAAGGAAGAACTTGCCCCAGCTGATGTATTCGTTGCCTTCCGGACCGAAGGCGAGGCCGTAGCCCCACATCACCCAGACCAGCATAGCGAGCGAGGCCGCGGCCCCGATCTGCGTCATGGTTGAAAGCATGTTCTTCGAGCGGGTCAGACCGCCGTAGAACAGCGCAAGGCCGGGCAGGATCATCAGCAGCACCAGGACGGTCGCCGTCATCATGAAGCCATTGTTGCCCGGGTTGGGCACCGCAGGGGCGGCTTCGACGACTTCGGTCACCACTTCGGCGGCTTCGGCCACCGGGGCGGCGAGCGCGGGCGCGGCCAGCAGGACCGCCCCGGTCATCAGCGCCGCAGCATTGAGGAAGATACGCTTCATTGGATGTGTCCCCTTACAGCGCGGTTTCGCCGGACTCGCCGGTGCGGATGCGGGTGGCGGAAGCGAGATCGAGCATGAAGATCTTGCCGTCGCCGATGGCGCCCGTGTTGGCGGTCTGCTGGATGGTTTCGACGACCTGCGCGGCGATTTCGTCACTCGCGGCGATCTCGAGCTTCACCTTGGGGAGCATGTTGGTGGAATATTCGGCCCCGCGGTAGATTTCGGTCTGGCCCTTCTGACGGCCAAACCCCTTGACCTCGGTGACGGTCATGCCGGCGATGCCCATGTTGCTGAGCGCCTGACGAACCTCATCGAGCTTGAACGGTTTGATGATGGCGATGATGAACTTCATCGAAGCCCCCTGTTGCACCGGATCAGTCCGGCACAGGAGCTTTGCAACAAGCGTGCCACATTGGCGTAGCGCAGGTGCAACAAGGGAGTTTGCCGGTTTCTTCGCGTCTGCGGAAGAATGTCTGCCTAGGTATTAATCACCTGGTCAGAAATTAGGCAGGACTTGGCTTACGCGACGCTTCAGTCCTCGTCGCCCGCGATGTAGCGGTCGGTGGCGCGGGTCGGCAGGCCGTCGATGCTGCGCGTGCGGGCCACCATCTTGGCCTCCCATTGCGCCGGGTCGGACTGGCGGTGGGCCTTCTTGAGCGTCTCGCGCTCGCTCTCCAGCGTCATGAAGGGCACGCCCCAGCCGCAGCTGGTCTGCACGCTCTCCACCACTATGTCGAAGATCTGGCGGGTGCCGGGCATCAGGGTGAAGTGCGCCGCCAGCGCGTCCCAGTCGGGGTCTTGCGGCAGCACCGCGCGCCCGCGACCATAGATGCGCAGGATCAGCGCGGGCTGCTGGAAATTGCAGAACATCAGCGTGATCCGGCCCGCGTCAGGCTGGTCGGCGGCGAGATGCGCGTGGGTCTCGTTCCCCGAACCACCGAGATCGAGATAGGCGACCCGTCCGGGAGAAAGCACGCGGAAGGCATCATAGCCCTTGGGGCTGAGATTGACCCGCCCCTCGGCTGCTTC
>CAZQOO010000253.1:0-2708 GCA_964594845.1 uncultured Porphyrobacter sp. | reverse complement strand
GCGCCAATTACTTAAGATCATGCGGATACGAACCGGAATGAGCGGAAAACGCTCTAATTCAGGGATCCTCCACTGTGCAGGAGGCTGTTTGGAATGTCGCGTTCGCTGTTCTGGTTGTCGGATGAGGCTTGGGCTGCGATCGAGCCGCACTTGCCGAAGAACCAGCCTGGAGCGCGACGGGTCGATGATCGGCGGATGATCTCTGGCATCATTCACATGCTCAAGTGCGGTGGCCGCTGGGCTGATTGCCCTTCGGAATACGGCCCTTCGACGACGGTCTATAATCGTTGGAACCGGTGGAGTAGGCGGGGCATCTGGACTGGTATCCTTGCGGCTCTGACCGAGGAAGGCTGGCTTGCCGAGACCGGGCAGATCGACAGCAGCTACATCAAGGCCCACCGTTCTGCCGGTGGCGCAAAAGGGGGGCGCGGGCCAATGCCATTGGCATCTCGCGCGGGGGCCGAACGACCAAGATCCACGCGCTTGTCGATGTCCTCGGGCGACCACTCCGCCTCGTCCTGACGCCCGGCAACACCTCGGATGTAAAGGGGGCTGATCTGCTGATCGGCGAGCACATCTGCATGAAGCGTATCATCGCCGACCGTGGCTATGATGCGAACCGCATCAGGGCTGCCTTGCGTGATCAGGGAACGATCCCGGTGATCCCCGGTCGCCGCAACCGCAAGCGCCCCATCCAGTATGACGAACGCCGCTACAAGGACCGCTGGCGCGTTGAGGCCATGTTCTGGCGCCTCAAGGACTTCCGCCGCGTCGCAACCCGCTACGACAAACTCGCCAGAAACTTCCTATCAGCCGTAAGCCTCGCTGCCGCCGTCGCATTCTGGCTCTGAACGAGTCTGGACCCTACGATGCCATGGTTGTATGATGTGGAATCCTGGGAGTGATGATGGCACTCAATACTCGAGCGGCGCCCGTGTGGCCGAAGCAGGAACTGCAGCTTGAACATCGGCACTTTCAATCCTTCGAAACAGGTATTGATACATCTGATTCTCAGATACAATTAATTCTGCTTTAGAAGTTCCAAGCTTCCCACTTTTTATGACCTGGACAATTTTGATATTGAGCTCACTTCCGCCGTTACGCGGTATTACCATGGCATAGAACTTCAAATCCTTGTCAGTTCCAACTCCCTTTGAACCTGTCGCACCTCTCCGGCCGCTAATTTGACCGGTGGCGCGATCAATGACATCAAGTTTATATCCGGCCTCTTGGAAAATCGTCACCGTGCGGTCAAAAACATCTTCGATAGGTATAGAATAAGTATATCTTTGGTAGTTGTTATCTAAGCTAAAAATAGAACGGTCTGGCTGCAACGCCGAGCCACCGGCACATCCCGTAAAAAGCAAAAATGGAACCAATATAAAAATCTTTTGCAGTTTATTCACTACAACCCCCAATTTCATTATGAGTTTGCTGTTTAATAGGAATAAAATTTTCCTAAGATGAAATATCTCACCGTCCACCTGATTGCGCAATTTGCCAATGCATGATGCACACGTGACACAGGCCAAGGCGATCGCCCTTTATGCCATCAGCTAAACCTTGGCCGCCAGACCATCCAAGCCTGCAAAAACGTATGGGCTGTGCTTCCGGTGCGCCAGACGACGACGTTGCTACAGACGTACTATCGGCACAAGATCACTGGCTTCGGTGCTGGCGTTGACGAGCCAGCGTTAGAGTCTCGACTTCGGCTATGGCCAGACGACCTCTGGAAGACGACACCGTGTGCTCAACGTGGCCCACGTTACGCGGGAGTGCTTGCTGGATACCTCGGTCTCGGCGCACGGCTCCGTCCGCGAGCCGAGCCGAGCCGAGCCGGTTGATCGTCGAGCAGAGCAGCGGACAAAATCGTTAGCGACAAAGGTACCGAAGTGACATCCAAACCTCTGCGGCATGGTGCGGAGCGCTCGCCGAGGAGCAGCATTACATTGCACTAGGCAAGCCGATGCAAAACGGGTAAATGAGAGTTATGAATTCTGCCACTTGCGCTTCCAATGGCCTCCTGCGCAACGAGTTGCTCAACCAGGTATTGTTCATGAGCCTCAGTCGTGCGCGGGTCGAGATCCAACTTTGGGTCGAGGATTACAACCGAGAGGGGCCGCACTCTGTTTTGGGCCATGCTACACGAGCGGCGCTCGCAGCAGATCAGGATAGGCATTGGCCTGCTTCGCTGCACTGATACGCAAAACACCCGCCCGGCTCAATACCAGCAGGATGAAAGCTGAAGACGCCGCCGTTGACCTGATACTCCTTAAAGGTCGATCCTTATTCGAACTGCTGCGGGGTCAATCTCAAACGCCTTTGCAATTCTCTCTTTACACTCTCGCACCACCTCCGATTGGTCAATATCTGCAGTGTCCGCGTTCATCAGTGCCTCAACAGGCACCTTCAGGACCTGCGCCAAAGCGGCATGCCGCTCTGGCCTTGGGCGCGATTTTGCGTGTTCCCAAGCCCAGATCGTCGGCTTACTGACCCCTAGGGCTTGTGCGACATCATCAAGCGTCAATTTGTGGGCAAGCCGTTGTCTTTTCAGTGTTTCGCTAAAATCATTCATTTGAAAATCCGGATCCGTCATGCGCTTGGTTAAACACCAGTACCCCTCTTATTGGTCGCGGCTTGGTCGCGGCGTACATTAGAGCGTTTTCCCCACGTTCTGACTCGGAGGGGATTCCCTTGCGGGCGCGATT
>CAZQOO010000252.1:0-2764 GCA_964594845.1 uncultured Porphyrobacter sp. | reverse complement strand
GTCGCCTCGGGGATGGCGTTGGCCTTCTCGTAGGCCTCGGGAACCTCGCGGGGATCGCCCATGTAGCGTTCGGTGTAGTGGGTGTCGTAAAGCTCCCAGCGGGTCACCGGCGCGCCGGAGATGCCCGCGGCGTAGAGGCCGGGATCGGCCTCCAGCATCTTGAGCGTCATGTAGCCGCCATAGGACCAGCCATAGGTGGCGATCTTGTCGGGATCGACGAAATCGAGCGCCTTCAGGAACTGCGCGCCCGCCTTCTGGTCGCGCACCTCGGCCCCGCCCATCGCGCGGTAGAGCGGCTGCTCGAAATCGACGCCCCGGTGAGCCGAGCCGCGATTGTCGAGCTGGAACCAGATATAGCCCGCATCGACAATCGCCTGCGCCAGCGCCCCGCCCCAGCCTTTCGTCACCATCTGCGGGCCGGGGCCGCCATAGTGCTGGAAGAACACCGGATAGCGCTTGCCCGGCTCCATTTGGGGCCGCAGCATCATCCAGTGCAGCGGCGTGCCGTCCTCGGCGGCGATGGTGCCGAATTCGGGCGTGACATGCGAAGGCAGGAAGGGCGCGTAGGGATGTTCGCCCTCGACCCGGTTCTCCTCGATCCACGCAACGCGGCTGCCATCGGGCGTTGCCAGATAGGACTGCGGCGGCTGGGTCGGGCTGGAGCGGGTGACGTAGAGCAGCCGCCCCTTGCCATCCATGCTCGCCGCATTGGTGAAGGCCGAATCGGTGAGCAGTTCGGGCTCGCCCGTCCCGTCGAGCCGCGCGCGGTAGATCTGCTGGGTCAGCACACCCTCGGTCGCCTGATAGGTGAAGGTCCCCGCTTCCTCGTCCACGCCGACCAGCGTGGTGGTGGGCGAGGTGCCGCGGGTGAGCTGCTGCCATTGCCCGCCGGCATAGCGGTAGAAATGCCCGTAGCCGTCACGCTCGGACCACCACAGCAGGCTGCCGTCCTTCAGGAAGCGGTAGTTGTCGGAGAGGTTCACCCAGTAATCGGGCCGCGCCGCATTCTCGGTGAACCAGACGGTGCTTGCGCCCGTGGCGGGATCGACCCTGAGCACGTCGATCTTCGTCTGCGCGCGGTCCTGCCGCTGGACATAGATCGCGGAGGCATCGGGCGCCCAGTCGACGCGGGCGACATAGATGTCGAGATCGAGCCCGAGATCGACCTTCACGCTACCCGTCCCGTCGGGGTTCATCACGAACAGCTCGACCACGGCGTTGTCGGTGCCAGCGGCGGGATAGCGCTGGTCGAACACCCGGGTGCCCTTGGCCCCGATAGCCGCGCGGGTGACGATGCCGACGCTGGCTTCATCGGTGCGCTGGACGACGATGCGCTTGTCGTCGGGGCTCCACCAATAGCCCTGCAGCCGTGCCATTTCCTCCTGCGCGACGAATTCCGCCTCGCCCCAGCGGATCGTCTCGGCCTCGCCTGCGGGGGTGATCGGCTGGGCTTCGCTCCCCACCGGGCCGGTCCACAGCCGCCGGTCGCGCACGAAGGAGACATAGCCGCCCTTGCTCGACAGCTTGGGGTTGAGCTCGGTGCCCTCGGTATCGGTGAGCTGCGTGACGCTGCCATCGAGCCGCGCGAGGTAGAGATCGCCGTCCAATGGCACCAGCACGCCCGAGCCGTCGCTGGCCCACTGGTAGGTGATGATGCCCTTCAGCCCCGCCACCCGCGCCCGCTCGCGCTGCATCTTCTCGTCTTCGGACAGCTCGCGGCCCGAACCTACGCTGAGCGAATCCACCAGCATCCGCCATTCGCGGGTCTCGATGTCGTAGCCCCACAGGTCATAGCGGTCGCGATCCTCGGCGCGGTTGCGCAGGAGCGTGAGATAGCGCCCGTCGGGCGAAAGCTTGGCCTGCCGCGGCGCGGGGCCGTCGAGGCCGGGCGAGGCGAAGACGCGCTCGAAGGACAGCGTGGGGGTTTCAACCGCCATGGTGTCCTCCGCCAAGGCCGGAGCAGTCAGGCAGGTCGAAAGAGTAAGGGCAACTGCAGCAAGAACCGAACGCATCCAAAGCTCACCTCGTCATTGCGAGCCGCCAAAGGCGGCGCGGCAATCCATGGCCGGAAGGTCCGTCAATGGATTGCTTCGTCGCTACGCTCCTCGCAATGACGAAAGGGAATGGCAAGGGGCGCAAACGAAAAGGGCGGCCCCTTACGGGACCGCCCTTCGCAAATGGATGGCCGTAGACCTTACGCCTTGGGCGCGGTGGTCTTGCGCTCAGCGATACGCGCGCTCTTGCCGGTGCGGCCGCGCAGGTAGTAGAGCTTGGCACGACGCACGACGCCGCGGCGCACCACGGTGATGCTCTCGACGATCGGCGAGTAGAGCGGGAAGACGCGCTCGACGCCCTCGCCGAAGCTGATCTTGCGCACGGTAAAGTTGGAACCCATGCCGCGGTTCGAACGGGCGATCACGACGCCTTCGTAGTTCTGCACGCGCTCGCGGTTGCCTTCCTTCACCTTCACGCCGACGCGGACGGTGTCGCCCGCGCGGAATTCGGGGATGTCCTTGCCGGACTTGGCGATTTCTTCGGCTTCAATCTGCTGGATCAGGTTCACTGGTCCGGTTCCTTGGTTTTGCGCCGCGCGCCAGAGGCAGACTGGACCCGAGCGCCCTCATGACGCTCCCACAAGTCCGGCCTGCGTGACCGTGTGTCGTTCTCGCTTTGCAGCTTGCGCCACGCCGCGATCTTCGCATGATCCCCCGATCGCAGCACTTCGGGGATCGTGCGCCCTTCCCATTCAACAGGTCGGGTGTAG
>CAZQOO010000251.1:0-2823 GCA_964594845.1 uncultured Porphyrobacter sp. | reverse complement strand
TTCTTGTGCCGCACCGTCGCCACGCCGCCGCGCCGGCCATGCGCGCCGGGGCCGATCCCGGCGTAATCCTGATAGCGCCAATAGGCGAGGTTGTGGCGGCTCTCCTCGCCCGCGCGGGCATGGTTGCTCGTTTCGTAGGCAGGCATTCCGGCCGCTTCGGTGAGGCTCTGGGTGATGCTGAAAAGTTGGGCAGCCTCGTCATCATCGAGCGGCACCAACCGCCCGCGCCGCACATCGCTGGCAAAGCGGGTGCCGGGCTCGATGGTGAGCTGGTAGAGCGAAAGATGCCCCGTTCCGAACCCCAGCGCGCGCGTGAGGCGCGCCTCCCACAGTTCGGGCGTATGGCCGGGCAGGGCATAGATCATGTCGAAGCTGACGCGGGCGAAATGCTGCTGCGCCGTCTCCAGCGCCGCCAGCGCCTCGTCTGCGCCATGGAGCCGCCCGAGGAAACGCAGCTCCGCATCGTCGAGTGACTGCACCCCGAGCGACACGCGATTTACCCCCGCACCCGCCAGCGCGGCAAAATTCGCCGCCTCAACCGAGGAGGGATTGGCCTCAAGCGTAATCTCGATTCCCGGATCGAAGCCCCACAGCCGTTCGGCCTCGGCCAGCAGCGCGGCGACCAGCCCGGGCGGCATCAGCGAAGGCGTGCCGCCGCCGAAAAAGATCGAGGTGAGCGTCTCGCCGCCAGCCACTTCGGCCTCGGCCCGCATGTCGGCAATCAGCGCCGCCTGCCAGCCCGCCACGTCCACGCCTTCGCGCACATGCGAGTTGAAGTCGCAATAGGGGCATTTCTTCGCGCAGAAGGGCCAGTGGATGTAGAGCGCGCGCGCCACAGGTGGAATTTTCAGCCTCGCTTAATCGTTTGCCGGGATAGTCCCTGCCCGAAAGGAAGGTTCCCCGCTTGAGCACCATCGCCCGCCTTGTCTGCCTTGGCCTGCTTATGACAGCCGCGCCAGCCCTGCCGCAAGCCTCGGGCGATCATCATCCCGACCAGCGGGACTGGCTCGATGCGCATAACCTTGCCCGCGACGATGTCGGCCTGCCGCCGCTCGCATGGAGCGACAGGCTGGCGCGCGATGCGGCGGGCTGGGCGCGGCATCTGGCGCGCAATGACCTCTATGATCACGCCTCGCCCGATCAGCGCCGCGGGCAGGGCGAGAACCTGTGGCGCGGGCCGAAGGGATACTGGACCGCGTGGGAGAAGGTCGGCTTCTTCCTCGCGGAAAAGCGCCATTTTCGCCCCGGCAATTTCCCCGATGTCTCGCGCACCGGGCGCTGGAGCGATGTGGCGCATTACACCCAGATCATCTGGCCGCAGACCCGCGAAGTCGGCTGCGCGGTGGCGCATACCGCCAGCGATGAAGTGCTGGTGTGCCGCTACTGGCCGGCGGGGAATGTCTGGGGACACCGCATCGACCCGCGCGAGCACGTCGCGCGGCGTTAGGCCTGCCTAGCCGAACTGTTCGGCGACCAGCTTGGCGAAAGCATCGGCGCGGTGGCTGATGGCGTGCTTTTCCTGAGGCGCAATCTCGGCAAAGGTCAATGCGCTGCCGGTCGGCACGAACACCGGATCATAGCCGAAGCCCATTTGCCCGCGCGGGGGCCACGTCAGCGAGCCGTCGCACTTGCCCTCGTAGATCGCATATTCGCCGTCGGGCCATGCCAGCGCCAGGACGCAGTGGAACGCGGCGGAGCGATCGACGTCAGCGCCTTTCTCGGCCAGCATCCCCTCGACCTTGCCCATCGCCATGTACCAGTCGCGGCCCGGCGCGCCTTCGAACCACTGCCGCTCGGCCCAGTCGGCGGTGTAGACCCCGGGACGCCCGTCGAGCGCGGCGACCGAAAGTCCGCTATCGTCGGCGAGCGCGGCCAGCCCCGAAGCCTCTGCCGCCGCGCGCGCCTTGATCAGCGCGTTCTGGGCAAAGGTGGTGCCGGTCTCGGCCGGTTCGGGCAGGCCCAGTGATCCGGCGGAGATGCACTTGACCCCGTAGGGATCGAGCAGCGCCGAAATCTCCTTCAGCTTGCCCGCATTATGCGTGGCAATCACCAGCGTGCCGGAGCCGAGCCTTCTGGTCACTTCACCGCGTCCGCTTGCGCCGCGAAGATCCGGTCGGCGCCGATGCGGGCGAGGCGCAGCAGGCGCAGCAGGCCCTCCTCGTCATAGGTCGCGCCTTCGGCGGTGGCCTGCACCTCGGCGATCTTGCCGCCCGAAAGCAGCACGAAATTGCCGTCGGCCTCGGCGTTCGAATCCTCGTCGTAGTCAAGATCGAGCACCGGCACGCCCTTGAAGATGCCGCAGGAAATGCCCGCGCGATCCACGCGCCGGAAATCGCGGCGGTGCGGGTGCCACCATCGGCCTGGATCACGTCGCAATCGAGGGTGATCTGCCGCTCGCCGAGCTTCTGCAGATCGACCACGGCGCGCAAGCTCCTGCCGATCAAGCGCTGGATTTCCTGGGTGCGGCCCGACTGCTTGCCCTTCGCCGCCTCGCGTGCGCCGCGGGTGTGGGTGGCGCGCGGGAGCATCGAATACTCCCCCGTCACCCAGCCTTCGCCCTTGCCCCGCAGCCACGGCGGCACGCCCTTTTCGACGCTCGCGGTGCACAGCACCTTGGTGTCGCCGAAGCCGATCAGGCAGGAGCCTTCGGCGTGCTTGGTGAAACCGGTTTCGATGGTGATGGCGCGCATTTCATCGGGCGCGCGTCCTGAAGGGCGCATGGAAAACTCCGTGTGAGGCTTGGGGGCCATTAGGCGTGGGCCACTTGTCGCGGCAAGCGCAAAGACTCAGATTGACCCCATGACCTCGCTCCCAGTCACCGAA
>CAZQOO010000250.1:0-2872 GCA_964594845.1 uncultured Porphyrobacter sp. | reverse complement strand
CGGGCGGCTGGGATACCTGCAAGCCCTCGCCTTCCGCGCCTGCCGGCTGGTGGTCGACACCGGCCTGCACTCCAAGCGCTGGACCCGCGAGCAGGGCCGCCAGTTCTTCGTCGAGCGCAACGGGTCGAAGGTCGAGGAGGTCGCCTCCGAGGTCGATCGCTATTGCAGCTGGCCGGGTCAGGCCTGCGGCTACAAGATCGGCCACAGCGAAATCGTGCGCCAGCGCGCGCGGGCACAGGCCGAACTGGGCGGCCGTTACGACTTCAAGGCGTTCAACACCGCCGTCATTCTCGGCGGCAACGCGCCGCTCAATGTCGTGGCGAATACGGTCAGCCGCTACATCGCAGGGGCCAAGGGGTAGAACACTCCCACCCCTAACCCCTCCCGCAGGCGGGAGGGGGACTGATAGCGCCGAATTCTCCCCTCCCGCTTGCGGGAGGGGTATCGGTTGGGCTTGAACGGCCCCTTCCCATCCCCCGCCCGCGTCACCATCTTGCAGCCTTCACGGCGCAGGAGACAGGCATGGAAACGCTCGGACAAGACCTTGAAACCATGCGCCGCGTGCCGCTGGCGCCGGCTCATGTCGATGCGATCTGCGCGATCGGGGGCGAGAGGTTCTATCCCGCCGGTTCGATCGTCATGGACATCGGCGAGCGGCTCGACCGTTTCGTCTACATCCTCGAGGGCGAGATCGAGATCGCCAATCCCTATACCGGCGAGCGGATGTTCTCGCACGCGCTCGGGCCGACCCAGTTCATGGGCGAGATCGGGTTCCTGAGCGGCGCGACCAATTACCTCAAGATGCGCGCGAGCGTGAACACCCGGGTGATCGAGGCCCCGCGCGAAGCCATGCTCGCGCTGATGAGCCGGGTGCCCGAGCTGTCCGATCACATCATCACCGTCTTCGCCGCGCGCCGCCGCAAGCAGTTCGAATTGAAGAACAGCGCGGTCAAGGTGATCGGGGCCGACCGCGATCCGGCGGTGCAGGCGGTCGAGCGCTTCCTGTCGAGGAACCGCATTCCCTTCCAGAGCTTCGACATGGACGCGACCGACCGCGAGACGGTGCAGGTATGCTCGTTGATCGGGCACGAACCGGCGGTGATCCTCGGCGCTGACACGCGGCTGGCCGATCCGACCCCGCGAAAGGTGGCGCAATATCTCGGGCTCGATCTCGATATCTGTGCGCAGCGCACCTACGATCTGGTGATTGTCGGCGGCGGGCCGGCGGGGGTCGCGGCGGCGGTCTATGCCGGCAGCGAGGGGATCGAGGCGCTGGTGATCGAGGATACTGCCGTGGGCGGGCAGGCCGGCACTTCGAGCCGGATCGAGAACTATATGGGTTTCCCGACAGGCATTTCGGGCACCGATCTGACCTGGCGCGGACAGGTGCAGGCGATGAAGTTCGGCACCCGCTTCGTGATGCCGCGCCGGGTCGAAGGCATCTCGCGGCGCGATAACGGGGCCTATTGCATCACGCTCGATGACGGAGACGAGCTCTGCGCCCGCGCGGTGCTAGTGGCGACGGGGGTGCAGTATCGCCGCCTGCCTTTGGAGAACCTTGAGGCGCTCGAAGGCGCGGGCGTGTTCTACTCGGCGACCGAGATGGAGGCGCGCTTCTGCGCCAATACCGAGGTGGTGGTGATCGGCGGCGGCAATTCGGCCGGGCAGGCGGCGATGTTCCTCAGCCGCGCGGCGGCGCATGTGCATCTGGTGGTGCGATCGGGCAGCCTGGCCGCCTCGATGTCGAGCTATCTGATGCAGCGGCTGGAGGCAGACCCGCGCGTCACCATCCACTATCACAGCGAAGTCACCGCGCTGCACGGCGAGACATGGCTGGAGGCGATCACGCTGAAGACGGGCGAGAGCGAGCAGCGGATCGACACCCGCGCGCTGTTCATCATGATCGGCGCGGCACCCAACACCGGCTGGCTGTCAGGCCTCGCCGCGACCGACGAGAAGGGCTTTGTCCTCACCGGCACCGCGGCCGGGCAGGCGGACGACTACGCCACCGCCGCGCCCGGCATCTTCGCGGTGGGCGACGTGCGGTCAGGCTCGGTCAAGCGCGTGGCGAGCGCCGTGGGCGAAGGATCGGTGGTGGTCAGCCGGATCTGGCAATATCTGGAAGACACCCGCCCGTCCGGCTAATCCCGCTCAGCTCTTGCCGAACAGGCCCTTGGCCATGTCCATGATGTCGTCGACCGGATTGCCGTCGCCGTCGCGGTCGAGGATCGAGGCGAAATTGGCGAGCGAACCCTCGCCGCCGATCGCCCCGACGATCTGGTTGAGCACATCGGGCGACAGGCCGGTCTTCTCCGCTGCCAGCGTCACCGTGTCGCCTTCCATCACGTGGGTCTTGCCGAGTGCGGCGATCGCCTGCTCCACCATCGCCGGATCGAGCCCGACCTGCTTGGCGAGGTTCACCACATCGTCCGGCGCGCCGCCGATGTTCTTAAGGATCCCGTCGAGAATGCTCATGCCTCTTCTCCCTTGCCGATGAGACGTCATCGTCCACCGGCAAGGTTACGCCATGATGGCGCGGGAGGCCAGAAAATCAGGCGGCGACGGGGGCCGGGGCGGCCTGGCGCACGCCTTCATCGACATGGGCTTCGAACTGCGCGAAGTTGTCGATGAACAGCTGCACCAGCTTCCGGGCGGTGGCGTCATACTCGGCGCCGTCGGCCCAGGTGCTGCGCGGATCGAGGATGGTCTGATCGAGACCGGCCTCGGCCAGCGCAGGCACGAACACCGGCACGTCGAAGCCGAAGTTCGGATCCTTGCGGAACTCGACATCGTCCATCTTGCCATCAAGCACGGCGTTAAGCAGCGCGCGGGTCGCCTTGATCGGCATACGCGAGCCGGTGCCGTACTTGCC
>CAZQOO010000249.1:0-2902 GCA_964594845.1 uncultured Porphyrobacter sp. | reverse complement strand
CCCGAATTCGGACCACAGCCAGCTCAGCGCGCGGTCTTCGGTCTGCCACTGATCCTCGTCGATGGTGCGCGGCAGGAAGCGCTTGATGTTGGTGCCTTCGGGCGTGACCCCGCCGCCGATCATCTCGGCAATCGAGCCGGTCACAACCACTGCCGGAAGATCGGGATCGAGTGACTGCCAGGCGCGCTTCATCGCGCCTTCGGTGCCGGTCTTGCCGAGCTCCTCTTCCGCAAGGCCGGTGACGACGATCGGCAGTTCATGCGGGGGCAGGGCGTCGGTGTAGTGCAGCACCGAGGTGACGGGCAGGTTCTCGCAGCCGACGGGGCCGTCGATGATCACCTGCAACCCCTTCACCGCAGTGAAGACGTAGGTGGCGCCCCAGTAGCCGCCGGCGCGATCATGGTCGAGGACGAGGGTCATGTGCCGATCGCCTCCGATGCCTTGCGCGCGGCCTCGTTGAGGGCGGCGTATTTCTTGCGGAACTTGGGACGGTCGACCGGCAGGTCTTCCCACACCCCCGCGGCATGTTCGGTGCCGACGCCTTCGAAGAAGTCGCGCATCGCGTCGAAGCGGGTCTTGTTGGCCATCGCCGCGTTGATCACCGTGGCAAGGCTGCCTGCGCCCGCCGGGCCCATCAGCGGACGCGCCGAGATGAGGTTGGTGAAATAGAGCGAGGGGATCGCCTTCGACTTGGCATGCTGCACCACCGGCGTGGTGCCGATGGCGAGATCGGGGCGGTATTCCTCGACCGCGGCGATGTCTTGTTCGAGCGAAGCACGAAACTGCACATGCACGCCTTTTGCTTCGAGCCATTCGCGATCGGCATCTGACCACTTCGTGCGCGGGGTAGCCGTGCCGACGTAAGGCACCTCGGCCCCGCTTTCGACCAGCAGGCGCGCCACCAGCAGCTCCGAGCCTTCATAGCCCGAAACCGTGATGCGGCCCTTGATCGGCATCTTTTCGAGCGCGCCCTTGCAGGCGGCGATCATCGCGTTCTTGACCCCGTCGACCTGCGCCTGCGGCAGGCCGAGCGTGTCGCCCAGCGATTGCAGCCAGGCCGCCGTGCCATCCGCGCCGACCGGGGCCGAACCGATGATCGGGCGGCCCGCGGCTTCGAATTCGCGGATGCTGGCGGTGTAGAAGGGGTGGATCGCGGCGACGACGGCGCAGTCGAGCGCGGCATAGAGCTCGCGCCATTCGCGGGTCGGCACCACGGGGCCGGCGGCAAGGCCGAGCGGGGCGAGCATCTGGCCGATGACGACCGGATCGGCCGGGAACATCTCGCCCAGCAGCGTCACCGTCGGCTTGTCGGAACGTTCGCGCGGGGCGGCGACGGGGCCGGCCTTCACTTCCTCGCGGGCATATTGCAGCATCGCGCCGGCGAGCACGTCCTTGGCCTCGGCATGGGTCGGCACGCCGAAGCCGGGCACGTCGATGCCGATGATGCGCACGCCGTTGATCTGCTTCTTGAGCAGCCGCAGCGGCACGCCGCTGGCAGTCGGCACGCACAGGTTGGTGACGACGATCGCATCGTAAGCTTCCGGATCGGCGAGACCTTCGACGGCTTCCTTGATGTCCTCGAACAGCTTGCCGGTCACCAGCGTTTCGCTGGAGAAGGGCACGTAGCCCACCGTCCGCCGCGCGCCGTAGAAGTGCGAGGTGAAGGTCAGGCCATAGACGCAGCAGGCCGAGCCTGAGAGCACGGTCGCGGTGCGCCGCATTCTCAGGCCCACCCGGAGTGACCCGAACGCGGGACACATGGACTGGGGTTGGTCGTGCGGCCCGCGCTCGGGCTCGACCGGATAGTCGGCGGCATAGCGATCGAGAATGTCGCTCTTGCCGGCCGCGCGGGCGGCGGCGAGCATGGTCTCCTTGCCGCCGTGGCAGCCGGAACCGCTATCGACAGGCGCACCTTCGGGGGCGGCGGAAAGATCGATCCGGTCCGGGGCGCGTGACGCGTCGTGGGGGGTGAGATCGTCCATCGCTGTCACGCCTCGTCGTAGATCACTTCGAGGCTGGGACGGGTTTCGAACACCCCGCCGCGCATGTCGGCCTGGGTGGCGGGGACGAGCTCGATCGCGCCGCCGACCTGATCGGGACTGAACAGGCCGAGCAGTTCGTCCTGCGTCAGCGGCGTGGGCCGCAGCGGCGGTGCGCTGGCGACGTTGGCGGCCAGTTCCTCGAACAGGCTGCCCCATTCGCCACCGGGCATGCCGATGATCTGGTAGTTGGCGCTCTTGCGGCGGATGTCCTCGTGCGCGGGGATCGCGGTGAGCACCGGGATGCCGACCGCTTCGGCGAAGGCGTGGGCCTCGCCCGTGCCGTCGTCCTTGTTCACGATCATGCCCGCAACGCCGACGTTGCCGCCCATCTTGCGGAAATATTCGACCGCCTGGCACACGTTGTTCGCCACGTAGAGCGATTGCAGGTCGTTCGAGCCGACCACGATCACCTTCTGGCACATGTCGCGCGCGATCGGCAGGCCGAAGCCGCCGCACACCACGTCGCCGAGGAAGTCGAGCAGCACGTAATCGAAGCCCCAGTCGTGGAAGCCCAGCTTTTCGAGCGTCTCGAACCCGTGGATGATGCCGCGCCCGCCGCAGCCGCGGCCGACTTCGGGGCCGCCCAGTTCCATCGCGAACACGCCGTCACGCTGGAAGCACACATCCTCGATGCGCACTTCCTCGCCGGCGAGCTTCTTCTTCGACGACGTCTCGATGATCGAGGGGGTGGCCTTGCCGCCGAACAGGAGCGAAGTGGTGTCGCTTTTGGGATCGCAGCCGATCAGCAGCACGCGCTTGCCCTGCTGGGCCATCATGTAGCTGAGATTGGCGAGCGCGAAGCTCTTGCCCGAACCGCCCTTGCCGTAGATCGCGATGATCTGCGTTTCCTTGGTCACCTC
>CAZQOO010000248.1:0-2904 GCA_964594845.1 uncultured Porphyrobacter sp. | reverse complement strand
GCCCGGGTTGCGGGCCAGCCAGGTTTGCTGGATGAGCGCGCCCACCGCCTGCGCTCCGCCGACACGCCAGATCTCGTCCACGCCGGCGATATGGGCGGCGGCGAGCACCAGCGGGTTGGTCTGGCCCTTGGGGGTGGGGGTGACGATCGCAAGCCGCTCGACGCCCGCCACGCGCGCCGGGATCGCGTTCATCAGCAGCGAGGAAGGATAGGCCGCGCGACCGCCCGGGACATAGAGCCCTGCCGCATCCACCGGCCGCCAGATCGCACCCAGTCGCACGCCGGCGCTGTCCGTATAGTCGCGGTTCTGCGGCAGCTGCGCCTCGTGATAGGCACGGATGCGCGCAGCGGCGAGTTCCAGCGCGTCGCGCAGATCGGTCGAGAGCGCCTTGTAGGCCTCCTCGCAGGCTTCGCGCGGGATCTGCCAGTCGGCATCATCGGCCAGCGCATAGCCGTCGAAGCGGTGGGTATATTCGGCCAGCGCCGCATCGCCGCGCAGCTTCACCGTCCTGAGAATGTCGGTGACCTGCCCGGCGACATCGCTGTCGGCTTCGCGCCGGGCATCGACGATGCGCGCGAACTTCTTCTCGAAATCGGGCTGGAGCGTGGAAAGGATCGGGATCATGCGGCCGCGCTCGCCTGACGGTTCTCGGCATCGCGGCGGAAGGCGGCGACCAGCGCGGCGACGCGCGGATCGGTTTTCAGCGCGGTGCGGTTGACGATCAGCCGCGCCGAGATTTCGAGGATCACGTCGGTCTCGACCAGCCCGTTCTCCTTGAGCGTCTTGCCGGTCGAGACGAGATCGACGATCTGCCGCGCAAGGCCCAATGACGGCGCGAGTTCCATCGCCCCGTTCAGTTTGACGCATTCGGCCTGCACGCCTGCCGCCTCGAAATGGCGGCGGGTAAGGCTGGGATACTTGGTGGCGACCCGCAGGTGGCTCGCGCCCGCCGGCTCGTCCCCATCCACCGCCAGCCGCGCCACCGACAGGCGGCACAGTCCGATCCCGAGATCGACCGGCGCGTAGAGATCGGCGTAGTCGAATTCCTCGATCACGTCCGAGCCGACGATCCCGACCTGCGCCGCCCCGTGCGCGACGAAGGTCGCGACGTCGAAGGCGCGTACGCGGATCATCCGCATGTCATCGCGGGTCGTGGCAAAGGCCAGCGCGCGGCTTTTGGGGTCGTGGAACTCCCCGTCCGGCACCACACCAGCGCGCGCCATCACCGGCAGCGCCTCGTCGAGGATGCGCCCCTTGGGGACAGCGAAGGTCAGCTGCCCGGGATTGTCGTGGATGCCGATACTGGTCATGATCGCCCGCGCACTTAGGGGCGCAGCAGCAAAAGGGCAATGGCAATGGCGATGGATGATAGCGGGCTGATGGGTCTGGAAGACTTCGCCGCCGCGCTCGAATGGCAGGCGCGCCATGCCGAGGAAAACGGCGCGCCTGCGACTGCGCGGGTGATCAGGGCGCTGGCCGGGGTGCGGGCGAGCGACACGGCCACCGGACGCCGGATCGCGAACTGGCCGGGACTGACGCTGAAGGACGCGATGCCGCTGCGGATCGCCGGAGGCTTCCATCACCTTGTGCTGACGGGCGCGGATCACCGGCTGGCTGAGGTCTATGCCGGCCGGGTTGCCGATCAGGCGGCGGTCGATGCGCTGGTGCTCGATCTGGCGCACCGGTTCGATGCAAGGCTGCTGCCATGGCTCGATGGCCCGCCGCAGACCAATGAAGCAGGGCGCTCTGCCAGCATCATGGCGGGGCTGTTATGGCTCGCGCAGCGGGTGCAGGTGCCGCGCTTCGATCTGTTCGAACTTGGGGCGAGCGCCGGGGTCAACACCATGATTGACCGCTATTTCTTCCGGCTGGGCGAGACCGAGGTCGGCCCCGCGCGGTCGCCGTTGCGGATCGTGCCCGAATGGCGCGGTGCCTCTCCGCCTGCGCCGCCGGAAAAGTTTGCGATAACGGCGGTGAAGGGCTGTGACATTGCGCCGATTGATCTCGCGGATCCTGACAGCGCCTTGCGTCTGAAGGCCTATGTCTGGCCCGATGCCGGGGAGCGGATGGCGCGGATCGATGCCGCGATTGCTCTGGCAGGCCAGCAGCCGCCCGATCTGGTCGCTGCCGACGCCGGAGACTTTACCGACGCGATGCTCGCCCGGCCGCAACCGCCCGGCACGGCGCGGGTGATGTTCCATTCGATCATGTGGCAATATCTGCGCGCCGCCACACAGGAGCGGATCGCTACGGCATTTGCGAGCGCTGCTGCTGCCGCCACCCCCGATACCCCGCTGGGCTGGATCGCGCTGGAGACCGATCCGGCGACTTTCCGCCACGAATTGCGGGTGCGGCTGTGGGACGGAGGTGCGCATCGTGGCGAGGAGCACCTGCTGTCCCATGCCCACCCGCACGGGGCCTGGGTGGAGTGGCTGGCCGGTTAGCCCTCCAGAAACGCCTCCATTGCCGCATTCACTGCCTCTGGCGCTTCCCAAGGGACGAAATGTCCGCAGTCCGGCACGCGCACGATGGTGAGGGGCGAGATGATGTCCTCCAGCCCCTCAAGGTTCTCAGGGGGCAAGGCGAGATCGTCGAGCGCCCAGATCACCAATGTCGGGATGGTCAGCTTCGGCAGGGCGGGGGGCGTGTAGCCTGCGGGGATCTCGTAGGGTGCGTCCATCTCCGGCACGTCGATCGGGCTGGCGCGGTAGTAGTTGAGCATCCCGAAGGCCGCATCGCGGTTCTGCCAGTCGCGCAGCAGCTGGTCGCGTTCCTCGGGCTCCATCGCGCTCGGGCGATCCCATTTGACCTCTTTCAGCAGCAGCCCGGTGAGCCCGTGGTCCTTCACCAGCGCGTCATTGGCGGGATCGCGGAAGCCGCGGATATACTGGCTCGCCGAGCGCT
>CAZQOO010000247.1:0-2923 GCA_964594845.1 uncultured Porphyrobacter sp. | reverse complement strand
CAGTTCGCCCGCGACCGGCTTGCAGTCGAAGCCGCCCATCTGCTGGAAATAGGTAAACTGGGTGACTTCCATCCCGTCGCACCACACTTCCCAACCGAGGCCCCATGCGCCGAGGGTAGGCGATTCCCAGTCGTCCTCGACGAAGCGGATGTCGTGGGCGAGCGGGTCGATGCCGATCGCGACGAGGCTCTGGAGGTAGAGCTGCTGGATGTCGGACGGGCTCGGCTTCAGGATCACCTGATACTGGTAGTAGTGCTGGAGCCGGTTGGGGTTCTCGCCATAGCGCCCGTCGGTCGGGCGGCGGCAGGGCTGGACGAAGGCCGCATTCCACGGCTCCGGCCCCAAGGCGCGCAGCGTCGTCGCGGTGTGGAAGGTGCCTGCTCCCATGCGCATGTCATAGGGCTGGAGGATCACGCAGCCGTTCGCGCTCCAGAAGTCATGAAGCGTCAGGATCATGTCCTGGAACGAGCGCGCGGGATCGCGTGCAGGCGGCGTAAAGAGGGGTGCGGCACTCATGGCGGCTCGCCATGGCCGAACACCCCCAAAGCGTCAATGCCGCAGCGCAGCAAGACGTGGATGCCCAGGCCAAAGGTCACATCTTGGCGACAATAAGTCAGGTCTGCTTGACATAGTCAGCGAATCACGACATATAGTCATGCATACCTGACATATCGTCAGGCAGACCTGATGAGGTGACCCGATGAATTTCCTCCAGCAAAACGTGACCGTGAAGCAGTGGATGCTGTTCGCGATGGTCTTGTTGAGCGGCTATGCCACCGGTGCGATCATCGCCAGGCTGATGAACGCGCTGGGATTCTGAGCGCCGTGAAAAACCGCCTCAAAGTCCTGCGTGCGGAACGCGACTGGAGCCAGGCGGAGCTCGCCGGGCGGCTCGATGTCTCGCGCCAGGCGGTCAACGCGATCGAGACCGGCAAGCACGACCCTTCCCTCCCCCTCGCCTTCCGCATTGCCCGCCTGTTCGAGATGCGGATCGAGGACATTTTCTTCGACGACGGAGACCCGGCATGATCTGGAACAACAACCCCGGCGAGCTTGGCCCGGGCGAGGCCCGCACCCGGCAACGCAACATCCGGCAGGCGCTCTATATCGGCCTTGCCGGGGTGATCGGCGGTCTTATCGGCTTTGCCACAGGCTTCTTCGACCAGGGCGAGGGCAATCTTTTCGCCGGAGACTGGGAGAGCCTTAAGCTCCCGCCGATGCTGGCGATCGGTCTGGCGGTAATGCTGCTTGGCGGCTTCGTCGTGCTGCCGCTCTCGGGCTTCCGCATGATCGACGACTACAAGCGGGAGCACAACTATGTCGCCTTCACCGGTGGCTGTGTCGCGGTGCTGGGCGGCTTCCCCGTCTGGGCCGTGCTCCATGCCGGCGGCTTCGTGCCACCGCCCCATGCCTTCGGGATTTACGCCATCGCCTTCGTCTCGATGATGGTTTCGTTCCTCTATGCCCGCTGGCGGCTTTGATCGGTCCCGCGCCAGCACTCTTGTTCAAGTCCCTGAAATCCCCCACACCTTAACCCCCCGTGCGAAAGGAATTGCCATGAAACTTGCCAACCTGCTCACGCTTGCCGCTGCCCCGCTGGCGCTGTTCGCCGCCGCCCCCGCGCTGGCCGACACGCCTGCCGCCGCCGATACCGCCAGCGCCGTGCCCGCCACCGGCGGCAATGGCCCGGCGCTGTGGAAGGTCGCCGACGAGGACACCACGATCTACCTGTTCGGCACGGTCCACGTCCTGCCGCAGGGCATCGAGTGGTATGACGCAACCATCGCCAACGCGCTGGAAGGCTCGGACACGATCGTCACCGAGATCAAGATGGACCCGGCCAGCCAGACCAAGCTCCAGGAGCTGAACATGTCGATGGGGATGCTGCCCTCGGGCACCACGCTGCGCTCGCTGCTGAACCCGGAGCAGACCGCCGCCTACGAAGCCGCTCTGGCCAAGATCGGTGCGCCTCCGGCGGCCTTCGACACACTCAAGCCGTGGCTGGCCGGTCTCACCCTGTCGATCATCCCGCTGATGCAGCAGGGCTATGATCCCAATAGCGGGGTTGAAAAGGTGCTGCTCGCCAAGGTCGGCACCAAGGCCCAGGACGCGCTGGAGACCCCCGAATTCCAGCTCGGCATCTTCGACGGCATGCCGACCGAAGGGCAGGTCGCCTTCCTGATGGAGTCGGTCACCGGCATGGACGAGGTCAAGCCGATGCTTGATCGGATGGTGGCGGAATGGGCCAAGGGCGATGCCGACAAGCTCGCCGCGATCATGAACGAGGGCATGAGCGATCCGGCCGTGGCCGAGGCGCTGCTCTACAGCCGCAACGCCAATTGGGCCGAATGGATCGACACCCGTCTCGACCAGCCCGGCAGCGTGTTCGTCGCGGTCGGTGCAGGCCACCTTGCCGGTGCCAAGAGCGTGCAGGATTACCTCGCGCAAAAGGGCATCACGGTCACCCGGGTCAAGTAATGGCCCGGAAGATCCGGGCGATGATCGGGCGCTGCGCCGCCGCGGTCATCGCCCCGCTCCTGCTCCTCGCGCTCGCCGGGTGCAGCGATGCCCCCGCCGAGCAGGCAGCCGGCCCGCCGCCAAGCCCGCTGTTTTACGAAATCGCCAGTGCCGACGGCACGGTGGAGGGATGGATGCTCGGCACCATCCATGCCCTCCCCGACGGCACCCGGTGGCGCACCGACGAGATCGGCCGGGTCATCGACACGGCCGATCTTCTGGTTGTGGAGATCGGCGAACTGAAGGGCCGCGACGAGGGGCCTTCTATCTATTTCAGCCTCGCGCAGAGCCCCGGCCAGCCCCCGCTCGACCAGCGCCTCCCGCCCGAACTGCGCCCGCAACTGGTCGCGCTGCTGGAGCGGGGCGGAATGGCGATGGACGATTTCACCTCGGAGGAAACCTGGGC
>CAZQOO010000246.1:2596-2927 GCA_964594845.1 uncultured Porphyrobacter sp. | reverse complement strand
CAGTGATGCGCAGCAGGGTCATCTGCTGGCGATGGCCGTTCTTGCGGCGATAGTTGTGGCGGAGACGCTTCTTGAAGACGACCACCTTCTCGCTCTTGGCCTGGGCGATGATTTCGGCCGAGACAGTCACCGACTTGGCGTCGGCCAGGGTCTCGCCCTCACCGGCCAGCAGGACGTCGCCCAGCGTGACCGTGTCGCCGGCTTCGCCTGCGAGCTTTTCAACGGCAATCTTGTCTCCGGCGGCAACGCGGTACTGTTTGCCGCCCGTGCGCACTACAGCGAACATGGCTTTATACTCTCGATCTTGAGCTGTGTCCGGCAGAGCGTGGCG
>CAZQOO010000246.1:266-2583 GCA_964594845.1 uncultured Porphyrobacter sp. | reverse complement strand
AAAGATGGGTGCCGTTAGGGGAAAGGCGCGGCCAAGTCAACGCCCTCGCCCGGCAAAAAACACCCGCGAGCCATTCGCACGTCAATATGACAGGTAGCTTTGCCATCCGCGGGGGTGCATGGTAACGAGCCTCGGGGTCTATATGTGTGTGCGACGGAAAATCTGGGTTCTGCTTCCGCTGATTGCCGGGCTTGGCGCCTGCGCCAGCAGCGATGCGCGCTATCCCTCGCTGGCGATGCGTCCGTTCGAGACCGCGCCGCCCGTTGCCGCGCCGGAACCGCCCGCCGAACCGACTCGCCCGCTGGCCGGCCCCGCCGCGCTCGCGGAACTGGCCGCCAGGGCGGTCGCAGCCAACGAGGCCTTCACCAGCCAGCAGCCCGCCGCCGCCCGGCTCGCGCGTGCGGCCTATGGCCAGCCGGTCGAAAGCAATGCCCGCGCCGCCGCGCTGGTGGCGATGGCCGATCTTGCCGCAAGGCGGGGAGCGACAACCGCGGTGCTTGCCGAGCTCGACCGGCTCGCGGCAGACAGTGCCGTCGGCTTTGCTCCGGCACAGGACATCGAGGCGACCCGTGCGCGGGTGGCGACCCTCGTCGAAGGACAGGACGCGGCAATGGCGCGTCTGTGGGAGGAAATGGGACAATGAACCTCGCCTGCAGCACCTGCCCGGTGAAGGAGAACGCGGCCTGCGCCGTGCTCACTCCCGAGGAACGTGACGCGATGGCCGCTGCGGGGCGCACCCGAACGCTCAAGCGCGGCGAGATGCTGTTCGCCGCCGGTGACGAGGACGCGGCCTGCGCCACGCTCTTGACCGGCGCGCTCAAGGTTTCGGCGGTGGACGTGGACGGCAACGAGCAGATCCTCGCGCTGGTCCATCCCGCAGGCTTCATCGGCGAGCTGTTCGCACCCTTTGCCCATCACGACGTGGTCGCGCTGACCGAAAGCCGGCTGTGCACCTTCGCCAAGGCCGACATCGAGCGGGCGATCGAGGATTACCCTGCCCTTGCCCGTGCGCTGCTGCGCCGCAGCCAGGCCGATCTGCTGGCGACCCGCACGCTGCTCGAACTCACCGGCCACGCCAGTGCCGAGGCGCGTCTGGCGGCACTGCTGCACGATTTCGCGCAGGCCGCGAGCGACACCTCGTGCCATCCGGCCCGCCGCTTTGACCTGCCGCTGACGCGCGGCGAGATCGCCAACATGCTCGGCCTCACCATCGAGACGGTCAGCCGCAAGCTGGGCGAGCTGGAAGACACCGGCGCGATCCAGCGCGAAGGCAAGCGCGGGATCATCATCCTCGACGCGGAATTGCTCCAGGATATCTCGGGTAGATAAAGAAACAGGGCGGCAAGCAATCGCCTACCGCCCCGCAGTCGGGGAGTTGGTAAGAAACGCGCGCTAGGCGACGATCGCGGCGATCACCGCCACGGCAAGGCCCCAGCACACCAGCAGCACCGGCAGGATCAGCACCTGCGTGGTGGCATCGCGCGCGGTCAGGCGGCCGGTGTTGGTCATGATCCCGCGGGTCTCGAATTCGCCGAGGGTTTCAGGCTCGGACGAATTGTCCTTGAGCCGCGTCCAGATCGCCGGGACACCGAAGGCGGCGACGATCAGCAGCACGATGATCGCCATCGGGATCGCCAGCACCGGATTGGCAAAGGCGCTGCCGACAATCACCAGAAAGCCGAGATAGCAGGCGATCGTAGCCCCGTAGAGCGCGGTGGGCAGGCCGAAATTGCGGTCCGCTTCGACCTGATGGCGCACCGGCGCGTCAGAGGGGTGATCAACGACGCGGGCGTCGCCGCGGGCGATGAGATCGTGGACGATGTGGCTCATGGGTGATCCTCCTGATGTTGGAAGGAGGATTATCCGGCGCGCGGCCCCTGCGCTTTGACCGGGATCAAATCATGGCTGCCAGCGCGCAAGATCGGCGTGATCCTGCGCACGCGGCTCGATCCAGTGCCATTGGCCGCCGCGCTTCTCGCGCTTCCAGAACCACGCGGCGCTTTTCAGGTGGTCCATGCAGAAATCGACCGCATCGATCGCGTCGCGGCGGTGCAGCGCGGCGGCCGAGACGCAGACGATCGGCTCGCCAGGGCGCATCATGCCGACGCGGTGGACCATCAAGAGGCCCATCAGTTCGAACCGCCCGAACGCGCGGTCGGCCAACTCGTGCATCCCCGGCAGGGTCAGCGGCTCGTAATGGGTCAGTTCGAGCGCCTCGACGCCCTCGTCATAGCGCACCTCGCCCACGAAGGTGCACACGCCGCCGAGGCCGGGATTGGCCTGCGTGAACGGGCCGATCAGCGTGCCGGGAATGAAC
>CAZQOO010000246.1:0-256 GCA_964594845.1 uncultured Porphyrobacter sp. | reverse complement strand
GCCCGCGCCTGCCTGCAATGCGCTCTTTTCGGCCAGCAGCGCGCCGTTCAGCGCGACGCGGTTCCTCGGATCATCCACCGCCCCGACGAGCGCGGGCGGCAACGCGACCTTGAGCCCGGCCCAGTCGAGCGGGGCAGAAAGCTCGATAGAGGGTGCGCCCGCAATATCGGCAAGCTTGCCGAGGAAGACGATGGTGACCACCTCAGCCCCCCGTCATCGACATGTGGCGCGAAACCGCCGGGGCCGCCCCGCGCGC
>CAZQOO010000245.1:0-2959 GCA_964594845.1 uncultured Porphyrobacter sp. | reverse complement strand
TCGACATCCTTGTCGAAATAGGCGCGCGCGGCTGCCTGCACCCCGAAGGAGCGGCGCCCGAGCGGGATCTCGTTGAGGTAGAGTTCAAGGATCTCCTGCTTGGTCAGCACCTGTTCGATGCGTCCGGCGAGGATCATTTCCTTCAATTTGCGGGTGACCGAATATTCGTCGCCCAGCAGCAGGTTCTTGGCGACCTGCTGGGTGATGGTCGAACCGCCCACCGCACGCTCGCCCGAACCGAGCTTGCTGGCATAGTCGAACACGGCATTGGCGGTGCCGAGGAAATCGATCCCGCCGTGGCTGAAGAAGGTCTTGTCCTCGGCCGAGAGATAGGCCTCGATCAGCTTTTGCGGGAAATCGGCGTATTGCAGCTGCACCCGCCGTTCGCGCGCATAGGAATGGACGATCTCGCCGTCATAGCCGCGCACAACCGTGGGCAGCGGGGTTTCGTAGGTGAGCAGCGCCTCGGCCTCGGGCAGGTCGCTGGCGAGCCACACGAACACCGCGATCCACACGAACAGGCCGAACCCGAACAGGCTGGCAAGAATGCGGAACAGGCGGCTCTCCCGCCACTTGGCGCGGAACCACGCGAGCGCGCCGCCGACATCGCGGTTGACGCGGTAGCGAAGGTAGGCCCAGGTCGATTGCGGGCTGGAGGCGGCGGTCGGCTCGGTCATTGGCGGGGGCGCAACTAGCACGCGGGACTTGCCGAAAGCTAGCCGCTTTGCATGCCTATTCCCCGCCTGTCGCGACATCCGCACGGCGCGCGAAATAGACCCGGACCGCGCGTGCCAGCACGGCGGCATATCGCGCCTGCCCCTCCGGTGTCGTCAGTCGTGCGCGGTCGAGCCGGTTGGTGACGAAGCCGCTTTCGAACAGCACCGAGGGCACGTCGGGCGCGCGCAGCACCGCGAGCGCGGCCGCGCGGCGCGGTTGCGGCACGAAGGCGAGCTCCTCGCCGCCCTCGCGCACCACAAGACCGGCAAACTCCATCGCCGACTCCAAAGTGCGCTGCTGCGAGAGCCCGACAAGGATCGCGCTGACCGCTTCGCTCTGGCCCTCGATGGGGATGCCGTTGACGCGATCGGCATCATTCTCGCGTGCGGCAAAGCGGGCCGCGGCCTCGCTCGAGGCCTGCTGCGAAAGGGTGTAAATGCTTGCCCCGCTGATATTTTCGCGGGTGCCGGCCGAATCCGCGTGGATCGAGACGAACAGATCGGCCTCGAGCTGGCGGGCGATCTCGGGCCGGTGGGCGAGCGGCAGGATGCGGTCGTCATCGCGGGTCAGCGCCACGCGGATGCGTCCCGATTGCAGCAGTTCCGCCCGCAGCGCCCGCGCCAGCGCCAGCGTGATGTCCTTTTCCTGCACCCGCAACCCTTCGGCATCCGTGCCGATCGCGCCCGGATCACGCCCGCCGTGTCCGGCATCGATCACCACCAGCGGCAGGCTGTCGTCGGCAGGGCCGGCAATCTCGGGCAGATCGAGCGGGATCGCGCCTTCCTCGAGCGGAAAGCGAAGCACGTAATCGCGGCCCCAGACCGGCACCGGGATCCGCACGCCCAGCGCCGCCGCTCCGCCGAGCACGGCAGCGGGAACCAGCAGCACGATCAGCAGCAGGGTGCGAAAGCTCATGTCCGCTCCGGCTTACGTTCTTGCCGGTCTTCAACGCAATAGAGTTGCGGGGTTTGTCCCACGGTGCTAGCAGTGTTGCCAGAGAGGTCGCAACTGGTGCCCCGGCACCCTGCAGCCCGCCTCTCGTGCCGGGCTCCCTCTCTTTCACGGTTCCCGGTTCCAGCACAGGTTGATGCAGTGACAAGACGCTTTTCCCCGCAATACAGCTCAGTGCGCGCTTTGGCCGCCTGTGTTGTCGCGGGCCGAAGCGCGGCGTTCGGCCGCAGTCTTGCCGTTGCAGACACGAGCTTCGCACTGTCCGTCCGTTCCGGACGCGGTGCGACAATCCCTTCCGGCACGCCCATCGGGCAGTCCGGATCATCACACAATTGGCGTCCCCTTACAGCCCCATCGCGGGCAAGGCCGGACGCATGGAGAACATTCAATGGCAACGCGCATGCTTATCGATGCGCGCCACCCGGAAGAAACCCGGGTGGCGGTCCTGCAAGGCAACCGGATTGAGGAATTCGATTTCGAATCTGCCGAACACAAGCAGATCAAAGGCAACATCTACCTCGCCAAGGTAACCCGGGTCGAACCTTCGCTGCAGGCGGCTTTTGTTGATTTCGGCGGCAACCGTCACGGTTTCCTCGCCTTCAGCGAAATCCATCCCGACTATTACCAGATCCCCAAGGCCGACCGCGACGCGCTGCTCGCCGAGGAGGCCGAGGCCGCCGAGGAAGAAGAGCGTCTGCGCGCCGAGGAGGAGGAAGAAGGCATCTCCCCTGGCGAGGAATACGACGCCGAGGACGACAGCGGCGAGGCGCTGGCTGAAGACTTTGCCGAAAACGGGGTCGAGGAAGTCGACACCTCGGACAAGGACGATGTCGCCACCATCGAGGACGGCAGCTCCGACGAGAGCGACGACGAGAACGGCGACGACGAGAACGGCGACGGGGAAACCGGCGAGAACGAGGGCGAAGAGGAACGCGGTCGCGGCCGTCGGGGCCGTCGCCGTCAGGGCAAGGGCAGCGGCAGCGACAAGGGCCGCAGCCGCGCCAAGCAGGTCGACGAAGTGCGCGCCAAGCGCATGGCCCTGCGTCGCCGCTACAAGATCCAGGACGTGATCCAGCGCCGTCAGGTGCTGCTGGTGCAGGTCGTCAAGGAAGAGCGCGGCAACAAGGGCGCGGCGCTCACCACCTATCTCAGCCTTGCCGGTCGCTACACCGTGCTGATGCCCAATTCCTCCAGCGGCGGCGGCATCAGCCGCAAGATCAGCTCGACCAGCGATCGCAAGCGCCTGAAGGAGATGGTATCGGACCTCAAGCTACCGCGCAGCATGGGTCTG
>CAZQOO010000244.1:0-2990 GCA_964594845.1 uncultured Porphyrobacter sp. | reverse complement strand
GCCAACATGCCGACCGACCTCGACGGGGTGCACGCCTTCAAGCACGCCAAGCTGCTCTATGCTCCGGGCAAGGCCTCGAACGCGGGCGGCGTGGCGGTTTCGGGCCTCGAAATGAGCCAGAACTCCGAGCGCCGGTCGTGGAAGGAGGAAGAGCTCCAGCAGATGCTCAAGGACATCATGAAGGGCATCCACGACAGCTGCATCCGCTACGGCGATCAGGGCGGCGGCTATATCGACTATGTGAAGGGCGCGAATATCGCGGGCTTCAAGAAGGTCGCCGACGCGATGCTGGCCTTCGGCGTGGTGTGATCGCGCTGATCTGACGGCACACAAAAGCCCCCGCGTCCCACCGGTCGCGGGGGCTTTTTGTGTCCGGGATGCGGTTACGGGGTGGCCTCTAGCTGATCCCCAGCGCCGCTGCCTGCCGCTTCAGTTCCGCCGCTTCGCCCGGGTTGGCCTTGATCGCCGCTTCGAGCGCGGCCTTGGCCTTGGCCGGTTCACCGAGGTTCACCCGGCTGCGGATCAGCATCACCCAGCCATCAAGGTTCTTCGGGTTCTGCTGGAGCTTCGCCTCCAGTCCGGCGACCATCCCGGCGATCATCTCGCGCTGTTCGGAAGGCTTCATGCTGCTTGCCGCGGCGACCTCGGCCGCGCTCGGCCCGCGCACGTTGGGCGAGGCGGCATCGCCGGCGACGCTGCCCGAACCGGGGGCGATGATCGCGGGTGTGCGGTTCTCCTGCGCCTTGGCGAGGCGCGCGGCGACGTCGATCCTGTTCATCTGCCCGACCTGTTCGATCGTGCGCACCAGATCCGCCTCCCACGGCGCGCCGGGCGGGGTGTCGGCCAGCAGATCGAGCCATGCGGCGATCGCGCCCTCGTGATCCTTGTCGATATCCTTCTTGGCGGCGAGGAAATAGCGCGCGCGCGGGTCCTGCGGGTCGAGCGACACGGCTTTCTCGAACGCCGCCAGCGCCTCGGCGGGGAGCGGATCGCGCTTGGAGCTCATCACCAGCGCCTCGCCCAGCGCCGACCACAGCACCGCCGCTTCGGGATCGATTTCAACTGCGCGGCGATAGGCCCCGGCCGCCTCGCCGAACTGCCCCTGCTGGAAATAGGCAAAGGCAAGGTCCGCCCACGGCCCGGCATCGTCCTTCGAGGCTTCGGCCGCGGCGCGCAATTGCTCGATGGTCTGCGGTGCGTCGGCCCCGGCGATGTCATCCGATCCCCCGCCCGACCCCTCGTAGATATTGTAGCCGATCGAGCCCGCTGCCAGCAGCAGCGCCGCGCCCAGCAATACCCATCCCGCCTTCGATGACCCGCCCGCAGCGGATTGTTCGCTCGTTCCCATGCCGCCTTCGCTAGCATCGCGCGCAAAATCGGGCAATTCGCTCTGGCATCCAAGACGCATTTGGGTATGGTGGGGGCGAGGGTGCAATCTATCCACGAAGGGGGGAGGATAGGTGACCGGGATGTTCAAGGTCGCGATCATCGGATCTGGCCCTGCGGGCCTGAGCGCGGCTGCGCGCGCGGCGGCGCTCGGGCTGAGCCATGTCCTGCTCGAAAAGACCGATCACCTGTCGGACACGATCTACAAGTACCAGAAGGGCAAGCACGTCATGGCGACGCCCAGCAATCTGGTGCTGCGCTCGGACATCGATTTCGACGCGGGCAAGCGCGAGACGATTCTCGGCATCTGGGACGAGCAGATCGCGGGCCACAAGGTCAACGTGAAGTATCACGCCGAGGCCAAGGCGATCCGCGGCACCGGCGATCCGATTCCCGGCTCGGTGCAGCAAATCGTCACCCGCGCGCGCGACGGCTCGAAGTCGGTCAAGGAAATCCAGCGCCACGCTCCGCCCTATGCGATCGAGCTGACCAATGGCGAGACGGTGATGGCCGAGAACGTGATTCTCGCCATCGGCACGCAGGGCAACCCCAACCGGATGCGCTGCCCGGGGGCGGACCTGCCGCATGTGCAGTACCAGCTCGACGATCCGGCCGAATATGTCGACGAGCACATCGTCATCGTCGGCACGGGAGATGCGGGGATCGAGAACGCGCGCGGCCTTGCCGAAGACCCTGCGCAGAGGAACACCGTCTCGATCCTCAACCGCGGCACCGAATTCCCGACCGCCAAGGCGGCCAACGTCAGCGCGCTGATGGCCGATCACGAGGCGGGCAAGCTTACCGTGCGCAACGAGAGCGAGACCAAATCGATCGAGCCGGGCTGGATCACGCTCACCACCCGCGACGGGGAAATCCGCATCCCGTGCGACCGGATCATCGCGCGAATCGGCTCGGCCCCGCCGCGCGCCTTCGTCGAGGAATGCGGGATCGAGTTCACCAGCGAGGATCGCGGCGCCTTCCCCAGGCTCTCGCCCGTGTTCGAATCGACCGCGCCCGGCATCTTCGTGATCGGTGCGCTGGCAGGCTATCCGCTGATCAAGCACTGCATGAACCAGGGCCACGACGTCATCGAGTTCATCAACGGCAACACCGATCTGAAGCCCGCGGACGAGCCGATCATCGCCGCCAAGTTCGCAGGCCTGCCGGGCAATCGCAGCACCGAGGAATGGCTCGAATTCCTGCGCGCCAATGTCTCGATCCTCAACGGCATGAACCCGCTGCAGATGCGCGAATTCATGCTCGATTCCGAGGCCAAGTTCTACGCACCGGGCGAAGTGATCTTTGAACGCAACGCGCCCGGATCCTCGCTGTTCGGCATTGCCAGCGGATCGGTTGCGGTGGAGGTCAATCCGGCCGATCCCTCGATCACGATTCCGATCGAGACCGGCTCGATCTTCGGCGAGGTCGGCCTGATCTCCGGCCGCCGCCGCGGGGCGACGATCCGCGCGGCGGAAGACACCATCGTGGTCGAGATCTCGCGTCTTGCCGCGCTGAAGCTGCAATCGCAGGTGCCAAGCGCCAAGAAGGCAATCGAGCGCATCTCGATCGTGCGTCAATTGCTGCATATGTTCGGTTCGGGCCTC
>CAZQOO010000243.1:0-2999 GCA_964594845.1 uncultured Porphyrobacter sp. | reverse complement strand
CGGCCGAACTGCTCGAAGGCGGCGACGAGGCCTGATCCCCTCGCCCCTGCGGCAAATGAACACACGGAAGGGCGCGGGAACCGGATGCGGTTTCCGCGCCCTTCTTGTAAACAGCCCCCGCAAACGCCAAGGTGCTGCCATACAACGATAACAACAAAGGAGCAGATGAACTGCCATGATCGACATTCCCGCCATCCTCACCCAGCTTCAGCAGCATTATGACGACGCGGTGCGTGCCTTGCGCGACGACGTCATCGCCTTCGGGCGCGACGGCACCATGCCTCCGCCCCATCGCCGCGAGGACGGCAGCTACGCCTATCCGCAGATCACGCTGACCTATGGCGGCGTCGGCGCCCCGCGCGATCGCAGCCGCGCTTTCGGGCGGCTGGAGATGCCCGGCACCTACACCACGACCATCACCCGGCCCGATCTTTTCGCCGAATACCTGACCGAACAGCTGACCCTGATCGCGGCCGAATACGAGGTCGAGATCACGGTCGGGCGGTCGAACCAGGAAATCCCCTTCCCCTATGTGCTCGACGGCGAGGCCGGGGCGGCGATGGTGGGCATCGCCCCGCAGGAGATCGCCGCGCACTTCCCCTCGACCGACCTTGCCCTGATCGGCGACGAACTGGCCGACGGGATCGAAGTCGACGGGATGAGCGATATGCCGCTCTCGCTGTTCGACGGCCTTCGCACCGACTACTCGCTCGCCCGGCTGAAGCACTACACCGGCAGCGAGGTGAGCGATTTTCAGGACTTCATCCTGTTCACGAACTATCACCGCTATGTCGATGAATTCGTGAACTGGGGTGCGACGCAGATCGGCACGGGCGGCTATGTCGCGCTGACCGGTGCGGCGGGACTCGACATCCGCGAGAACACCGAACACGCGCAGGACCAGCTCAACGACACCGCCTGGCGGCGTCACCAGATGCCCGCCTATCACCTGATCCGCGAGGACGGGCGCGGGATCACGCTGGTCAACATCGGCGTCGGCCCCTCCAACGCCAAGACGATCTGCGATCACCTCGCGGTGCTGCGCCCCCATGCATGGCTGATGATCGGCCACTGCGGGGGCCTGCGCTCGACCCAGAAGATCGGCGACTTCGTGCTCGCCCACGCCTATCTGCGCGACGATCACGTGCTCGATCCGGTGCTGCCGCCCGAAGTGCCGATCCCGCCTATTGCCGAGGTGCAGCAGGCGATGGCGGCGGCGGCCGAGCAAGTCTCGGGCGTGCAGGGCGCGAACCTCAAGCAGCGGATGCGCACCGGCACGGTCGTCACCACCGATGATCGCAACTGGGAGCTGCGCTATTCCTCGTCAGCCAAGCGCTTCTCGCAGAGCCGCGCGATCGCGATCGACATGGAGAGCGCCACCATCGCCACGCAGGGCTACCGCTTCCGGGTGCCTTACGGGACGTTGCTGTGCGTCTCGGACAAGCCGCTCCACGGCGAGATCAAGCTGCCGGGCCAAGCCAACAAGTTCTACGAGGAAGCCATCGCCGCGCACCTGCAGATGGGCATTGTCGCCTGCGCCATGCTGCGCGACGAAGGCGACCGCCTGCATTCGCGCAAGCTGCGCGCGTTCAACGAACCGCCCTTCCGCTAAGAGCGGCAGCGACGAACCGCCGTTCCGGCAAGGAACGGCGGCGTCGCGCTGCGGCTTACAGATCGTCCTTGCCGCCGGTCAGCTCGATTTCCTTGTCATCGGCGGTCTCGGAGATGATCGCGAGCACGATGTCGAGCTTCTCGGCGGAAATGTCGTCGAACACCTTGGCCACGAAATAAAGCACGCCGCCTCGGATTTCCCACCCGCCGAACTTGGTTTGCCCGGCGGCCTCCAGCAGTGCGAGCGCCTGCTTGCCGTCGATGTCGTGCTGCGCGATGATCGCTGCGGGCGCAAACACCTCGCGGATCACCAGCCCGCCCACTTCCTCGGTCCTGCCCGAGACGAACACGATCTGCGAGCGCGCTTCCTTCTCCCAGCTGATAACCACCTTGTAATCGCCGTCACCGTCAATCTCGTACTTGGTGCCGCGCGCATCGAGGCGCTTTTCGACGCTGGCATCCTTTGCCGCGGCAGGGGCGGCGATGGCCATAAGCAGCCCCGCGGCAGCAAGGGCGGGCAGCGACAGGACGTGACGTGCATTCATGCGATTTTCTCCAGGGAGCGCCAAGGCAGCGCAGGGCCGGTCTTAGCCGATATCGGCCCGCGCGGCTTGGATGTTTTGGTAGGCGGCGCGCAGGGTGACGCAGGGGTCGGGCGCGGCTAGGCTGGCGCGCAGCATAACCGGAGAATTTGCCATGCCTCACCCTGCCCTGTCCCGCTCGATTGCCGGACGCGTGGCGATCATAACCGGCGCCGCGAGCGGCATGGGCCGCGCCACCGCACGGCTTTTCGCGAGCGAAGGCGCTTCAGTGGCGGTGATCGATCTCGACCATGCCGCCTGCGCGGCGGTGGCAGCGGAATGCGGCGGCGGCGCGCGCGCCTATGCGCTCGACGTGGCGGACGGCGAGGCGATTGCCCGCACCGTCGCGCAGATCGCTGCCGACTTCGGAGCGGTGGACATTCTGGTGAACAATGCCGGCGTGTCGAGCTTCTGCGGGCTCGACGACCCCGCCTACGAGGAGGTGTGGCACCGCGCGCTCGCCGTGATGCTGACCGCGCATCAGCGCATGGTGCGCGCCGCCTTGCCGTGGCTGCGGCAGAGCGATGCGCCCCGCATCGTCAACATTGCCTCGACCGAGGGCCTTGGCGCGACGCCGGGCGATACGCCCTATGTCGCGGCCAAGACCGGCGTGATCGGGCTGACCCGCGGGCTGGCGGTCGATCTCGGGCCCGAGGGGATCACGGTCAACTGCATCTGCCCAGGCCCGATCCGCACCGCCATGACCGACGCCGTGGCCGAGGAGCACAAGGTGATCTTCGCCAAGCGCCGCACCGCGCTGCGCCGCTATGGCGAGCCGGAGGAGGTCGCGCACATCACCCTCTCGCT
>CAZQOO010000242.1:0-3035 GCA_964594845.1 uncultured Porphyrobacter sp. | reverse complement strand
CCGCCGTTTCCTACAGCCCTCCACGC
The DNA here is from genome assembly GCA_964594845.1 of uncultured Porphyrobacter sp. Classification (GTDB taxonomy): domain Bacteria; phylum Pseudomonadota; class Alphaproteobacteria; order Sphingomonadales; family Sphingomonadaceae; genus Erythrobacter. Next base: position 3,009 of record CAZQOO010000242.1, on the reverse strand, counting down.
GCGTAGATTGCGCCCGGCTCTTTCGCATCGTCGGTCTCGCCGCCCGTCCGCCGGGCGTTTTCTCGCGCAAAGGTCCGGTGTCCGTCCGGCGCGCCTCGAACAATCAAAGCCATGAATTAGATATGAAAAATGGGAAATCGCAAAGTTGACAGGGTGTCAACTTCGTCAACTTTGTTATTTTGTTGCGCAGCCCGCTCTGCGGGCCGGAGGAAAGCGCTGATCCGGTCCGCCAACGGACGGACCGCAAGCGCGTATGGCCTCACGTAGCAAAGTGATAGGCCGACAAGGACGCGCGCCCGCAGCGGCGCGGAGCGAAGCGTAGGATCAGCCGCGAGGACGAAGCGGCGGAGGCCGCTTCGCAAAACAAGAAACGGCGACTAGTCGCCGTGACCGCGCCCGAAGTCGGGGCGTTCGTCGTCCTGGCCCTGCTCGATCACCGCGCGGCGGATCGCGCGGGTGCGGGTGAAGAGGTCGAACAGGGTGTCGCCGTCGCCCGAGCGGATCGCGCGTTGCAGTGCGGTGAGGTCCTCGGTGAAGCGGCCGAGCATCTCCAGCACCGCGCCCTTGTTGGTCAGGAACACGTCGCGCCACATCACCGGATCGGAGGCGGCGATACGGGTGAAATCGCGGAAACCCCCCGCGGAATACTTGATCACCTCGCTCTGGGTCACGTCCTCCAGATCGCTCGCGGTGCCGACGATGGTGTAGGCGATAAGGTGCGGGATGTGGCTGGTGACCGCGAGCACCAGATCGTGGTGCGCTGCGTCCATCAGCTCGACCTTGGAGCCGAGGCTGGTCCAGAAGTCCGACAGCGCTTCGAGCCGGGCCGGATCGACGCCGGCGGGCGGGGTGATGATGCACCAGCGGCCCGCGAACAGGGTGGCAAAGCCCGCGTCCGGCCCGCTCTGCTCGGTCCCGGCGACGGGGTGGGCGGGGATGATGCAGGCCCCGGGCAGCGCGGCGGCCAGCGCGGCGGCGACCGCCTCCTTCGAGGAGCCGACGTCGCTGATGATGGCGTCAGGCCTGAGGCCCGGGGCGATCGCCCGCGCCGCATCGCCCATCGCGCCGACGGGGACGCACAGGATCACGAGGTCGGCATCCGCCACGGCGGCCTCGGGGGTGTCGTGGACCGTGCCGACCAGGCCGCGCTCCGCCGCCCGGGCGCGCACGGCGGGGTCGCGGTCCCAGCCGGTGGTGGTGATGGCGGGCACGCGGGCCTTGGTCGCCAGCCCGATCGAGCCGCCGAGCAGGCCAAGGCCGATGATGGCGAGCGAGCGGATCGTCATGCCGCTTCCCCGCACAACCGGCGCAGCGTGGCGATGACATCGCTGACGGCCTCGGTGGTGCCGATGGTGATGCGCAAGGAGCATGGCAGGCCCTGCGAGGGCAGGTGGCGTACGGCGTAGCCCGCGTCCGACAGCGCTTCGAGCGCCTGCGCGGCGGTCACCGAGCCCTCGAAGTGGACGAGGAGGAAGTTGGCCTCGCTTGGGGAAGCGGAGATGCCGTGGTTGCCGAGCATCGCGATGGCATCGGCCAGTCGTTGGCGCTCGGTTGCATTGTGGTTGCGGCTGCGGGCGACGAATTCCTGGTCGTCCAGCGCCGCCAGCGCGGCCTTCTGCCCGCTGGCCGAGACGTTGAACGCGCCGCGCAGGCGGTTGACGAGGTCGATCAGGTGGGCCGATCCGGTGACCCACCCGACCCGCTCGGCAGCCAAGCCATAGGCCTTGGAGAAGGTGCGGCTGACGAGCACGTTCTCGTGGGCGGCGGCGAGATCGAAGGCGGCGGACTGGACGGCCGGGTCGACATATTCGCCATAGGCCTCGTCCACCACCAGCAGCACGTCGGAGGGCAGCCCGGCATGGAGGCGGGCGACTTCGGAGGGCGGAAGGAAAGTGCCGACGGGGTTGTTGGGGTTGTCAAGAAGAACCACTTTGGTTCTCTCTGTCACCACGGCCAGCAGGTTGTCGACGCTCGCGCCATGGCCCTCGGGCTCGGCGAAAACAGGGGTCGCGCCGACCTTCTGCGCCAGCAGCGGGTAGAGCGAGAATGAGTAGCGCGACATGGCCACCTCGTCCCCCGGCCCGGCGAGCGCCTGCACCGCGCAGTGCAGCAGTTCGCCCGAGCCTGTGCCGCACACGATCCGCTCGGGGTCGAGCCCGTGGACTTGGGCGATGGCCTCACGCAGGGCGCGGGCATCGGGATCGGGGTAGTCGGCCGGATTGTGCCCTTCTGCCAAAGCCACCAGCGCCGCCGGGCTGGAGCCCAGCGGGTTCTCGTTGGCCGACAGCTTGACCAGTGGCCTGCCGCTCGCCGACTTGGACTTGCCGGGCACATAGGCGTGGATCTGGCTGATCCAGGGTTTGGGTTCGGGCTTGCTCATGCGAGTGGCGCGATAACCAGTTTGCGCCCGCGAATACAGCGCGAAAACGCGGGCGGTTCAGGGCACGCGATTGACATGGGCGGGGGGCTACCCCAAGTCGCACGGCCAATGAACGTCGCCGCGCCTGCCTCCCCGGTCTACCGCCTCCCCGATCCCCTGCCGCTCGACAGCGGTCAGGCGCTGGAGGGCTGCGAGATCGCCTACGAGACCTATGGCACTCTCGCCGCCGACAAGAGCAACGCCGTGCTGGTGTGCCACGCGCTGACCGGCGACCAGTATCTCGCCAGCCCCCACCCGATCACCGGCAAGCCCGGCTGGTGGGAGCGGATGGTCGGCCCGGGCAAGCCGATCGATACGGGTCGGCACTTCGTGATCTGCGCCAATGTGATCGGCAGCTGCATGGGATCGAGCGGCCCCGCCAGCCTCGCGCCCGACGGCCAGCCCTATGCCATGCGCTTCCCCGTCATCACCATCCGCGACATGGTGCGCGGGCTCATCGCGCTGCTCGACGGGCTGGGGATCGACCGGCTGCATGCTGTCGTCGGCGGGTCGATGGGCTGGATGCAGGCGCTGAGCATTGCCGCCAACTGGCCGGAGCGCGCCGCGAGTGTGCTGGTGATCGCCTCGAC
>CAZQOO010000241.1:0-3046 GCA_964594845.1 uncultured Porphyrobacter sp. | reverse complement strand
GGCATAGGTGATGCCGCGCTGCCGGCACTCGGTGGTGTCGTACTTGGGCTCTTCGAGTTCGTAGTGCACGAAATCGAGCTCGGCCGTGCCGGCGAAATCGCGGATCGGGAACACCGAACGCAGGGTCTTCTCCAGACCCGAGACATAGCCGGTCGCCTTGTCCGAGCGCAGGAACTGCTCGTAGCTTTCGCGCTGAACCTCGATCAGGTTCGGCATCTGGACGACTTCGTGGATGTCGCCGAAGATCTTGCGGATGCGCTTCTTTGCGGTGCCCTGCGCCTTGCGGCTGCGGGTGACGGGCGGCTTCGCCTTGGTTGCCATGGAGACTTGGGCCTCTTCATTGATGCGCCAGCAGGCCGGAAAGGGACTGCCGCGTCGGATAAAACTGTCTTCGAGGGCGTGTATCGCGAGACGCACAAAACGGCTGCGGGGGCCACGCCGAACGGCGCCGCCCTGCAGCCTGTTTCATACTTCCCACGGAATGTCCGGGTTCCCTTCCGTCTGCCCGCCCCCGCGAAAGGCGCGCATTGCTCGAAACCATCGACACAGCGGGCATATAGAGGGCCGCTGCGTTGAGTCAATCCGCAAGCGAGGACCAGGGCGCCCCGGTCTATTCCCTATCCCGGGCCCGCGTGCCATGGAGCGCAGGCACACCACAAGGGGCCGGGGCAGCCGAGATGACCGAATCGACAAGTGTGGACGTATTCGACCGACCGGAGATCTTTCTGTCGTTGGGCCTGTCGCTGCTCGATCAGAACCGGGCCGCGGCGGCCGAGCAGCTGATTGCCGAAACGCTCGCACGGCATCCCGGCGATCCGCTGTATGACAATGTCGCGGCAATCATTCGCACCCGCAAGCTGCCCAGCTGGCACGCCTCGATGCTGCGCGACGGACCGCGCAACGCAGCCTATCGCGCCGCCATCGAGGCAACGGCCCGCGGACGGGTGGTGCTCGACATCGGTACGGGTTCGGGACTGCTGGCCATGATGGCAGCACGCGCGGGCGCCGAAAGGGTGGTCGCCTGCGAGGCCAATCCGCTGGTTGCCGAGGCGGCGCGGCGGATCGTCGCTGCCAACGGGCTCGATCATGTCATCACCATCCACGCCTGCCACTCGACCAAGCTGACCCGCGACATGATCGCGGATGCTGGCGCCGATCTGGTCGTGTCGGAAATCTTCGCCGCCGAGCTAGTGGGCGAAGGCGTGCTGCCCGCGCTGGAACATGCCCGGGCCGAATTGTGCGCACCGGGCGCACTGTTCGTCCCGGAAGCCGCCTGCCTGCGGGTCGCGCTGGGCGAGGTATCCGGCGTCGAACCGCCGCCGGCAATGGTGGAAGGCTTCGATCTCGGCGGCTTTCTTCCGCTCTATTCCAGCCTCGACTTCATCGACCCGGCCAGCAGGCAGGTGGTGCTCCGCAGCACTGTCGCCGATCTGGCGCGGTTCGACTGGAACGGTCCGGCACCGGTCGGCGCGACCGGCCATGCCAAGACAAGCGTATGCGCGACCGGCGGGGTGGCCAACGCGGTCGTGCAATGGCTCAAGATCGACTTCGGCAATGGCGTGACCTACGAAAATCCGCCGGGCGGCGATGCGGCAGCGCACTGGCATCCGATCGCCTATCTCCTGCCCGAGCCGGTCGCGACCGATGCCGGCGAGACGCGGGTATTGGAGACATTCTATCACGATAACATGCTGAAAGTATGGGCAAGATAGGCAGTCCGGCAACCATTCGGCAGAAGCGCCGCGGCACGGCTGCGCATGGGATTTACCGAAAACCAATCCATCGAATATCGTTTTTCAATATTATTGATTGACGATAAATCGAATCGCGGTTAGACCGAATTTATTGAATCACGATGTGTCCAATAAAGGAGATCGATATGAACCGCTTTGCCAACCACGCCTTCGCCGCGCTCGCCGCCTTTGCCCTCACGCTCGGCTCGATCGGTGCGATCGTTACCGTTCCCCCGGCCCACGCCGCCGCGCCTGTCGCCTTCGCGGCAGCCGAACTCGCCTGATCGCCCGCAACCCGAGGAGAACCGCCATGAATGCTCCCGCCAACGACCTGCTGCTGCTGGCAGGCAAGGTGCTCACTGTGCTGATGCAGGCCGTTTTCGCCATCGGCGCGGCCGCGGTGGCCTTCGCCTTCTTCGGCGTCGCGCTGTTCGCCGACACCATCAATGACGAGATGCGGGCCGAATTCGGCGCCGCCATCACCGATCTGCCGACAGCCGCCGTGCTGGCCCTGCTGGCGCTGGCCGCAATCGTGGTGGGCGCGCTGTTCGTCTTCTTCGGCAAGCTGCGCGGGATCATTGCCTCGGTAGCCGAGGGCGACCCCTTCGTGCCGGAGAACGCCGACCGGTTGACGGCGATGGCCTGGCTGATGCTCGGCACCTATCTGCTGACCAGCGTGATGACGCTGGTGGCGGCACTCGTGGTCGACTGGGCCAGCCAGTTCGAGGACGTGCACCTCAGCGCAACCCTCAGCTTCGACTTCACGTCGCTGCTGCTGATTGTTGTCCTGTTCATTCTCGCCCGCGTGTTCCGTCAGGGTGCCGCGATGCGCGCCGATCTGGAAGGGACCGTGTGATGCCGCCGATCAATGACGACCTCGAAGGAGCCCGCATCATGGTCAAGCTCGACGACCTGCTCTACGCCCGCCGCATGACGCTGACCGAACTGGCAGACCGGGTCGGCCTCACCCTCGCCAACCTGTCGATCCTCAAGACCGGCAAGGCCAAGGCGATCCGCTTCTCCACCCTCGCGGCGATCTGCCGCGAGCTGGAATGCCAGCCGGGCGACCTGCTGGCCTACCGGATCGAGGACAGCTGAAAGCGCCAATCCGCTTGACTCTTGCGCCAGGTTCCCTAGAGGCCCGCCCTGATCGGCGGGCCTCGTGCCTGGTCCGGTCATCCGTCCGAGACAGTTGGTGGAGGCAATCAGGCCTTCTTAATCTCCAGCCTAGACGGGGAAACGAGATTTTGCAGCGGACTGCCCTGTGCGGCCCGTTCTGCTCGTGCCTGATGGCACACCCTCCTTCCCTATCG
>CAZQOO010000240.1:0-3057 GCA_964594845.1 uncultured Porphyrobacter sp. | reverse complement strand
CGCTCGAACTGGTGGGTCAGCAGTGCATAGGCCGCTTCGGTCGTCGGCGCATCAGCGAGCATCTGGAGCTTGGCCTCGTCGCGGGTCAGCCGCGAGATCGCGGCGAGCGCGTGGAGGTGGGTCGCGCCGGCATTCTCGGGCGAGACGAGGCCGCACACCAGCGTCACGGGACGCGAATCCGCCGCAGCGAAATCGATCGGCTGTTCGAGCCGGATCAGCGCGAGGCTCGGCCGGCGCACGTCCTTGCTGCGGCAATGCGGAATCGCCACGCCGCGTCCGAAGCCGGTGCTGCCGAGCGCCTCGCGCGCTTCGAGATTTTCCAGCACCTCCCCTTCATCAAGCCCGTAGGCCTGCGAAAGCAGTTGCGCGACCGCCGCGAGCACCTTGGGCTTGGTGTCGATCCTGTCGAACAGGATCGCCTGCGGCGAAAGAGCGAGGTTGACGTCCATGTTGAGCGAATCCCGATTGAAAGTGCCAGCGTAGCGATCAAGTCCGGCCATTTCAGGGCGGCCAATGCACCCTGACGCCGGGACGATGCGCCCCTCCTGCTGCTGCCGTGTGGTCCCGTTGCCAGTGAGAGCTGCCCTGTCAGGCAGACGGCGCGGGCCCTATCGCGGTTCTACCCATCCTATTGAACCATCGGCGCGTCGGTAAACCATATTATGCCGTCCGGTGCCAGCATTTTTGAAGAACAGTGCGGTGGTGTGCCTGAGGTCCATCATCATCACCGCGTCGGCGACGGTAGCGGTGGGAATATCGACGCGGGTCTCGGCGATCACCAGCGGAGCATCGGCGATAACCTCCTCCTCCTCGTCTTCCTCGACCGCGAAGATGGTGTAGGCGGCCTCTTCCTCGCCGCGGGCGTGATCGGCCTGTTCATGGCGATCGGTCAGGCGGCGCTTGTAACGGCGCAGCTGCTTGTCGATCTTGGCCACGGCATCGTCGAGCGCGATGTGGGCATCATGCGCCGAACCTTGCGCCTTGAGCACCAGCCCCTGCATCACGTGGGTGATGATGTCGCAGGTGAAGGCCCCGGCAGGTGCCTTGCCGAAGGTCACCTGGCTGGAGATCGCCTTGTCGAAATACTTGTCGACGATCGCGCCAAGCCGGTCTGCCGCATGTTCCTGCAGCGCCGCGCCGGTGTCGATCTGGTGGCCTGAAATCCGAATATCCATAAGCTCAATACCCTCCCGTCCAAGATGAGGATCCCGTGTCTGCGTATGCGGCGCGCGTCCTCCTTCAGCGCGTCCAGATGGCGTTTTCGATGCCGGCGACAAAGGCCTGGTGGCGCTCCAGTTCCTCCACGCTGGGTGCATGGGGGCGGGGTGGGCGCGCCGGGCGGTCAGCCCGCGCCGTGCCGGTGGCGGTGATGGTGGTGGCGGACAGCTCGACCACGGTCTCGCTCTCGGCGAGGCCAAGCCCGATCTGGCGCCCGCCGGTCAGCTCGACATAGACCTGCGCAAGCAATTCGGCATCGAGCAGCGCCCCGTGCTTGACGCGGTGGCTGCGGTCGATCCCGTAACGGGTGCACAGCGCATCGAGCGAGTTCTTGGCGCCGGGGTGTTTCTTGCGCGCGAGCGCGACGGTATCGACCATCCGCGCCATGTCGATCGGCGCGCGGCCGATGCGTTCGAGCTCGTTGTTGAGAAAGCCGAAGTCGAACCCGGCATTATGCGCCACCAGTGGAGCATCGCCGAGAAATTCGAGCAGATCGTCGGCCAATTCCGCAAAGCGCGGCTTGGTGGCGAGGAAATCGCTCGACAGCCCGTGCACCCGCTCGGCCTCGATCGGCATGTCGCGTTCGGGGTTGAAGTAGGCGTGGAAGGTGCGGCCCGTTTCGACCCGGCCGATCATCTCGACACACCCGATTTCCACCATGCGATCCCCGGTTCTGGGGTCGAGTCCGGTGGTTTCGGTGTCGAAAACAATCTCGCGCATTTGCTGCACTATCTGCCCATGCTTCGCTGGTTGCAAGCGCTGCTTGCAATCAAAGTGAAGCAATCAGTTCCATCACCCGGGCGCGGGTTTCTTCGAGCGATGTGCCGGTGTCGATCACGTGATCGGCGCGGGCGCGCTTGTGGGTGTCGTGCAGCTGAAGTCCGTAGATATGCTCGAATTTCTCGCGCGTCATGCCGGGGCGGGCGAGCACGCGGGCGCGCTGCACCGCCTCGGGAGCGGAGACGACCACTACCAAGTCGACGCTCTCGTGCCCGCCGCGTTCGAACAGCAGCGGAATGTCGAACACCACCGCGCGCTTGTCGTGATGGGTTTCGAGGAAAGCAGTGCGTTTGGCCTCGACCGCGGGGTGGACGATGGCTTCGAGTCGCGCCAGCGCGGCCTTGTCGGCGAAGACCTGGTGGCCAAGCCGGTCACGGTCGACGCCCTCGGGGCCGGTCGAGCCGGGAAAGGCCGCTTCGATCGCGGGGATGAGTTCACCGCCCGGCCCCTGCATCGCGCGGACCTCGGCGTCAGCGTCGAACACGGGAATGCCCGCCTCGGCGAACATCGCGGCGACGGTGGACTTGCCCATCCCGATGGAACCGGTGAGGCCGATGATCTTCGGTTTGGTCATTGGGTGAGAATCCGGCGCAATTCGGCATCATGCTCGCGCGGGGCGGGCTGGCCGAAGAATTTCCCGAAGGCGACGGCGGCCTGCCCGATCAGCATCGAAAGGCCGTCGATGCTGCGGTGACCCTTGGCCCGCGCGCCCTGCAGGAAGGCGGTGTCGAGCGGGGCGGTGACGATGTCGTAAGCGATGCTCCCTGGCGGGGCGTGGCTCCAGTCGAAGGCAAGCGGGGGCTGGCCCTGCATCCCGAGGCTGGAGGCGTTGACCACGAGATCAAGGCAGGCTTCGCGATCATCGAAGGGGAAGTTGGTCGGATCGGCGAAATGGGCGAGGTCGATCGCATGATGCTCCCCCTTGGGCGCGAGTTCGTCGAGCAGGGCGCGGGCCTTGGCCGGGTCTCGTCCCGCCACCACCAGCGTGAAGCCCTCTCCCGCCAGCGCGGTGATGATCGCGCGGGCCGCGCCGCCGGTGCCGATGATCCGGGCCATGCG
>CAZQOO010000239.1:0-3072 GCA_964594845.1 uncultured Porphyrobacter sp. | reverse complement strand
TAGGAGGCGGGCGAGGACGGGCTGTTCGTGCTCGAAACCAACACCCAGCCGGGCATGACGCCTCTGAGCCTCGTCCCCGAACAGGCGGCCCATTGCGGCATTCCCTATGCCGATCTGGTCGAGCTGCTGGTGGCAGACGCTCTCAGGGTTCACGCGGCAAAGCAGCACAAGGGAGGACCGCATGGCGCAGCAGATCAGGCGTAGCTCCACCACCGGCGTGCGGCGCACTGCCAAGGCCCAGAGCCGCAGCCTCACCGCGCGCAAGGCGGCGGGCAAGGCGAGCGGCTTTGTCGACTGGCTGATGGGCCTGCTGCCCTTCACCGAGGAACAGTGGAGCCGCATCTGGCTCGCGATCATCATCGGCGGAGCGGTGGGCCTCGCGCTGATCATCGCCAGCCTTGCCGGGGTGCCCGCGCTGGCGAAGGCGCAGGTAGCGAAGATCGCCGCCGATGCCGGGTTCGAGGTGCGCCACGTGCGCGTCACCGGTACGGCCCGCATGGACGAGCGGCTGGTCTACGCCCGTGTCCTCTCGCAGCAAAGCCGCGCCATGCCCGACGTCGACGTCGCTGCGCTGCGCACGGAACTGAAGACCCTGCCGTGGGTCAAGGACGCGCGTGTCTCGCTGCAATTGCCGCACACGCTGGCGATCGACATCGTCGAGCGCACGCCCCACGCGGTGCTCGAAAAGCCTGACCGGCTGGTGCTGATCGACGCCGGCGGAGTGGAGCTGGAAACGGTCGCTGCGGCCAAGGCCAAGGGGATGCTGCGCCTGGCCGGGCCGGGGGCAGGCCAGCAGGCCGCGCGGCTCGAAGCCTTGCTCGCCGCCGCACCGGCACTTGGGCCGCAGGTCGAGAGCGCCGAATGGGTCGGCAACCGCCGCTGGAACCTCACCTTCAAGACCGGTCAGCTGCTCGCGCTGCCAGAGGGCGAGACCGAAGCGGCGACCGCGCTGGTCAGGTTTGCGCGGCTCGACGGGCAGAACCGCCTGCTGGGCGGCAAGGTGCTGGCCTTCGACATGCGCTCCCCGCCGCGGCTCTACATGCGCCTGCCCGAGGATTCCGGACCAGCCGCAAAGGCCGCCGCTGCCGCTGCCGGAGGCTCGCTCTGATGGCATCCAAGGCATCCGCGCAGCGCCGCTTCGCCCGCACTTTCGGGGCGGTCAACATCGGCTCCTTCCGCATCTCGGCGATGATCATGGGCGAGACCGAGACGGGCGAATTGCAGGTGCTCGGCAGCGGCCACAGGGCGAGCGCCGGGATCAAGCGCGGCTATGTCACCGACATGGCCGCTGCCGCCCACGCGATCCGCGACGCGGTCGAGCGTGCGGAAAAGAGCGCGGGCACGCAGATCCGCTCGGTGTGGATCGCTTGCGCCGGGGCGGGGCTCGCCAGCAATGTCGTTTCGGTCGACATCGAGATCGGTGGACGGCGGATCGAGGACGAGGATATCGAGCAGCTGCTGATCCAGGCGCAGGACATGATCCAGCCTGACGGCCGCACCGTGCTCCACGCCCAGCCGGCGCATTACACCCTCGACGGGGCGCACGGGGTCGCCAACCCGCGCGGGCTGCATGCCGAGCGGCTGGGGGTCGACATCCACGTGATGCTGGCCGACGGCGCGCCGGTGCGCAATCTCACCGAGGCGGTGCAGAATGCGCATCTTTCGGTCGACGGTGTGGTGGCCGCGCCGCTTGCCGCGGGCCATGCCTGCCTGACGGTGGAGGAGCGCGAACTGGGCGTCGCGCTGGTCGAGATCGGCGCCGATGTCTCCAATGTGGCGGTTTTTGCGGGCGGGATGCTGCTCGGTCTGAAGGCGGTGCCGATGGGCTCGGCCGACATTACCGACGCGATCGCCAGCAGCTTCGGCATCCGCCGCTCGCAGGCCGAGCGCCTCAAGTGCGTGGCGGGCTCGGCGATCGCCAGTCCGGCCGATCACCGCGAGCTGATCCCGGTCAACGGCCCCAACGACGCGCCCGACGGGGTGGCCAGCGGGCCGCTCGCGCGCGGGGCTGACGACAAGAACCGGATCGTCCGCGCGGAGCTTGTCTCGGTCGTGACGCAGCAGCTCGCGGTCCTGACGGGCGAGATCGGCAAGGCGCTGAAGGAAATGGGCTTTTCGGGCAGGAGCGCAGGGCAGGTGGTGCTCACCGGCGGGGGTGCCGAACTCGCCGGGATGGCCGATTTCATGCAGGGCGCGCTGGGTCAGCCGGTCCGGCTGGGGCGCCCTCCGCAGCTGGTCGGCATGCCCGAGGCGCATCATGCGCCCGGTTTCGCAACGCTCGCGGGTCTGTGTCTCTATGCTGCCGAGGATCCGGTCGATATCCGCGCCGTGGGCACCTCGCGCGCGGCCGTCTATCGCGGCGTGGCGCGTCAGAGCGGCTGGATCGCGGCACTGATGCGACTGGTGCGGGCGCTCAGGGAGAACTTCTGAGCGCCAGTCGCTGGCCGAGTGCTGTGGATAAGGGCTTTGCCCCTATAAAATGTGAACGATGATTATGTCACAGAGGTGATAAGATGGCGGGAAATGGGGTGAAAAGGCTGCACATCCCGCGCTGGAGGACAAGCTCATGAGCATCAATATCGGACCTGCCGCCACGGATGACCTGCGTCCGCGCATCACCGTCATCGGGATCGGCGGGGCGGGCGGCAACGCGATTGCCAACATGATCGCGGCCGAGATCGAAGGCGTCGAGTTCATCGTGGCCAATACCGACGCGCAGGCGCTCAGCACTTCGCCGGCGGAAAAGCGCATCCAGCTTGGCCCCGACATCACCGGTGGCCTTGGCGCGGGCGCTAGGCCCGAAGTGGGCAAGGCCGCGGCCGAGGAAACCGTGCTCGAGGTCGAAAAGGCGCTCGAAGGCGTCAACATGTGCTTCATCGCGGCCGGCATGGGCGGCGGCACCGGAACCGGCGCTGCCCCCGTGATCGCCGAGGCCGCGCGCCGCATGGGCGTGCTGACCGTGGGCGTGGTCACCAAGCCGTTCCTGTTGGTCGGCCCCCGCCGGATGCGCGCGGCCGCGGCCGGGATCGAGGAGCTGCAGAAGCACGTCGATACCCTGATCGTCATCCCCAA
>CAZQOO010000238.1:0-3130 GCA_964594845.1 uncultured Porphyrobacter sp. | reverse complement strand
CGTGCCGATGCACAAGATCAAGCAGAACCTGGAAAAGCAGCTCGAAGCGTGCGGCGAGGCGCCGTTCTACACCCTCGGGCCGCTCGTCACCGACATTGCGCCCGGATACGACCACATCACCAGCGGCATCGGCGCGGCGCAGATCGGGTGGTACGGCACGGCGATGCTCTGCTATGTCACGCCCAAGGAGCACCTGGGCCTGCCCGACCGCGACGACGTGAAGGTGGGCGTGGTGACCTACAAGCTCGCTGCCCACGCCGCCGATCTTGCGAAGGGCCACCCGGCCGCGCAGGTGCGCGACGATGCGCTTTCCAAGGCCCGCTTCGAATTCCGCTGGCGTGACCAGTTCAACCTCAGCCTCGATCCCGAAACTGCCGAGCAATACCACGACCAGACGCTCCCGGCGGAAGGCGCGAAGTCGGCCCACTTCTGCTCGATGTGCGGGCCGAAGTTCTGCTCGATGAAGATCACGCAGGAAGTGCGCGACTTCGCCGCGAAGCAGAACGCTGCCCCCGACACCTTCCTCGCCGCCAGCGTCGACGAGGCCGAGGCCGAGGCGGGCATGGCCGCGATGAGCGAGAAGTTCCGCGAGGTGGGCAAGCAGCTCTATGTGGGCGCGGGGGACAGGGAGCACGATTGAGGCGCTAAAGTCCCCCGCCCCCCTAGCGGTTCTTGCAGCGCACCAGATATTGCTTGAGCACAGTCTCGGGCGAGCCCGGGGCCGGCTCCAGCAGCACCATGCGATCATCGTCGATGACGACCAGCATCCCGCCGACATTCTCCTTCGGGATCATGAGGCCGACCCGCTCGAAGGCGATGCCCACCACGATCCGCGCGTTCTTGAACTCGGGCGACTGCGAGGGATCGAAGGGGCCGGCCAGCATCACCGGCGAGACCACCGGCGTCTTGCGGGTGGATTGTCCCTGCTCTCCGGTGGTGCGGACGGTTAGCGCGGCGGCCTTGCCCGAGAACTCATAGGCCGCGGTCGAGCGCGGGTGGCGGATGTTGCAAGGGGCGTAGATCCAGTCGGCGGTCTGGTCCTTCCAGTCGGATGTGGCATCGCCCCAGCGCCCCGCGAGAAAATCCCCGAAATCGGTCTGCTGTGCCTGAACCGGCGCCGCCGACATCAGCGCCAGCGCCATAGCACCTGTTGAAAGTCGTTGCATCGCCCCGTTCCTCCGCAGGCGATGAGCTACCATCGCGATTTGCGCCGCACAATCCCGGCACAGGGCGCACGGCGCGGAAACTGCTTGCCTGCCGCCCGGCCATTGGGCAGCCTGCATGTTCTGCGGGGCCTTGCCTCGCGCGGGGAGGGATGAGACTGTGATGCGAACCTGCCTTGCCCTGGTTCCGGCCGTGCTTCTCGCTTGCCTCGCCGCGGCGGGACCGCTCGCCGCGCAGGAGCCGCCGCCGCCGGTGCGCGACAATGTCGAGGCGTCGGCAGGGGACCTCAGGATCATCCACCTATGGACCGCCGCGCCCGAGGCCTTCATGCAAGCGTGGATGGGGCCGACCCCGCCGACCTTGCCCACCACCACCCGCGCGATTCGCAACCAGCGGCTCACCCAGGCGATCCTGTTTGCCAACTGCACGCCCGATGATGCGGGCGAATGCCACTTGGCGGCCAAGGTCGCCATCACCGCGCCCGACGGCAGCGCCTATGGCGATCCGATCAGCTTCGATGCCCTGAAGGGGCAGGCCACTCTCGCGCGCAATGTCATCGGCCTCACCCACGCCGGGATCGGGCTGACCATCGAGGACGGCGAACAGCTCGGCGGCTACCGGGTCGAACTGGCAGTGACCGATGTCAATGCGGGCCGCACGGCAACCTCTATCGTCCATATCGAAGCGGTCGAGGAAGGAGCTTTGGGCGATGCGCCATAGGATGCTGTTGGCGGCCACCATGATGGCGCTGCCGGGCGGCTGCGCTGGCGAACCGCCCGCACCGGTGCTCGATGAAGCCGCGGTGATCGCCGCCTCGGTGCCGGTGGCGCAGAGCTTTCAGGCCGAATTGAAGGCCCAGCTTCAGGCCGCGATTGCCGCCGGCGGGCCGAAAGACGGCGTCTCGGTTTGCCAGCAGGCCGCCCCGGCCATCGCGCTGGCGCAGAGCGAGGCGAGCGGGGCGCAGGTCACCCGCGTTGCCGAGCGGCACCGCAACCCCGCCGGCGGCGTGCCGGAGAACCTGCGCGCCGCCTACGCCACGCTCGCGGCCGCGCCGCTGGTCGACGGCAAGCCGAACCGCGTCGTGGTGCAGACCGGATCGGGCCCGCAGGCGCAGGTGCATTTCCTCGCCGCCATCCCGATGCAGGAGCAGCCCTGTTCGGTGTGCCACGGCACCGAAATCGACCCCGCATTGAAGGCGCATATCGCCAAGCTCTATCCCGGCGATCTCGCCACCGGCTTTGCGCCCGGCGAGCTGCGCGGCGCGCTGGTGGTGAGCTGGGATGCGGGGCGCTTCATGAAATGAGCGGGCGGGCGGGCATCGCTGCGCTACTGGCGCTGGCACTCGCCGCCTGCGTGTCGACGCCCGAGAACCCCGCGCCGCTGGCCCGCGCCGAGGCGCCGCTGTTCGATCCCTTCGTCTTCTTTGTCGGCGAGAGCCGGGGCGCGGGCACGCTCGACAAGGTGCTGTCCGATCCCGTCCCCGTCACCGTCGCCAGCCGCGGTCGGATCGTGACCGAGGCGGAGACCGAAGCCGCTTGGGCCACCCCGCCGCAGCGCGTGCTGGTGCTCGACCAGACCGTGACCGAGGGCGACAAGCGCCCGCGCCAACGCCAGTGGCGGCTCGTCGAGGTCGCGCCGGGACGCTACGAAGGCACGCTCACCGACGCGATCGGGCCGGTGCGCGGCGAGACGCAGGGCAATGTGCTGACGCTCGAATACATGATGGAGGGCAGCTTCAGGGTGAGGCAGGAACTCACCCTCGCCCCCGACGGGACGCGCGCCGACAACCTGCTCAAGGTCAGCCAGCTCGGGATCACCGTGGCAGTGCTGGCCGAGGATATCCGCAAGACGCCCTGAGCCGCGCGCCCGCTTGCCAGCGACCCGCGCTTGCGGCACCTTGGCCTGCGGGCCGCATCGCTGTTTTCGGGGGGAGACATTCATGCGCAGATTCCTGCTTGCCGCCGCC
>CAZQOO010000237.1:1717-3143 GCA_964594845.1 uncultured Porphyrobacter sp. | reverse complement strand
CAGGCCGACATTGATGTCGGCGATCACCCCGCCATCCCAGAACGGAATCACCGCCCAGGCGGCGAGCGCCACGGTGAAGGTGATGATCGGCGCGAGCAGGAAGATGCCCTTGTTCGCGGCGGTGGGGATGATGGTTTCCTGTAGGAACACCTTCAATCCGTCCGCGAAGGACTGGAGCAGGCCGAAGGGCCCGACCACATTGGGCCCGCGCCGCAGCATGATCGCGCCCAGCACCTTGCGGTCGACATAGATCACCATGGCGACGCTGAACATCACGAGCAGCGACACGACCACAATGGCGACCACGGTGGCGACGGCCCACGCCCATTCATAGGGCAGGCCGAGCGATTGGAAGAAGGCGGTCATTGGCGTGCCTCCAGATACCTGCGGAAATAGGTCAGGGCTGCGGCAGCCACGAGCAAATAGCTGCCGTGATACGCCTCGGCAGTGAAGTTCAGCCCACGGGCCACCGCGTTCAGCAGCACCAACACGAAAACTCCGATAAGGATCGCCGGGGTCAGATCGATCACTTTGTCAACAAGGCGGCTCATTCCGCGGCCTCCTTGACGTCAGCGCCGTGGAGCAATTCGTCCGAGCACTGCTGCATCACCGCACTGGCGCGGGCGATGGGGTTGGTGAGGTAGAAGTCCTTGATCGGGTAGCCCGCGATTTCGCCTTCGAACTTGGCGCCGCTGTCGGCCTTGGGCAGCGCGCCGTAATCGGCGAGGCCCTCTTCACCCAGCGCGGGGACGGCGGCGATCATCTTCGCCTGAAGCTCCGCAAAGCTGTCGAAGCCCACGGTGACACCCAGCGCATCCGCCAGCGCACGCAGGATCGTCCAGTCCTCGCGCGCGTCACCGGGGGCGAAGACCGCCTTCTCGGCAAACTGCACGCGGCCCTCGGTGTTGACGTAGGTCCCGTCCTTTTCGGCATAGGATGCGCCCGGCAGGATGATGTCGGCGTGGTGCGCACCCTTGTCGCCGTGGTGGCCGATATAGACCTTCAAGGCTCCGGCGTAGGGCGCATAGTCCATCTCGTCCGCGCCGAGGCTGAGCAGCACCTTGGGCGAGGCAGCGGCGACGTCGCCCATGCCACCAGGCAGCGTGAAGCCGAGCATCAGCGAGGCCATCCGCGCCGCCGAAATGTGCAGCACGTTGAAGCCGTTCCAGCCATCCTTCACCAGACCGAACTTGTCGACCAGCTTGAGCGCCGCCGGAAGCGCGCCCTTGGCCAGCGCCGCCGCGCCGACGATCACCGCCGGGCGCTTGGCCGACTTCATGACGTCACCCAGCTCCTTGGGGATGCGGTTCAGCTGCTTGAGATCGGAGCCGAGGAAGGTCGCCGGATAGGTCGGATCCCATTCGGGGCCGATGATGTAGACCTTGGCCCCCGCCTTCACCGCCTTGCGCAGGCGGACGTTGAGCAG
>CAZQOO010000237.1:0-1617 GCA_964594845.1 uncultured Porphyrobacter sp. | reverse complement strand
GGCCGCGAGGTCAGCGCGCCGACCGGGCACAGGTCGATCACGTTCGCCGAAAGCTCGTGCGCCGCCGCCTGCTCCAAGTAGGTGGTGATCTGCATATCCTCGCCGCGATACAGCGCGCCGATCTCGTCCACGCCCGCGATCTCTTCCGAGAAGCGCACGCAGCGGGTGCAGTGGATGCAGCGGGTCATGATCGTCTTGATCAGCGGGCCCATGTATTTCTCGGTCACCGCGCGCTTGTTTTCCTGAAAGCGCGAGCCGCCGCGGCCATAGGCGACCGCCTGGTCCTGCAGATCGCACTCGCCGCCCTGGTCGCAGATCGGACAATCGAGCGGGTGGTTTATGAGCAGGAACTCCATCACCCCCTCACGGGCCTTCTTGACCATCGGACTGTCGGTACGGATTTCCTGGCCCTCGGCAGCCGGCAGCGCGCAGGAGGCCTGGGGCTTGGGCGGCCCGGGCTTCACTTCGACCAGACACATGCGGCAATTGCCCGCGATGCTGAGGCGCTCGTGATAGCAGAAGCGCGGGATTTCCTTGCCCGCCAGCTCGCACGCCTGCAGCACAGTCGCGCCCGCCGGGACTTCGATTTCCTGACCGTCTACGGTGACCTTAGGCATTGCCGCTCGCGCCCTTCTTCTTGGCAGCACAATCGGGAACGGCCCTGCCGCTCCCCCTGATGGCGTCCTTCATCAACGGACGCACGCTATCGTCATAATTGCAGAACCAGTCGCGGATGATCCCGGGATGATCGCGCAGCAAGGCCCCGTGCTTGTTGAACTCGCCCTCGAAAATCTCGCGCCACTTGGCATCGTCATGCCGCAGCGAGAGGATTGCCTCCGCGGTATAGGCAAGCCGGTCAAAGAACCACGTGTAGCGGATCTTGTCCTCCGGACTCAGCGACTTGTAGTCGGCCCCTTCGGCAAACTCGGGATATTCGAGCGCCAGCTCCATGTAACCGGTCCACATGTCGTCATACTTCATCTCGCGCGTCAGATAGGTCTGCGCTTCGAGCTGGATTGCCTGCTGGGCGTTGGACACGTTCGAAAGATAACCCTGAAAGCCGAGCCCGACAAAACCGATCAGCACCGCGCCGAGCGTGGCGACGTTGCGAAACACATTGGACGCGACCAGCGGGTATCGCTTGTCCCACTGGTCAGGCGTCATGATCGGCACATGGGGCGACGGCGCGTTCACTCGGCCGCCTCCCGGACGTCTGGCGCGAACTGCGCGTTATGCTCGTTGATCCGCCGCTCCAGCTCGGGGCGGAAGTGGCGGATGAGGCCCTGGATCGGCCACGCGGCAGCATCGCCCAGCGCGCAGATGGTGTGGCCTTCGACCTGCTTGGTGACTTCCTGCAGCATGTCGATTTCCTCGATCGCCGCATCGCCCGTACGCAGGCGCTCCATCATGCGCCACATCCAGCCCGTGCCCTCGCGGCAGGGGGTGCACTGGCCGCAGGACTCGTGCTTGTAGAAATAGCTGAGGCGGCTGATCGCGCGGACGATGTCGGTCGACTTGTCCATGACGATGACAGCCGCCGTGCCGAGGCCAGAACCCAGCTCCTTGAGCCCGTCGAAATCCATCGGTGCCGAGCGGATCTGCGCAGCCGGCACCAGC
>CAZQOO010000236.1:0-3196 GCA_964594845.1 uncultured Porphyrobacter sp. | reverse complement strand
CCTCGTTCATGCGCATCAGACCGTGATCGACGAAGACGCAGGTCAGCTGATCGCCGATCGCCTCGTGGATCAGCACCGCCGCGACCGCCGAATCAACCCCGCCCGAAAGCCCGCAGATGACCCGCTTGTCGCCCACCTGCGCGCGGATTTCGGCGATCTTGGTCTTGCGGAACTCCGCCATGGTCCAGTCGCCCTTGAGGCCGCAGACATGGCGCACGAAATTGGCGATCAGCTTGCCGCCGTCGGGGGTGTGGACCACCTCGGGGTGGAACTGGGTGCCGTAGAAGCGGCGCGCTTCGTCCGCGATCACCGCGAAGGGCGCGCCGTCGCTGGTGGCGACGATTGCGAAGCCGGGCGCGAACTGCGTGACCTTGTCGCCGTGGCTCATCCAGACCTGGTGGCGGGATCCTACGTCCCACAGCCCGTCAAACAGCGCGCAATCGGCCGTGACGGTGAGGAAGGCGCGGCCGAACTCGCCGCCCTCTCCGGTCTCGTGCCCGGGACGAACCTCGCCGCCGAGCTGGTGGGTCATCACCTGCTGGCCATAGCAGATGCCGAGGATCGGCAGGCCGGCGTCGAACAGCGCCTGCGGCGCGCGGGGGGAGCCGTCGTCAGGCACGCTGGCGGGCGAGCCGGACAGGATGATGCCCTTGGGCTTCATGCGCCGGAACGCGGCTTCGGCCTGGGTGAAGGGGGCGATCTCGGAATAGACCCCGGCCTCGCGCACGCGGCGCGCGATCAATTGGGTCACTTGCGACCCGAAATCGACAATCAGGATCGATTCGGGGTGGCCGTCAGGGGCCGGGGAATCGCCCGCTGCGGGGCTGGATGGGTGCGCGCTCATGCCGGCGGATTACGAAGCGCGCCCCCCGCTGTCCAGCATCCCCGCACCGGCATCCGTGTTTTTGCGGTGCAGCAAATATTTTCATGCGCGATTTCCGATGGTTCCCAAAAAAATATAGGTTTCACGTTGCAATCTTTGGAACCATTTTCGCGCTTTTCGCATTTGCACAGTTCTCTTGTGCACTGCACCAGAGTTTCAAACAGCAACCGAATGTCGATCAACGGCATCGCTCTTTCTGACACCCTCTCAACCCCGGAGTATTTCCATGCGTTTCATCCTTCCCCTGATCGCCCTCGCAGCCCCCGCCATCGCTCTCGCCGCCCCGCAGGCTGATGAAACCGTTGCGGTGCGCGTCGCCTATGGCGATGTCGACGTGACCAGCGCCGAAGGCCGCGCCGTGCTCGAAGCGCGCATCGACGCCAAGCTGCGTCAGGCCTGCAAGCGCGAAGGCGCCGGTCGCTACACCTACGGCCGCAGCCTCGTTGACGAGAAGTGCGTGGCCGACGCCCGCGTCGCCGCCCGCGCCGAAGTCGAGCGCGTCGCCGCCGCCGAAGCGCGTCGCGGTCGTGCGGTTGCCGCCAACTGAGCCAAGACAACCCCCTGAAAACACGGGCGGCCGTCGGAGAAATCCGGCGGCCGCTTGCGTTTGACGCGCGAAGTTAGATTGCAATCCATGCAACTGACCTTGGTGTTTTCTCATTTGCATTCGATTGCGTCGAACACCAGATAGCCGCCACGCAATGCGCGCCGGGCTCCTCTCTCCTCCCCGGCATCCCCCACGCGGGGCCATTGCAAGGCAGCACCAGGCCGAACACGGCGGGTCTGTCAGCCTGCCACGCCCGGCACGGACGGCCTCCTCCCCCCCTTTGGCCCTCCTGCCCTCGCCGGGTGCCCCGCCGCAGATGGCCGGGCAAGCAGCACGCGAGACGCGGCCATCATCCTCCCCCTATCATTGGTGGCCGCGTCTCCAGCGGCTGCCGCGCGGTCGCCGCGGCGATGGCGGCGCCCGCAATTTCCGCTTGGGACGCTGAAACATTTTCATTCAGTGCAGCGATTGAATATTACGCACACAAGCCCATATGATGCGCAAGCCCGGGCGGCGAGCCCTCTCCCCCCTCTCCCTCGCCGTACCGGGCCCCCAACCACAACAGAACAGGGAACCACAACCATGCGCATGATCAGTGAAAGGGCGATCGCCCTCCTGCTTGCCCTCTTCATGAGCGGCACCGCGTTCAACACGTTTATCGTGTAGGGCCTCAAGCCTCCGATATCGTGTAACGCGCAGACAGGCCAAAGCCTCGACCGGCCCGGTTCCTCCTCCGAGGAGCCGGGCCGAGCTGTTTCAGGGCCGGATCATTCGACCCCGCCCAGCCGCTCGGCTTGCTCGCGCAAGGTCGTCTTGAGCAGCTTGCCGATATGGCTGCGCGGCATTTCGTCGATCGCGTGGAGCGCGGCGAGGCGCTGGGTCTTGCCGAGCCGGGCGTTGGCCGCGGCCATGATCGCGGGCGGATCGCCAGCGCCATCCTTCAGCACGACGAAGCCAACCGGGCTTTCGCCCCACTTGCGCGACGGCACGCCCACAACCGCCGCCTCGGCCACCCCCGGCTCCTTCAGCAATTCGACCTCAAGATCGGAGGGGTAGATGTTGAACCCGCCCGAGATGATCATGTCCTTGGCGCGCCCGACCAGCTCGACAAAGCCCTCGGCATCAACCCGCCCGATATCGCCCATGCGCTGCCACACGTCACCCGTCGCGGGATCGATCCAGTAACCCTCGCGCGTCTTTTCGGGCTGGTTCTGGTAGCCGCTCATCATCGTCTGGCTGCGCCCGACGAGGTTGCCGGGGGTGCCGGGGGGCACTTCGCGGTCTTCGTCGTCCAATACCTTCAACTCGCTCCCCGGCGCGGGGCGGCCGACGGTGTGGAGCTTGTCGGGGAATTCGTGGCACGGCAGCAGGCAGACCACCCCGCCCTCGGTCATCGAATAGATCTCGATCAGCCCGCCCGGCATCCGCCCCAGCACCTCGCGCTTCAACTCCGCCGAGAAGGGCGCGGAGGTGCAGTATTTGAGCTTGAGGCTGGAAAGGTCGAAGTCGTCGAAGCGCTCGAAATCCATCAACCGCTGATATTGCACCGGCACCAGCATGGTGATGGTGGTGCGGTCGGCCTCTGCGTGCGCGAGCCACTTCGCGCAGTCGAACTTGCCCATCACCCGCACGCAGCCGCCCGCCAGCAGCACCGGCAGGAAGGCGACCATCGTGGTGTTCGAATAGAGCGGCGTCGAGGCAAGCGAGCGCACTTCCAGCCCCGCCCCGAGATAGCTCAAGGCCGTCGCCGCGAATTGCCGCCAGCG
>CAZQOO010000235.1:0-3203 GCA_964594845.1 uncultured Porphyrobacter sp. | reverse complement strand
CACCCCCGCGCTGGCCGTGAGCTTCGTCTTGGCGCGGATTTCCTGGCGGATCAGTTCGGCGATGCGGGTGGCGCTGCCGATGCCCAATCGGTCGTCGGTGACATCGAGATAGGCTTCATCAAGGCTCAGCGGCTCGATGATCGGCGTGTAGTGCTCGAACACCCGGCGGATCTGGCGGCTGGCCTCCTTGTAGGCATCGAAGCGCGGCCGCACGAAAACGAGATCGGGGCACAGGCGCTGCGCGGTGACCGAGGGCATGGCACTCTTCACCCCGAACTTTCTCGCCTCGTAGCTGGCCGCGGCCACCACCCCGCGTCCGCCCGCCCCGCCGACCGCCACCGGCTTGCCTTTGAGTTCGGGATTGTCGCGCTGTTCGACGCTGGCGAAGAAGGCATCCATGTCGACATGGATGATCTTGCGCAGCCCCGGCTCGTCGCGGGGTGCGTCCTCGTCCTCGGCAAAGGGCGGCGTTTCGGCCATGGGCGGGACAAATAGAACCTTGCGGGCCGTGAAGGAACTGTTGCTGGAACCAATCACCCGTCGTGCCATTTTGTGCACATGCGAAAAGAACAGTGGTCATCCGGTGAGCCGATCGGCAAAGGCCCCGCCATGGCCACGACGCTTGCCCCCTCTACGCTTGTCCGCAAGGCGCTCGGAGAGACCGAGCTCCTGTGGATGATGGCGATGCTGATGGCGCTTAACGCCTTCGGGATCGACGCGATTCTGCCCGCGCTCGATGCGCTTGCCAGCGATCTGTCGGTGAACGGCAATGACCGGCAATTCGTGATCGGGGTCTACCTGCTGACCGCCGGGATGGGCGCGCTGGTGCCGGGGGCGCTGGCTGACCGCTTCGGGCGGCGGCCGATCCTGCTCGGCTCGATCGCGGTCTATATCGTGCTTTCGGTCCTTTCCGCGCTCGCGCCGAGCTATGACGCGCTGATTGCAGTGCGCGCCGCGCAGGGCTTTTTCGCCGCCGGGATCGTTGCCCTGCCGCCCGCGATCATCCGCGACCGCGTCGGCGGCGACCGGATGGCGCGGATGATGAGCGTGATCTTCGTGATCTTCCTGATGGTGCCCGCGGTCGCTCCGACCATCGGCGAGGCGATCCTCCAGCTCGGCAACTGGCGCGCGATCTTTGGCGTGATGGCGGTGCTGGGCGTGGCGATGGCGGCCTGGGTGTTCATCCGTCTGCCCGAGAGCCTGACGCCCGAAAACGTCCAGCCGATCCTCCCGCGAACCATCGCCGCCAACATGACCCGCGCGCTGTCCACCCCGAGCGTTGCCGGCTACGTGATCGGCTCGGCGCTGGTGTTCGGCGCGCTGTTCGGCTTCATCAATTCCTCGCAGCAGCTGATCACCGAAACCTTCGGCGCGGGGGAGATCTTCCCGCTGGTCTTCGCGATCTGCGCCGGATCGATGGCGCTCGCCAGCTGGTCGAACTCGCGCATCGTCGAGCGTTTCGGCGCCCGCCGGGTGAGCCACACCGCGCTGTTCGCCTTCATCATCGTCAGCGCCGCGCAGGTCATGTTCGCCTTCCAGCCCGAGGAGCAGCTGTGGCACTTCGTGCCGCTGATGGCGATCAACATGGCGCTACTGGGCTTCATCGGCAGCAATTTCGGCGCGATCGCGATGAACCCCTTCTTCGCCATCGCCGGCGCGGCGAGTTCGGCGCACGGCTTCGTGCGCATGACCATGGCGGCGCTGCTCGGCGGGGCGATCGGCTATGCCTATGACGGCACCGCAAGGCCGCTGGCGCTGGCGCTGCTGGCAAGCGGGCTTGTCTGCCTCGTGCTGGTGCTGCTGAGCGAGAAGGGCAGGCTGTTCGGGCCGAGCGATGCCGAGGCGGGTTTGAACCGTTAAGTCCCTCCCCGGCGCGAAGCGGTGGGGAGGTGGCAGCCCGAAGGGCTGACGGAGGGGTAACTCCGCCAGTGCCGCCTTACCCTTCCGTCACCGCTGCGCGGTGCCACCTCCCCATCCCGGATCAAGTCCGGGACGGGGAGGGACGTTCATGGGTTTGCCCCCAGCCGCCGCCAAGCCAGCCCCGCGAACTCGCACAGCAAGGGCCGCGTGTCGCGCGGGTCGATGATGTCCTCGACGTTGAACCTTTCCGCGCTGCGGAACGGCGAGGTGACCTTGGCCAGCCGCGCTCGGATTTCTTCGAGCAGGGCTTCGGGGTCCTCGGCAGCCTCCAGCTCGGACTTGTAGGCGACCTCGAGCCCGCCCGCGATCGGCAGGCTTCCCCAGTCGCCCGACGGCCAGCAATAGCGGTATTGATACCGGTCGGCATTGCTCATCGCGCTCCCCGCAATGCCATAGGCGCGGCGCAGGACGATGCTGGCGAGCGGCACCGTCGCGCGGTAGATCGCGTTCATCGCATTGACGCCGTAGCGGATCGTCCCCGCAACTTCCGCCTCGCGCCCGATCATGAAGCCGGGGTTGTCGACGAGGTGGACGATGGGGAGCCGGAACTGGTCGGCGAGCTTGACGAAGCGTTCGACCTTCTCGCTCGTCTTGGCCTCCCACGACCCGCCGAGGTAGGAGGGATCGCTGGCGACGACGCAGATCGGCCAGCCGTCCAACCGGGCGAGCGCGGTGATCGCGGCGCGACCCCAGTGCCTGCCAATCTCGAACACGGTGCCGGTGTCGAACACCATCTCCATGCAGCGGCGCATCGAATAGACCTGTTTCGGATCGCGCGGGACGAGGCTCAGCAGCGCCTCCTCCTTGCGGTGGACCGGATCGGTGCAGAGCGAACGGCGCGCGGGCTGGCCGACATATTCGGGCATGAAGCTGAGGAAATGCCGCGCGCGGGCGAAGGCCTCGGCCTCGCTCGCCACCTCGTCATCGACCACGCCGTTGCGGGTGTGGATTTCCGATCCGCCGAGCCGCTCCTTGGCTTCCTCGTGGCTGGCGGCATCGCCCTTGTAGGCCTCGCCAAGGCCATCGACCACGGCGGGGCCGGCGGCGAAGATCTGGCTGAGGCCCTTCACCATGATCGAATAGTGGCTGGCGACGGTCCGCGCCGCGCCGAGCCCCGCCGTGGGGCCGAGCGCGAGCGCCACCACCGGCACGGTGTCGAGATTGGTCACCACATCGCCCCAGCCGGGCACCGCGGGAATATAGGTCGCGCCGATCTGTTCGAGCGTCTTCACCGAGCCGCCGCCGCCCGTCCCGTCGATCATGCGGATGATCGGGAGCTTCAG
>CAZQOO010000234.1:0-3220 GCA_964594845.1 uncultured Porphyrobacter sp. | reverse complement strand
CTGGCAGCGCATTGCCGCGCACACCATCGGCCCTGCCGACGCATCGCTGTCCTTCACCGCCCGGCTCGCGCGCGAGAACCGCTGGACTTTCGCCCATGCGCAAGCAGTGATCGGCGAGTACAAGCGCTTCTGCTACCTCGCGATGACGGCGGGGCAGGAGGTGACGCCATCGGATGCGGTCGATCAGGCGTGGCACCTCCACCTCACCTATTCGCGCGACTATTGGCAGACCTTCTGCCCCGAGGTTCTGGGCGGCGATCTCCACCACGGCCCGACGCGCGGCGGAGCACAGGAGCGCGGCCGCTTCTACCATCAATATGCCGCCACGCTTGCCGCCTACGAGGCAACCTTCGGGGAGGCTCCGCCGGCTGCCATCTGGCCCCCTGCACAAAGGCGCTTTTCCGTCGATCCGCAGGGTGTGCGCGTTAACTTTTTCGATGTTATCGTCCTTCCACGCCGGGTCGCGCTGGCGCTGGGCCTGATCCTCCTTGCGGTGGGCTGGCTCGCGGGAAGGATAATGTAATGCAGCTGTTCTCGTCCTGGACGGGCAGCGATTTCCTGTTGTTTTACACAGCGCTGCTGGGGCTGAGCACCTTCGCAGCGTGGTGGATGCCCGCGCACCTGCGGAGCCCCGGACGGCGCGGCGAATCGGTCGATGCCGAAGGCCTCGCATTGCTCGCCGGCGGACGCGAGCGATTCGCCGATGCGCTGCTGGCCGATCTCTATGTGCGCGGCGGGCTTGCGCCGGGCGAAGCGGGCACGCTGGTGGTTGCCGATCCGCGCCTGCCGACAAGCCCTGCGGGCCGCGCCTTGCTGGCTGCCGATGCCCCGCTGTCGCTGAAGGAAGCGCGCGCGGTGCTTGATGTCCATGCCGGGCGGCTGGCGGCGCGGCTGCAGCGCGGCGGTCTGCTGCTGCGCCCTGCGGAAGTGGCAAGGCTGCGCTGGCTTTCGGTTGCGCCCTTTGCGGCCCTGTTCATGATCGGCTTCTATCGCGAGCGGGCGGGCAGCTCGCTGGGCGAGCCCACCGGGTTCCTGATCGCGCTGATGGTGGTGACGGCGGTGATCGCGTTGTTTCGTTTCTTCAGGATCGATCCGCGCACGCAGGCGGGCATCGCCGCGGTGGCGCATGCGCGCAAGCAGTCCGGGCGGCTCGCCCGCGCGCCGCGGTCCGACGAGGTGCCGATGGCGGTCGCACTGTTCGGCACCGGGGTGCTGGTCGGCACGCCCTGGGAGCCGGTCCACGCCATGCGCCAGCAGAGCGGCAGCAGCGACAGCGGCAGCAGCGACGGCGGCAGCAGCGATAGCGGCGGCGGCGATGGCGGCGGTGGCTGCGGCGGTTGCGGGGGCTGACTTCCCGGCGTAAGCGCACGGGAATGACCACGTTACCTGTCGCCGTCATCCAAGCCGCGCCGATCCCGCTCGATTTTCAGGGCGGCATCGACAAGGCTGTGCGGCTGGCCCGCGAAGCCATCGACAGCGGCGCGAAGCTGGTCGCTTTCGGCGAGACCTTCCTCGGCGGCTATCCCCTGTGGCTCGACGAGGCGCCGGGCGCGGCGCTGTGGGACCATCCGGGAGCGAAGGCGCTGCACCGGATCATGCTGGAGCAGGCGGTGGTCGCCGGAGACGCACGGCTGCTCCCCTTGCAGGAACTGGCCGACGCGAGCGGGGCGATCATCAGCATCGGCGCGCATGAGCGGGTGCGGCGGAGCCTCGTCAACAACCAGCTGACCTTCCGCCCCGGCCTTCCGGTGCTCGATCACCGCAAGCTGGTACCGACCCACGGCGAGCGCCTGATCTGGGCGCGCGGCGACGGCTCGACCCTGGGCGTGCATGAGGCCGAATGGGGCCGCCTCGGCACGCTGATCTGCTGGGAGCACTGGATGCCCTTGGCCCGCGCGGCGATGCACAATCTGGGCGAGGATGTGCATGTCGCGGCGTGGCCGACGGTGCGCGAGAGCCACCAGATTGCATCGCGGCACTATGCGATGGAGGGCCGCTGCTTCGTGCTGGCGGCGGGACTGGTGCAGACGCGCGACGATCTGTTCGAGGGGTTGGAGCGGGTGGGCGGAGATGCCGCCGCGCGCGAGTTGCTGGAGGCGATCCCTGCGCAAGTGCTCAACCGCGGCGGCTCCCTGATCGCCGCGCCCGACACCCGAGTGATCGCGCAGGCGGGCGAGGGGGAGGAGACGCTCTTCGCGGAGCTCGATCTCGCCGAAGTGGCCGAGGGGCTGACGAACCTCGATACCGACGGGCACTATGCGCGGCCCGATGTATTTGAACTGACGGTGGATACGCGGGCGAAGGAAGGTGTGGCATGGCGGTAGTTTCGGGGATTTTTACACTCGCCTTTCTTGCGGGTCTGGCGATGCTGTTCGGATTCATCGCCAATCATGCGTTCAAGCGCAGCTCTCCCGCCAGACGCGCCGGCTATGCCGCCGGTGCGCTCGGTGTGCTGTTGACCATCCCCGCATTTGTCGCCCTTATCGGTTCAGGTGCCGATCTTCTTCCGATCATTGCCGTAGGGGTTGGGACGGTCATCTTCGCTGCGCTGGCGTTACCGCTCGCGCTGGTCGTGACGAAGCGCAAGCCGGCCGAGCCGTGTCAATCGGTGTTCGACTGAATGACCTTCGCCGCCACCATCCTCACGCTCTACCCGGAGATGTTCCCCGGGCCGCTCGGGCATTCCATCGCGGGGCGCGCGCTGGCCGAGGCCAAGTGGGCCTGCGAGACGGTGCAGATCCGCGACTTCGCCACCGACAAGCACCGCACCGTCGATGATACCCCCGCAGGCGGCGGGGCGGGGATGGTGCTGAAGTGCGATGTGCTGGCGCGTGCGTTGGATAGTGTGACAGGCGAGCCCCCACCCCTCGATCCCCTCCCCGAGGGGAGGGGAGGACAAAGGCCCATCCTCGCCATGACGCCGCGCGGGAAACCCATCACCCAACAACGCATCCGCGAGCTTGCCAGTGGCCCCGGGGTCATCATCCTGTGCGGGCGGTTCGAGGGGTACGACGAGCGCCTGTTCGAGGCCCGTCCCGCAATCGAGCAGGTCTCCCTCGCCGACATCGTGCTGTCCGGCGGCGAGATGGCGGCGCTCACCATCCTTGACGCTTGCATTCGGCTGCTTCCCGGCGTAATGGGCGCGCCTTCCAGCGGGACCGAGGAGTCGTACGAAAACGGCCTCCTCGAATATCCGCACTATACCCGACCTGTTGAATGG
>CAZQOO010000233.1:1821-3229 GCA_964594845.1 uncultured Porphyrobacter sp. | reverse complement strand
CGCCTTCCGTCCCATCGCCGCCGCAGAAAGCAAAGCAGCATGAGCGAGAATGTCTACATCATCGGCGCCGGGATTCACCCGTTTGGCCGCACTGACAGCCGTTCGGGCCGCGAACAGGGCGTCTATGCCGTGCGCGAGGCGCTGGCCGATGCCGGGCTCGAATGGCCCGACATCGAATGTGCCTATGGCGGCTCGGCGGCGGCGGGCAATGCCGACATCATGGTCAACGAGCTGGGGCTGACCTCGCTCCCCTTCACCAATGTCGCCAATGGCTGCGCCACCGGCGGCAGCGCGCTGGCCGCCTCGCAGCAGGCGATCGCGAGCGGCATGTACGACCTCGCGCTGGCGGTGGGCTTCGACAAGCATCCGCGCGGGGCGTTCAACGCCAAGCCTTCGGACTATGGCCTGCCCGAATGGTACGGCCAGACCGGCATGATGCTGACGACGCAATTCTTCGCATTGAAAATTCAGCGCTACATGCAACTTCACGGCATCAGCCGCACGACGCTGGGGCGGGTCGCCGAAAAGGCTTTCCGCAACGGCACGATCACGCCCCATGCCTGGCGGCGCAGCCCGGTCGATCTCGACACGATCATGAACGCGCCGATGATCAACGATCCGCTGACCAAATACATGTTCTGCTCGCCGGCGGAAGGCGCAGTTGCGCTGATCCTTGCCAGCGAGAAGAAGATGAAGGAACTCGGCGCGGACGGGGTCAAGATCCGCGCCGTCGCGGTCAAGACCCGTCCGCCCAACTCCTTCGAGGTGTTCCAGGCCGGCATCAGCATCGAGGAAGGCGGCAAGCCCACCGTGCTTGCCAGCAAGGCCGCGTTCGAGAAGGCGGGCGTGGGGCCGGAGGACATCTCGGTCGCGCAGCTGCAGGACACCGAAAGCGGTGCGGAAATCATGCACATGGCCGAAAACGGCTTCTGCAAGGACGGCGAACAGGAAGAATGGCTCGCCAACGGCTGGACCGAAATCAACGGTGGAAAGCTGCCGGTCAACACCGATGGCGGGTGCCTTGCCTGCGGCGAGCCGATCGGCGCCTCGGGCCTGAGGCAGGTCTACGAGAACGTCCAGCAGCTGCGCCAGCGCGGCGGCGAGCGGCAGGTGCCCGGAAAGCCGCGCCTCGGATACAGCCACGTTTACGGCGCGCCGGGGCTGTCCGCCGTCGCAATTCTGGAGCGCGAATGAGCAGGATGCAGGGCAAGGTCGCGCTGGTTTCGGGCGGCGCGGAAGGGATCGGGGCTGCGGTCGCGCGCCTGATCGTCGCGGAAGGCGGCAGCGTGATGCTGGGCGATGTGCAACTGGAAAAGGCGCAAGCGCTGGCAGCCGAACTCGGCGAACGCGCGGCGGCGACGCAGCTCGACGTGCGTGACCTGCACCAGTGGGAAGCCGCAGTCTCCGC
>CAZQOO010000233.1:0-1721 GCA_964594845.1 uncultured Porphyrobacter sp. | reverse complement strand
GTCGCGGCCTACTCCGCCTCGAAAGCGGGCCTGAGGGGTCTCACCCAGTCGGTCGCGCTCGATCTTGCCGAACGCGGCCTGCCGATCCGCGCCAACATGGTTCACCCCGGCGCGATCCGCACGCCGATGTACAACCGCTACAAGTTTTCGGGCGCCGACACGCCGGAGAACATCGAGACGAACTTCGCCGCCACCCACCCGATGAACCGCATCGGCGAGCCCGAGGAAGTCGCCCGCGCGGTGGTCTTCCTAGCCAGCGACGAGGCAAGTTTCACCACCGGCTGCGATTTCACCGTCGACGGCGGCGGCAGCATCAGGAGCTAGAGCATTGGCTGAACAACCCGCCACCCGCATCGACGCGCATTTCATTGCCGCGGGCAAGTATCACGATATCGACACCCCGCGGCTCGAGATCCTCAAGCTGCTGGCCGAGCACCCGCACATCCGCACCACGGTTGCCTGCGACTATTCGGGGCTGGAGCGGCTCGACGCCTGCCGCTTCCTTATCACCTACACCTGCGACCTGATGCCGACCCCGGAACAGGCCGCGCAGCTGAAGGCATGGATGGAGAAGGGCGGCAAGTGGATGGCGCTCCACGGCACCAATTCGATCCTCGTCTTCACCGCCGACGGCCTCGTCGATGCACCCGATGACCGGCCGGACGTGATGGAAATGCTCGGCACGCAGTTCGTCGCCCACCCGCCGATCGACAAGTTCCCGGTCGAGGTGGTGAACCGCGATCACGAGCTGACCCGCGGTATCTAGGACTTCGAGGTGGTCGACGAGCTCTATCTCTCCAAGACCACCGCGCCGATCGAAACGCTGATGCAGACCACCTTCGAAGGCGAGGCCACCGGCTTCACGCAAAGCCAATGGCCCAGAACCACCGTACCTATCGTTTATACGAGGGATATCGGCGAGGGCCGGATCGTTTACAACGCGCTCGGCCACTGCCGTGGGCATTACGATCTGCCCGGCATGGTCGATTTCTACCCGCACAAGGAAATGTGCGCCTGGAATTACGACGTCTATTATGACCTTCTGCGGCGCACCATCCGCTGGGCCATGAGAGACGGAAACTGATTAAGACGAACGGGATCCGACTGACATGGACATGGACTTCTCGCCTCAGGACATCGCCTTCCGCGAGGAAGTGCGCGCGTTCCTCAAGGACAATCTGCCCGAACGGCTGCGCGATGGCGCGCGGCGCACCCCGGGCGTGTTCGTCGAGCCCGATATCGGGATGGAGTGGCACCGCATCCTCTACAAGCAGGGCTGGGTGGCCCCGCACTGGCCCAAGGAGGACGGCGGCACGGGCTGGACCCCGACGCAGAAGTTCATCTTCGAAAAGGAATGCGCGCTCGCCGGCGCTCCGGCGCTGGCGATCCTCGGCCTGCGCCTCGTCGGCCCGGTGATCTGCCATTTCGGCACGCCGGAACAGAAGGCGCGCTTCCTGCCCGGCATCCTGTCGGGCGATGTCTACTGGTGCCAGGGCTATTCCGAACCGGGTTCCGGTTCCGACCTCGCCAGTCTCAAGACCACCGCGCGGCTTGATGGCGACGAATATGTCATCAACGGATCGAAGATCTGGACGACGCACGCCCACCACGCCGACTGGATCTTCGCGCTGGTGCGTACCGACGCCACGGTGAAGAAGCAGCAGGGGATCAGCTTCCTGCTGGTGCCGATGGACCAGCCGGGGGTGGAAGTGACCCCGATC
>CAZQOO010000232.1:0-3237 GCA_964594845.1 uncultured Porphyrobacter sp. | reverse complement strand
GGGCATGGTGGACGAGCTTCAGGACATGATGGTCGAACGCATGGTCGCGCGCGGTTATGACCGCGACTTTGCGCAAAGGTGTTTCAACCAGATCAAGGGCTTCGGCGAATACGGCTTCCCCGAAAGCCACGCGGCGAGCTTTGCCCAGCTGGTTTATGTGTCGAGCTGGCTCAAGTGCCATTACCCGGCGGCTTTCGCCTGCGCCCTGCTGAATTCGCAGCCGATGGGCTTCTACGCGCCTGCGCAGATCGTGCGTGATGCGGCCGAGCACGGGGTCAAGGTGCTGCCGGTGGATGTGAACGCGAGCGAATGGGACTGCACGCTGGAAGGCGACGCACTGCGGCTTGGCCTCAGGCAGATCGACGGTCTGCCCGAGCACGTCGCCGCCGCGCTGGTGAGCGCGCGCGAGAGTGGCGGACGATTCCGCGACATTGCCGATCTGCGCCAGCGCGCGGGCCTCTCGCCAGCACATATCGAGCGGCTTGCGAGTGCCGATGCTTTCACCTCGCTGGGCCTCACCCGAAGGCAGGCCCTGTGGGATGCGCGCAGCCTCATTGCCGCTCCCGATCTGCCGCTGTTCCGTGCGATGGGCGTGGGCGAGGAGGGGAGCGAGCGGAGGAGGATCGCCTTGCCCGCCATGCCGCTGTCGGAGGAAGTGGTGGCCGATTACCAGACCACCCGCCTCAGTCTGAAGGCGCATCCGATGGCCTTCCTGCGCCCCGCGCTGGCCGCGCGCGGCTTCGTGCGGGCGGCCGATCTCAGGGAACGCAAGTTCCGCTCCATGGTGCAGGTCGCCGGTGTTGTGCTGATCCGCCAGCGGCCGGGCAGTGCCAAGGGCGTGACCTTCATCACGCTCGAGGACGAGACCGGGGTGATCAACCTCGTGGTCTGGCCCGACCTCAAGGAGAAGCTTCGCAAGGTTGTGATGGGCGCGCGGCTGATGGAGGTGCGCGGGCGGGTGGAGTATGATGACGCGGTGATCCACGTGATCGCTGCGCACATGAGCGACGCCACCCACGCGCTCCACGCCCTGTCCGACGATCTGCTCGATGCCCCGCTGGCGCGCGCGGACGAGGTGAACCGTCCGATGCCCGAACGCGGGACAGGAGGGCATCCGCGCGACGTTCGGATCATCCCGAAATCACGCGATTTTCATTAGGCTTGCGCGGCGAAGCTCAACTCGCTTCGAGCGCGTATCCGGCCGAGCGGACGGTGCGGATCGGGTCTTTCGCGCCGTCGATCCCGATTGCCTTGCGCAACCGGCGGATGTGGACATCGACCGTGCGCAATTCGATGTCCGAGCCGGTGCCCCACACCCCGTCGAGCAGCTGGCCGCGGCTGAACACCCGGCCCGGGCTCTCCATGAAGAACTTGAGCAGGCGGTATTCGGTCGGCCCGAGCTGGAGCGCGCGGCCGCGGCGCTGGACCTTGTGCGCCACCGGATCGAGCCGGATATCGCCCACCTCGATCGTCTCGCCGGCCAGCGCCGGACGGATGCGGCGCATAACGGCGGCCACGCGGGCGAGCAGTTCGCGCGGGGAGAAAGGCTTGGTCAGGTAATCGTCCGCACCGGTTTCGAGCCCGCGCACGCGGTCATCCTCGGCCTCGCGGGCAGTCAGCATGATGATCGGCACGTGGGCCGTTTCCTTGTCGCGGCGCAACCGGCGGCAGACCTCGATCCCGCTGGTGCCCTCGATCATCCAGTCGAGAATGATCAGATCGGGCACTTCCTCGCTGGCGAGCACCAGCGCCTCGTCTCCATCGCCGGTGCAGCGCACCGAATAGCCCTCGTTCTGGAAGCGGTATTCAAGCAGTTCGGACAGGGCAGGATCGTCTTCGACGAGCAGAAGCTTGGCAGCGGACATGCAGAAGATGCCTCCAAAAGCCCGCCAATGCGGGCGTTGCCTGCGCCCTATGTGTCACTTGAGCGACAGTTTGATGAAACCGTCACACAAGACTTTTCCACACCCCGGCGCGCAGGGCGCAGCACAAGGCTCAGCGATCGCCTTCGGGGGGATAGGCCCCGGTCGCGGCAAAGTGCACCATCTCGGCCACGTTGGTCGCATGATCGCCGATGCGTTCGATGTTGCGCGCCACGAACAGCAATTGCGCAGCACTCGAAATGGTCGAAGGATTTTCGACCATGTAGCTGACAAGATTGCGGAAAATGCTGTTGTAGAAGGCGTCGACCTTGGCGTCTGTGGCGATCACCTCGCGGGCGAGTTCCGGATCGCGCGCGGCATAGGCGGTGAGCACATCGTGCACCATCTCGCCCGCCAGCTCGCCCATCGTCGGCAGCAGGGTCAGCGGTTCGAACCGCGCGCGGCCCTCGATCATGCCCACCCGCTTGGCGATGTTCTTCGAATAATCGCCGATGCGTTCGAGCACGCCGCCGATCTTCAGCGCCGCGATCACTTCGCGCAGGTCGTCAGCCATCGGCGCACGCAGCGCGATAATCCGCACGGCGAGCTTGTCGACCTCGGTTTCCAGCGCATCGATCCGCTTGTCGCGGGCGACCACCTTTTCGGCCAGTTCCTCGTCGCCGCGCACCAGCGCGTCGAGCGCTTCCTGGATGGCGACTTCCGCAAGGCCGCCCATCTCTGCGATCAGCCCGCGCAGCCGGGTGATGTCTTCGTCGAACGCCTTGACGGTGTGCTCGGCCATCAGCCGTACCTTCCTGTGATATAGTCCTTCGTCCGCTCCTCGATCGGATTGGTGAAGATTTCGGATGTGGGACCATACTCCACCATCTTGCCAAGATGGAAGAAGGCCGTGCGCTGGCTGACGCGGGCGGCCTGCTGCATCGAGTGGGTGACGATGACGATGGCGTAGCGGCCCGACAGCTCGTCGATCAGTTCCTCGATCTTGGCCGTGGCAATCGGATCCAGCGCCGAGGCCGGCTCGTCCATCAGGATCACCTCGGGATCGACCGCGATGGCGCGGGCGATGCACAGGCGCTGCTGCTGCCCGCCCGAAAGCGCGGTGCCCGAGTCGTCGAGCCGATCCTTGACCTCGTCCCACAGGCCGGCGCGGGTCAGCGAGCGTTCGACCACGATGTCGAGATCGGCCTTCTTCTCCGCCAGACCGTGGATCTTGGGGCCGTAGGCGATGTTCTCGTAGATCGACTTGGGGAAGGGGTTGGGCTTCTGGAACACCATGCCCACACGGGCGCGCAGCTGGACCACGTCCATCCGGTCGCCGTGAATGTCTTCCCCTTCCAGCTCGATCAGGCCCGTG
>CAZQOO010000231.1:2342-3242 GCA_964594845.1 uncultured Porphyrobacter sp. | reverse complement strand
GCGAAGCTCGGCAACATGACCAGCGCGTGGTGGGCGCCGACGCTCGTGACGCCGGACCAGCCCTGGGCCAGCGGCGAGCAGCGCGCGCAGATCATCCTGATCGAACGCACCGTGCCGCATTCGATCATGGTCAACCGCAGCGGGCGGCGGTTCTGCAACGAGGCGGCGAATTACTCGGCATTGGGCGGCGTGTTCCACCAGTTCGACCCGGCCAATTACGACTACCTCAACCTGCCCGCCTGGCTGATCTTCGACGCGCAATATGCCGAACGCTATCCGCTCGGCACCCGCCAGCCCGGCCAGCCGATTCCCGACTGGGTGATGCGCGCGGAGACGCTGGAAGGCCTTGCCGAACAGATCGGCCTCGATCCCGCGGCGCTGACCGAAACCGTGGCGCGCTTCAACGTCCATGCCGACGCAGGCCACGACCCCGATTTCGGGCGCGGCACCAGCGCCTATGACCATTTCTACGGGGATCGCAGCCGTGAAGGCACGGCCGTCACATTGGGCGCGATCCGCGAGGCGCCGTTCTATGCGGTCGAGATTGCCTCGGGGCTGCTCGGCACCAATGGCGGGCCGCGCACCGATGGACAGGCGCGGATTCTCGGCCATGACGGACAGCCGATCCCGGGCCTGCTGGGCGCGGGCAATGCCATCGCCTGCCCCACCGGCGGGATCTATGCGGGCGCAGGCGGAACGCTCGGCCCGGCGCTGACTTTCGGCTATATTGC
This sequence comes from uncultured Porphyrobacter sp., assembly GCA_964594845.1. Lineage (GTDB taxonomy): Bacteria > Pseudomonadota > Alphaproteobacteria > Sphingomonadales > Sphingomonadaceae > Erythrobacter. Next base: position 2,511 of record CAZQOO010000231.1, on the reverse strand, counting down.
AGGGCGGACGGCGGCGCTGGCCAATATTTAGCCCCTTCCCTCAAGGGAAGGGGTTGGGGATGGGTGTTCGACATCCGCGGGCGTGGAACCCCCCACCCCCGCCCCACCCCACCGGGGAGGGGGATTAACCGGCGGCCCGTTAAAACCCCACCCCGCGGGTCGAAGGGTA
>CAZQOO010000231.1:0-2332 GCA_964594845.1 uncultured Porphyrobacter sp. | reverse complement strand
AGGGGAGATTCAGCGGCGTCCCTTTACTCCCCCAGCCAGCGGTCGATCGTGTCGTGGAAGAAGCGCACCCGCGCTTCCTGCCCCGCCAGATGCCCGCCCTTGTAGCCCCTTGAGCGCAGCCCCTTCTGCTGCTCGCTCCAGATGCTCACGTCCTGATCGATGCCGGGGCCGCAGCTGAGTTCGCCCACCACGCCGCGCTGGTGCGGCACGGGGACGGTGCGATCGACCTCCTGCCCCATCGAATAGGCGTAGTAACGGTCCACCCCCTCGGGAAACCAGGTGAAGTACCACATGTCGAAGAAGCACCGCTCGGGATCGGTCGGGTGCGGGTCGGCGCGCAGCCAGATGCAGCCGTCGGGCTTCAGGCTGAAGGAGATGTTGGGGAAGATCGTGTAGTGGAAGTGATCGGTCAGCTGGGCATCGTGGAAGTGGCTGAAATCATATCCCTTCTCCGCGCCCTTGGCGCGCTTGGCCGCTTGCAGCGCCTCGCGGGTGCGTAGCGGATCGTCGCGGAAGTTCTCGGGATCGAGGCCCCAATAGGTCAGCTCGGTGCGCATCATGTCGAGCACGGTGTCGGTGTGGCCGCGCAAGCTCCGCGAGGGCCGCGATCCCGGCATGAACATCCGCGCATGGCCGTGCGGGGCGTAGAGATCGAACTGGCAGTCCTTGTAGCTCTGCTCCATCACGAAGCGGGTCTGCGGGTGGACGAAGGGCAGGTGGTAGCTCTCGTTGAAATTGTCCTGCACGCACTTCCAGTTCCAGTCGCCTTCCAGCGTCACCCAGTGGGTGCGGTGCATCTGCTCCATGCGATAGCCCGCGATCTGATGCGCGACGGGGCCGAGATGGTCGGCGAGCGCGGTGGCGGCAGGATCGAGATTGACCCAGACGAAGCCGGCGAAGACCTCGCACCCGACCTCCTCCAGCCGCACCTTGCCGCAGGGGTTGCCGCCTGCGAAGTCCTCGGGGCAGGGGACGAAATTGAGCTCGCCTTCCGATGTGAAGCGCCAGCCGTGGTAGGAACAGGCGAGGCGCTTGGAATGGCCTTCCTCCTCCATCACCAGCCGTTTCCCGCGGTGCGGGCAGACATTGTAGAAGGCGCGCACCACGTCGTCTTCCCCGCGGGTGACGAGGATGCTCTCGCGCCCGATCTCGTAGGTGAAGAAGTCGCCCGGCTTGGCGACCTGCGAGGCGAGGCCGCCGATCAGCCACGCCTTGGTCCAGATGCCGTCCCACTCGCGGGCCATGAATTCGTGGCTCCAGTAGCGGCCGCCCTCGATCGGGCGGCCCGACAGGGCGGGCATGGGCTGCGGGGTAACGTCGATCCGTTGCGGCGCGGGCTTCAACAGGGTGGCCATCCTCAGCGCCTTTTCCTCTCGAAGGTGATTTTGAGCTGCTTGAGGCTGCGCAGCAGGAAATGCGGGTGGTAGCTGAAGTCGTTTTCGCCCGGGGCGAAGTCCATGTCCTCGAACCGGTCGACCACCGCCTGGAAGCCCCATGTCAGCTCGCGCCGGGCCAGCGGGGCGCCAAGGCAGTGGTGCGTGCCCGAACCGAAGGCCATGTGCGCGCCGGCCTTGGGCCGGTCGAGATCGAGCTTTTCGGGACATTCGAAGAACCGCTCGTCCCGGTTGGCCGCGCCGTAGCGCACGTTGACGACCGATCCTGCGGGGATTGTGACCCCGTCGAGTTCCACATCCTTGTGGGTAAAGCGCATCAGCGATTGCACCGGGCTTTCGAGCCGCAGCACCTCCTCGACGAAATTGCGCATATACTTGTCGGGATCGGCCTTGAGCTTCGCCCACACGTCCTTGTTCTCGATCAGCAGCTTCATCCCTGCTGCGAGCGCGTTGGTGGTGGTTTCCGAGCCGCCCACGAAGGTGTCGGCCATCATCTCGGCATGGAGTTCGTTGTCGTTCAGCGGCCGGCCCCAGCCCTCGATCACGGTGTTGACCAGCGCGCTGATGAGGCTTCCGTCGGGCTCCTTGCGCAGGCGCTCGAAGATCGGCTGGAAATAGTGCTGCGCCTCGATCTCGCGGTCGACCATTTCGAGGTGCTTGTCCTCGGGCAGCATGAGCGAGATGCGGTGGAAGAAGGCGTCGGTCCAGCCCTTGATCTTCCACATGTCCTCGCGCTTGGCGCCCATCTGCTCGCCGATGATGAACAGCGGCAGGGGGACGCAGAACTGGCGCACCCAGTCGCACTTTCCGTCATCGAGGAATTCGTCGATCAGCTCGTAGGCGAGGGTTTCGACGCGCGGGTCGATCTCCTTGATGCGGCTGGGCTTGAACGCCTCGTTGAACATCGCGCGCATCTGCTTGTGATTGGGATCGTCACG
>CAZQOO010000230.1:0-3264 GCA_964594845.1 uncultured Porphyrobacter sp. | reverse complement strand
CGCGCGGGATCGGGGAGTTCGCCAGCTTCAACGACTTCTTCACCCGCGAGTTGAAACCGGACGCGCGGGTGCTGGCCGACGCCTCGCGGTTCATCCTCAGCCCCGCCGATGGCGCGATCAGCCAGATTGGCGCGATTACCGGCGGGCGCATCGTGCAGGCCAAGGGGCGCGATTACTCGGTTGCCGAAATCCTCGGCGGCGGCGCGGACGATGCCGCTCGGTTCGAGGGCGGGCGGTTCATGACCATCTACCTGTCCCCACGCGATTATCACCGCGTCCACATGCCGGCAGAGGGCCGCCTGCAGACCAGCGCCTACCTTCCGGGCGACCTGTTCTCGGTCAATCAGGAGACCGCCGAGGGCGTCGAGCGCTTGTTTGCCCGCAATGAACGCCTCGCCTGCCTGTTCGACGGGCCGGACGGGCGCTTTGCCAGCATCATGGTGGGTGCGATGATTGTCGCCGGGATCGACACCGTGTGGCCCAACACCTTCCGCACCCATGTCCGCGCCCGCGTTGACGAGGATTTCACCGCCGCCGCGCGGGATTTCGCCGCGGGGGACGAGATGGGCCGCTTCTATCTCGGCTCGACCGTGGTGCTGCTGTTCGAGCCCGGGCGGGTCGAATGGCTCGACGGACTGAAGCCGGGCGATCCGCTGCGCATGGGGCAGGCGATCGGCCAGCGGCTGACCTCCTGATTGTGACACGCACAGGCGACGCTTGCGCCATTCAGGTCAATTACTTAAGCTCAACCAGCAATTGATTCATTGCCGCCGGGGTCATCAACCGTGAGTATCATTCCCAATATCCCGCGGCCGACAATCGCGCCCAACCGCTTCGCGGAAATCCCGTTCCAGGGCTCGCTGTTCATCGATGCCGCAACGACGATCCACGGCGCGGGCCGGTTCATCCGGCTGTACTGGGCGAACAACAACTTCGTTTCCTCCGTCCGGGTCGACGGGATGGTGTGGGCGGCCATGTCGGGCAATGTCTCGTCCGCGATCACCGGGTTCAACATCGACGATATCGTCATCAACGGCACGGTCGGCGCGGTGGCCGATGTTGCCACGTCCGAATTCGGGCAGGCCAACGCCTATGGCGTGACCAACGCCGCGCTCGGCAGGTCGGTCACCAACAACGGCACGATCTACGCCTATACCAATGGCGGCATTGCCCATGCGCTGGCGCATTGGGGACCGGATGTGCAGATCACCAACAACGGATTGATCGCCGCCCAGACCGGCACCCTGACCGAGGCCGCGGCCAGTCAGGCGCTCGGCATCTACATGGTCAATGGCGGGTTCGTGCATAACACCGCTGGCGGGCGCATCCTTGTCGAAGGGGTCAATGCAACGGGCATCATCATGGGCCGGGGCGATTTCGGCCCGGGGGCCGGGACGCGGCCCAACATCCTCAATGACGGCACGATCCAGGCGGTCTCGATTGCGGGCTCGCCATCGGTCGGCATCCTGTTCGCCTCGCTTCCGGTGGAAACCGTCCTCATCCGCAACAACGGGCTGATCGCCGCCGATGTGGCGATCCGCACCGGTTCGGCGACCTGGCCGGTCTCCCCCTCCGATGCCACCATCGAGAACGGCGCCACCGGCATCATCCGCGGCACCATCGAAGGCGATCTCGGCAGCGAGCGGGTGATCAATGCCGGGCGGATCGAAGGCAACCTCATCCTCGGCGACGGGGCCGACCTGTTCGACAACGCGCTCGGCACCCACATCGGCTGGGCGAGCCTTGGCTGGGGCACCGACACCTTCATCGGCGGTGCGGGCGCGGAGCGGGTCGACGGTGGGCGGATGGACGACAATCTGTCCGGCGGCGGGGGCAATGATCTGCTGCTCGGCGGCCTGGGGGCCGACGTGATCTCCGGCGGCACCGGCAATGACGGGCTCTACGGCGACTACGGCAATGACGTGCTGCTGCAACAAGGCGGCGACCGGATCTTCGCCGGCCACGGCGATGACCGGATCGAACTGGCCGATCTCGCCTTCGCGCTGGTCGATGGCGGCCCGGGGCGCGACACGCTTGCGATCGGCGCGCTGAGCGGCACGATCAATCTCGGCGCAGTCTTCGCCAGCACCCGGGTGACCGGGATCGAGGGCGTGGATCTCGGCACCGCCGGACGCGCGGCCATCGCCGCGGCGAATGCCGGCGCGGCGCTCGATGGTCTCAGGATCGACGGCAGCGGGACTGCCGCGCTTACGCTGGCGGGGGCGTGGACCGACGCCGGGCAGCAGGTCATCGGCGGGTTCAGCTACACACAATGGCGCTCCGGCAGCACCACGATCAGCGTGCGTGCAGGGGTCACGGTCACGCTCGCTGCGGCGCTGCCCGCCGACGCGCGCGCGCTTGATGCCGTGGCAGGCGGTGCGGCCGCGCCCTTGCTGGCGGACGAGCCCACCTTCGCGCTCGCCAATCCCGTTTGGAACAACGCGCGCTATTTCGTCTACGAGGACATCGCCATCGGCGCCTACGAGACCTGGACCACCGACGGCAGCCAGCCGCTGATGACCGCCTTCGCGCGAGAGGCCAGCGTCACCAATGCCGGCACGCTCGAAAGCACGGTCGGCGGGCGGCTGATCTCGGTCGACATTCTCGCCAGCTTCACCAACTCCGGCACGATCCGCTCGGTCACCACGCAGCAAGACCGTTCCTCGCTGGCTTTCCAGGCCAATCAGGAAGTGCCGCTGTTCAACTCGGGCACCATCTATGCCGAGGGCCCCGGTGGCGCAGAGGCGGTGCAGACCTGGACCTCGGGCTCCTTCGGCGACCGGATCTTCGAGAACACGGGCCGGGTTCAGGCCATCTCCTCGGCTGGCAGCGCGATCGGCGTGTCGATGGCATCGGGGGGCGGCGGGTTCAATTCGGGCGACATCCTCGCGACCGGCGCGACCCGGGCGACGGCGCTGCAGCTCAACCGCAACGGCCAGTTCGAGAACACCGGGCGGATCGAGGCGGTGCAGACCGACAATGTCATCAGCCAGGCCACCGCCGCGATCCTGATGACGGGGATCAGCCAGGATTCGCAGATCATCAACCGCGGCACGATCACCGGGCCGGTGGCGATCAGGGTGCTTGACGAGTTCGGGTCCAATTTCGGCACGGATATCGAAATCCGCAACGAGACGGGCGCGCGGATCACCGGCGATCTGCGGCTGGCCGGAACGCGCGACGTCATCGTCAACCGCGGGACGATCACCGGCAATGTCGATCTGGGCGCGGGCGACGACGTGTTCGATTCGCGCGGCGGCACCT
>CAZQOO010000229.1:0-3264 GCA_964594845.1 uncultured Porphyrobacter sp. | reverse complement strand
CGCGCGGGATCGGGGAGTTCGCCAGCTTCAACGACTTCTTCACCCGCGAGTTGAAGCCCGGCGCACGCCCGCTGGCAGATAGCGACGCCTTCATTCTCAGCCCCGCCGATGGCGCGATCAGCCAGCTTGGGCCTATCACCGGCGGGCGCATCGTGCAGGCCAAGGGGCGCGATTATTCGGTTGCCGAAATCCTCGGCGGCGGCGCGGACGATGGCGCTCGGTTCGAGGGCGGGCGGTTCATGACCATCTACCTGTCCCCGCGCGATTATCACCGCGTCCACATGCCGGCGGCGGGGCGGTTGGCGACGAGCGCCTACCTTCCGGGCGACCTGTTCTCGGTCAATCAGGAGACCGCCGAGAATGTCGAGCGGCTGTTCGCCCGCAACGAGCGTCTCGCCTGCCTGTTCGACGGGCCGGACGGGCGCTTTGCCAGCATCATGGTGGGCGCGATGATCGTCGCCGGGATCGACACCGTGTGGCCCAACACCTTCCGCACCCATGTCCGCGCCCGCGTTGACGAGGATTTCACCGCCGCCGCGCGGGATTTCGCCGCGGGGGACGAGATGGGCCGCTTCTATCTCGGCTCGACCGTGGTGCTGCTGTTCGAGCCCGGGCGGGTCGAATGGCTCGACGGACTGAAGCCGGGCGATCCGCTGCGCATGGGGCAGGCGATCGGCCAGCGGCTGACCTCCTGATTGTGACACGCACAGGCGACGCTTGCGCCATTCAGGTCAATTACTTAAGCTCAACCAGCAATTGATTCATTGCCGCCGGGGTCATCAACCGTGAGTATCATTCCCAATATCCCGCGGCCGACAATCGCGCCCAACCGCTTCGCGGAAATCCCGTTCCAGGGCTCGCTGTTCATCGATGCCGCAACGACGATCCACGGCGCGGGCCGGTTCATCCGGCTGTACTGGGCGAACAACAACTTCGTTTCCTCCGTCCGGGTCGACGGGATGGTGTGGGCGGCCATGTCGGGCAATGTCTCGTCCGCGATCACCGGGTTCAACATCGACGATATCGTCATCAACGGCACGGTCGGCGCGGTGGCCGATGTTGCCACGTCCGAATTCGGGCAGGCCAACGCCTATGGCGTGACCAACGCCGCGCTCGGCAGGTCGGTCACCAACAACGGCACGATCTACGCCTATACCAATGGCGGCATTGCCCATGCGCTGGCGCATTGGGGACCGGATGTGCAGATCACCAACAACGGATTGATCGCCGCCCAGACCGGCACCCTGACCGAGGCCGCGGCCAGTCAGGCGCTCGGCATCTACATGGTCAATGGCGGGTTCGTGCATAACACCGCTGGCGGGCGCATCCTTGTCGAAGGGGTCAATGCAACGGGCATCATCATGGGCCGGGGCGATTTCGGCCCGGGGGCCGGGACGCGGCCCAACATCCTCAATGACGGCACGATCCAGGCGGTCTCGATTGCGGGCTCGCCATCGGTCGGCATCCTGTTCGCCTCGCTTCCGGTGGAAACCGTCCTCATCCGCAACAACGGGCTGATCGCCGCCGATGTGGCGATCCGCACCGGTTCGGCGACCTGGCCGGTCTCCCCCTCCGATGCCACCATCGAGAACGGCGCCACCGGCATCATCCGCGGCACCATCGAAGGCGATCTCGGCAGCGAGCGGGTGATCAATGCCGGGCGGATCGAAGGCAACCTCATCCTCGGCGACGGGGCCGACCTGTTCGACAACGCGCTCGGCACCCACATCGGCTGGGCGAGCCTTGGCTGGGGCACCGACACCTTCATCGGCGGTGCGGGCGCGGAGTGGGTCGACGGCGGGCGGATGGACGACAACCTATCGGGCGGCGGCGGCAATGATCTGCTGCTCGGCGGCCTGGGGGCCGACGTGATATCCGGCGGGACCGGCAATGACGGTCTCTATGGCGACTACGGCAATGACGTGCTGCTCCAGCAGGGCGGTGACCGCATCTTCGCCGGGCATGGCGATGACCGGATCGAACTGGCCGATCTCGCCTTCGCGCTGGTCGATGGCGGCGAGGGGCGCGATACGCTGGCAACGGGCACGCTGGCGGGCACGATCGATCTCGGCGCGGTCTTCGCCAGCAACCGGGTAACCGGGATCGAGGGTGTGGATCTCGGCACCGCGGGCCGCGCGGCCATCGCCGCGGCAAATGCGGGCGCGGCGCTCGATGGCCTCAGGATCGACGGCAGCGGCACCGCCGCGCTGACGCTGGCGGGATCGTGGACCGACGCCGGACAGCAGGTGATCGGCGGCTTTGCCTACACCCAGTGGCGCAGCGGCAGCACCACGATCAGCGTGCGTTCGGGGGTGGCGGTGACGCTGGCCTCGGCCCTGCCCGCCGATGTGCGCGGGCTCGATGCCGTGGCGGGCGGAGCGGCCGCGCCGCTGCTGGCGGACGAGCCGACCTTCGCGCTCGCCAACCCCTTGTGGAACAATGCCCGCTACTTCGTCTACGAGGACATCGCGATCGGCGCCTACGAGACCTGGCGCAGCGACGGCGGCCAGCCGGTGATGACCGCCTTCGCCCGCGAGGCCAGCGTCACCAATGCCGGGACGCTCGAAAGCACGGTCGGCGGGCGGGTGGTCTCGGTCGACATTCTCGCAAGCTTCACCAATTCCGGCACGATCCGCGCGGTCACCACGCAGCAAGACCGTTCCTCGCTGGCTTTCCAGGCCAATCAGGAAGTGCCGCTGTTCAACTCGGGCACCATCTATGCCGAGGGCCCCGGTGGCGCAGAGGCGGTGCAGACCTGGACCTCGGGCTCCTTCGGCGACCGGATCTTCGAGAACACGGGCCGGGTTCAGGCCATCTCCTCGGCTGGCAGCGCGATCGGCGTGTCGATGGCATCGGGGGGCGGCGGGTTCAATTCGGGCGACATCCTCGCGACCGGCGCGACCCGGGCGACGGCGCTGCAGCTCAACCGCAACGGCCAGTTCGAGAACACCGGGCGGATCGAGGCGGTGCAGACCGGCAGCGTCTTCAACCAGGCCACCGCCGCAATCCTGATGACCGGCATCAGCCAGGATTCGTCGATCATCAACCGCGGCACCATCACCGGGCCGGTAGCGATCAGAGTGCTCGACGAGTTCGGCTCCAACTTCGGCACCGACATCGAAATCCGCAACGAGACGGGCGCGCGGATCACCGGCGACCTGCGACTGGCGGGCACCCGCGATGTCATCGTCAACCGCGGGACCATCACAGGCAATGTCGATCTGGGCGCGGGCGACGACGTGTTCGATTCGCGCGGCGGCACCT
>CAZQOO010000228.1:0-3273 GCA_964594845.1 uncultured Porphyrobacter sp. | reverse complement strand
ATTCAGGGCTACGAGACCGAGACCGGCAGTCATGCGCAGTTCCTGACCGTGCAGGCGCCGCAGATGCACAAGGTGCCGCCCGATCTCACGCTGGAACAGGCGGGCAGCTATGTGCTCAACCTCGGCACCATCGCGCGCTGCCTGTTCACGACCTTGCAGATTGCGCCCGGGCGGACGCTGTTCGTCGAGGGCGCGGCGACCGGGACGGGGCTTGATGCTCTGCGATCTTCGGTTCGCACCGGCCTTCAAGTGACGGGCCTTGTGTCCTCGGAGGAGCGCGCCAGATTCATCACCAGTGTGCAAGGCGCGGTGGGCGCGATCAACCGCAAGGATGCGCGCTTTGCCGATCTCTACACCGTGGTCCCGGAGGACAAGGCCGCGGCGCAGGCATGGGAAGCCGCAGGCGCGCCGCTGGTGGAAGAATACAAGGCGCTCAATGGTGGAAAGCTGGCCGATTATGTCGTCAGCCACGCGGGCGAGACGGCCTTTCCGCGCTCGTTCCAACTGTTGGCCGAAAACGGCACGCTGGCCTTCTATGGCGCTTCGTCCGGCTACCACTTCAGCTTCATGGGCAAGCCGGGGACAGCATCGCCTGAAGAAATGCTCCGGCGCGCCGCGCTCAGGGGCGGTGAGGCGGTGCTGATCTTCTACGGGCCGGGATCGAGCGAACTGCTCGATGAAACCGGGCTTGAAATGATCGAGGCCGCGCGCCGTTTCAACGCCCGCTCGGTGATCGCCACCACCACCGATGGCCAGCGCGAATTCCTGCAATCGCTGGGGCTGGAGGACGCGATCGAGGGGATCGTCAGCCTCGAGTCCATCCGCCGCCGCGAGGGGGCGAATTTCCACTGGCCCGACACCATGCCGCGCCTGCCCGACGCCAAGGCCGACATCGAGGTCTTCAAGGCGGCGGTACGCGACTATCAGGACCGGGTGATGAAGCCCTTCGGCTCGGCCGTCGGCAAGATCCTGCGCTCGCCCGACAATCCGCTCGGCAGCCCCGATCTGGTGTTCGAGCGGGCGGGGCAGGACACGCTCGGCATCTCGACCTCGCTGGTGAAGCCCTTCACCGGGCGGGTGATCTTCGCCGAGGATCTGACCGGCTGCCGCTTCACCTTCTACGCCCCGCAAGTCTGGACCCGCCAGCGCAAGATCCTCATGCCGACCGCGAGCATCCTCGGCACCCACCTGTGCAACGCCTACGAGGTCGCGCGGATGAACGACATGATCGCCGCAGGCCTTCTCGAAGTCACCGAGCCCGAGGTCGTGCCGTGGGATGGCCTGCCGGAAGCGCATCAGGCGATGTGGGAGAACCGGCACACCGGGTCGACCTATGTCGTCAACCACGCGCTCCCCGAACTCGGCCTCAGAAGCCGCGATGCGCTGCTGGAGGCATGGGCGGCAGCACAATCTGCCGGGGAACCGGAAGGCTGAGCTGCGCGTTGCAGTTTTTGAAACGTTCTTGGCTCTCCTCCCCAGGGTTTGAACGAAACACAAAGCGAGGCGCCGCTTCGCCGCAATTCTGTGAGGAGAGAGCTTATGGCCAAATCTAAAGCTGTTGCCGCTGCCCCTGCCTTGCAGGGGGCTGTCCCGGGCCGTCTCGCCGGAAAGATCGCCGTCGTCACGGGCGCGGCGGGCAATCTGGGCGGGCATATCGTCACGCACTATCTTGCAGAAGGCGCAACCGTGGTGATGACGGGCCGCACGCCCGACCGCACCAAGGCGGCGGCCGAGGCGCTGCTGAAGGCGACCGGGGCCGATCCGGCGCGGCTCGCCACTGTGGCGCTCGATGGCGGCGACATCGCCTCGGTGCGCAGCGCGATTGCCGAGGTGGTGAAGACGTTCGGGCGGATCGATATCCTCGTCAACAACGCCGGAAGCGCCGGGCCCAAGCAACCGATCGAGAATCTGCCGCTCTCGGCAGAGGAACTGGCGGCCCTGCAAAAGAAGGGCGCGACCGACAGCGAGACCGTGGGCGAGGCGCTGCGCAACATCTTCGGCGTCGCGTGGAACGTCGCGCGGGTCGCGGCGGAGCATATCCCCGAAGGCGGCTCGATCATCAACGTCTCGACCATCTTCAGCCGCACGCCCTATTACGCGCGCGCCGCCTATGTCGTGCCCAAGGCAGCGATGAACGCATGGAGCCGCGAGCTCAGCCTCGAGCTTGGCCCCAAGGGCATCCGCGTCAACCTCGTGTATCCCGGCCCGATCGAAAGCGAGCGCATCCGCAATGTCTTTGCCGCGATGGACACCGCGCGCGGTGACGCGGCGGGCACCACCGCGAGCCAGTTCTTCGACATGATGAGCCTCGAACGCGCTACCGGCGGGAACGCGAAGGCCAAGACCTTCCCCACGCCCGAAGACATCGCCACCACCTGCGTGTTCCTCGGCTCGGACGAGAGCGCGGCCTACAACGGCCACGATTTCGAAGTCACCCACGGGATGAGCGTGCGCAAGGAGCAGCGCTCGACCTATCTCGCGCGGCCCACCATGCGCTCGATGGACGGCACCGGCCTTGCCGTGCTGATCGCTGCGGGGGATGACTGGGAGGAAGCGCTGGAAATCGCGCAGGTGCAGCTGGCCTGCGGTGCAGCCGTGGTGCTCGGGCTGCCGCGCGCGGCCGATGTCGCGATCGCCGAGAAGCGCTGCAAGGCGCTGGGGCTGACCGACGGGCTCTCGATCATCCGCTTCAGCCGCAAGGATCCGGCGGCGATGGAAGCCGCGCTGGAAGAATACACCAGGGGCGGCACTCCGGTCAGCGGGGCGCTGTTCCTGCCGGCGCTCGGTGCAGGTGAACTGAGCGGCGCAATCACCGCCGCCGATGACAGCGTCGTCGAGGCGCTGATGGATGCCGAACTGGCCGGCAACATGGCCTTGGCGCGCACCATGAGCCGCTACTGGAAGCGTCACGACAACCTGCTCCAGCCCCCGCGCTTCGTCTTCGTCAGCCATGCCAGCGACGGCAAGGGCGACATCTATGGCCACATCCTGCGCGCCGCCACGGAACAGCTGATCCGCATCTGGCGCGACGAATCCGAGATCGACACTGCCCATGGCCGCCGCCGGCAAGCCGAGTGGGGCAACCAGATCGTGCGCTTCACCAACACCGAGGCCGAAAACATCCGCTTCACCGCGGGCCACGCCGCGCGCATTCTGCTGAAGGAAAGCAAGCTCGGCGAGATCACGCTTTATGTCCCCGCCAATATCGGCGAGGCGACGGGGGCGAGGAAGGCGATGCCCGGCTTCTCGGAAAACATCACCGGGCTGCATCTG
>CAZQOO010000227.1:0-3334 GCA_964594845.1 uncultured Porphyrobacter sp. | reverse complement strand
CGCTGGTGCTGCCCGCGGCAAGCTACATCACCGGGGTGGCGATCCCGGTCGATGGCGGGCTGATGGCACGCAATGCGTGAGCGCCCTTACCCGCGCCCCTTGGTCTTGGTCGTCCCGCCCGCGTTGGCGGCGATGAAGTCGATGATCTGGCCGGCGATGTCCTTGGCCGTAGCGCTTTCGATGCCTTCGAGGCCTGGGGAGGAATTGACTTCCATGATGACAGGGCCGTGATTGGACCGCAGCATGTCCACCCCGCACACGTTCAGCCCCATGCGCTTGGCCGCGCGCACGGCGGTCGAGCGTTCCTCGGGGGTGATCTTGATCACCTGCGCCGAGCCGCCGCGGTGGAGGTTGGAGCGGAATTCGTCCGGCGCGCCGGTGCGCTTCATCGCCGCGACCACCTTGCCGCCCACCACCAGCGCGCGGATATCGGTGCCGCCGGCTTCCTTGATGAATTCCTGCACGAGGATGTTGACGTTGGCCCCGCGGAAGGCCTCGATCACCGACTTGGCGCTGCTCATGGTCTCGGCCAGCACCACGCCGATGCCCTGCGTCCCCTCGATCAGCTTGATGACCACCGGCGGGCCTTTCACCGCCTTGATGATCTCCTCCGCGGCCTTGGGATCATTGGCATAGGCGGTGAGCGGCAGGCCGAGGCCATGCTTGGCGAGGATCTGCAAGGAGCGCAGCTTGTCGCGGCTGCGCCCGATCGCGACGCTTTCATTGAGCGACCAGATGCCGCGCATCTCGAACTGCCGCAGGATCGCAAGGCCGTAATTGGTGATCGAGGCCCCGATCCGCGGGATCACCGCGTCATAAGCGGCAATCGGCGCGCCGTTGTAGAACACCTCCGGCCGGTGGCTGGCGATGTGCACCGTGCAGCGCAGCGTGTTGAGGATTTCGAGGCTGTGGCCGCGCGCCTCGGCGGCCTCTTTCAGCCGGCGGTGCGAATAGAGATTCGGATTGCGCGCCAGCATCGCGATTTTCATGGGAACCCTTTCATGCCGGTATCCTACCGGCGGCCCGGCCCCATAGCCGCGTTTTGTGACGATTGCAGCCACGAATGACCGCTATCGACCACCATCCGACGCCGGAGCGCGGTGCGCCCGATCAGCATCGGAAACTGCATCTGGGAACGATCCGCGAGACTGATTTCCGCCCTGAAGGTCAGATTACCGATCGATAGCGGCGTCTTTATGACGAAGCGCTCCTGACTCTCGCCGTTGGAGCTGGTGATGCCGCGCACATCGACATGCACCGCCTCGCAGTGGTGGCGCACCCCGCCCCAGTCGACCGCGAAGCGCACGAATCTTTCCCCGTCGCGCAGGAAATCGTCGAGCACATGGGCATGGAGCGAGGAGGTGCGCGCGCCGGTGTCGATCTTGGCGGGAATGCCGGCAAGGCCAAGCTCGGGCAGATCGACCAGCTCGCGCCAGCCCACGACCATGAGATGACGCGCGGCCATCAGGGCAGGATCGCTGCGCTCACTTGGCCATTCCCGCGCCAGCGCCACCCGGCGCGGCAGCCGTGGTCTTGTCGAGCTTGGGCGCCTCGTCATCGGCAAAGGCGATCTCGCCGAAGTCGCGCACGATATCGAGGTAGCGTTGCAGCGCGTTCAGGAACAGCGGCTGCGGCACGCCGATGTCGCGGGTGAGGATTGCCCATTGCATCACCGGATCGCCGCTCTCGTCCCGCCAGATCGAGACATATTTGAAGTTGTAATTGCTCTCGGTGATCACCTTGTCGGAGATCGGCGTGTCGCGGTCCCAGCTGGTCGAGAGCACCAGCGTCTCGCAGAAATCGGGCACGGCTTCCTCGCAATCGGCAAAGATCACGTAGACCGGGCCGTCGCGGGTCTCGATCTCGATCGAGGGCTTGGTGCCCTCCTCGGTCACCTCCTCGAACTTCGCCTTGTAACCAGCCTCGCGCAGGATCTTCAGCAGCCCCTTGGCGTCGGTTCCCTTGACCAGCGGCGCGGAGTCTCCCTGTGCCTGCGCCTGCGCCGGCAGGGCCGGCCCCAGCGCCAGCGCACCGAGCGCGAGACAAGCTGCTGACAATCGGCGAAGTTTCATGTGGCGCTCCCCTGAACAGATGACAGGCGCTACCAATAGGGGTGCGGGCCCGCGCGGCCAAGCCCCCTTGCCGGACGGGTGCCGATCAGGCTGCGAGGAAGCGCACAATCCCCTCGCCCAGTTCGGGCTTGGTCGCGCTGTCGAGATGGCCGCCGGGGACTTCCTCGTAGGTCGCGGCTGGCAACAGATCGGCCAGATCGCGGGCCGAGCCATTGTCCTGATCCCTGTCGCCGCAGATCACCAGCGTCGGGCAGGTGATATTGGCGAGGCCCGCCAGGTCGAGGTCCTCGAAGGCGCCGAGCAGCAGGCGCGCGGCGACGCGGTCGACCCCTTGCGACTTGAGGAACTGGCGCGAGAGCCAGGCGGGATCGTCGCGGGTGATGGCGTCGAATTCGTCGATCACGCGGGTGAAGAACCCTGCGCGCCGTTTCCAGTCGGCCAGCCCTGAAACCCCCATCCCCGCGAGCACCAGCCGCCGCGGGGCGAAGACGCCGGTGGCGCAGCCATGCACCGCCGTGCGCGCGCCCAGCGAGAAGCCGCAAAGGTCATATTCGCCCTCGGCCAGCCCCAGATGGTCGATCAGCGCGGCGACATCGCGAACCAGCACGCCGGGCGGATAGCGGGACGGGTCCTGCGGCGCCTCGCTCTCTCCGTGGACGCGGAAGTCGGGCATGATCGCCTCGAATCCGGCGGCGGCCAGACGATCGGCATGGCCCCACTTGATCCAGTTCATGTGCGCGCTGGAAAAGAGGCCATGCAGCAGGATCACCGGGCGGCCGGCTCCCGTGCGATGAAGGGCAAGGCGGGTGCCGTCGAAGGAGGCGAAGTGTTCGAGCCTCACGCGCGCTTCTCCAGCCCCTTCTGCTCCATCCGCCACTTGGCCATGGCGATGCGGTCCTGCCCGAAGAAGGGCTCGCCCTCGAACACCAGGGTCGGCACGCCCCAGTGGCCCGCGGCTTCGAGCGCGGCCTGGTTGGCGGCGATCTCGGCGTCGAGCGTCCCGGCATCGCGGGCTGCCTCGGCTTCGAGCGCGGCCAGATCGAGCCCCGCGCGCGCCGCGGCTTCGGCCAGATGATCGCCCTCGTGCCAGTCATCGACCGTGCCGGACCAGATCACCTTCGACACCTCGTCGGCATCCGCGAGGCAGATCAGGCTCGGCTCCGGCCGCGAGAATCGGAAACCCCGCACATGCGGCCACTGGATAAGCCAGGACAGGCGCTGCTCCGGCAGAAGGGCAATCGCAATCATACCGGCCTTTTCTC
>CAZQOO010000226.1:0-3414 GCA_964594845.1 uncultured Porphyrobacter sp. | reverse complement strand
ATTCCGGAGGACGGCCTGCCGATCCTCATCGCCGGCTCGCTCTACCTCGCAGGCGAAGTGCTAAGGCTCAACGACGAGCTGCCGGACTAGATCTCTGGCTCCGGCGGCGGGGCATTCTCGGCCCGCCCG
Organism: uncultured Porphyrobacter sp.; assembly: GCA_964594845.1. GTDB lineage: Bacteria > Pseudomonadota > Alphaproteobacteria > Sphingomonadales > Sphingomonadaceae > Erythrobacter. Next base: position 3,285 of record CAZQOO010000226.1, on the reverse strand, counting down.
GAGCGTGCCTGCCGCACCCATTCGATCACGCACAGGCCCACCGCGAACAGCCCGATCAGCGTCGTCAGGATGAACACGTCGTAATAGCCCTGCTCCTCGATCATCTGACCGAGCGCCGGGCGGCCCAGCGTCCCCACCAGCATGGTGAGCGAGGACAGCAGCGCATATTGCACCGCGCTGTAGCCCTTGGCGACGACGCTCGAGAGGTAGGCGACAAACGCCGCGCCCGCGATGCCGACGGCAATGTTCTCCATCCCGATGGTCAGCATCAGCCGCGCCATGCGGTCATCCGCCCCGAACAGGCCAGCCAGCGCGGTAAAGCCGGTAAGGTCGCTCGCCGCCTGCATCCGCGCGCCGCCCACGGCGAGATCGGCGTAGAGCAGGTTGGTAAGCGCCGCGATCACCGCGCCCAATGTCAGCGTGGTCATGCGCCCGATCACCGTCAGCAGCGTGCCGCCCAGCGCAAGGCCCACGATCAGCGCGCCGACGCCGAAGAACTTCGAGGCAATCGCCACCTCGTCCTTGGTATATTGCAGCTCGCCCAGATAGAACGGGTAGGCAAAGCTGCCCCAGATTGCGTCGGTGATGCGGTAGGACAGCACCAGCGCGATCACCAGCACGGCGGCCCATTTCAGCCGTCCGATGATCTCGGCCAGCGGCAGGATCAGCGCGCGGTAGCCGTGATCGAGCGCGGTATCGAGCGCGCCATTGGCAGGCGCATCGGTGGTGAGCACGTAACGCCCCTGCTTGCGCATCGATTCGAGCCAGCCCGCAATGGCGCCCGGGATCACCACGGTCGCGATCACGATCAGCGGGCCCATCTGGCTGACGAACTCGGTCGAATCCGGGCGCGTCTCGGGCGTGGCGGTGAGCGAGCGGATCATGAAGTCGAGCACCGTCACCAGCGCCCAGCCCCACAGCAAGGCGACCGCGCCCAGCGCATAGGCGCGCACCCGCGGGGTCATCTGCCCGGCCTGCCGCAGCGTGCCGAGATTGGCGCGCTCGCTCTCCAGCGCGGCGACGCTGCGCTCGGCATCGGGCGCGAACAGGCCGAGGAAGCCCACCGCCAGCAGGATCGCGCCCATGCTGGCGAACACGGTCGGCCAGCCCATCCGCTCGGCCATGAACAGCGCCAGCGCGCCCCCCACCAGCGCGGCGACGCGGTAACCCATCTGGAACACGGTCGAGAGGATGTCGATCGTCGCCACCTCGTCGGCGACATCGACGCGCCATGCGTCGATCACCACGTCCTGCGTGGCGCTGGCGAAGGCCCCGATCCCCGCCAGCAGCGAGAAGACCCCAAGCGAGGACAGCGGATCAAGCGCCGAGAGCACCACCAGAATGCCCCCCAGCAGCAGCTGTGCGGTCACGATCCACTGCTTGCGCTTGCCGAGCCTGCGCAGGCCCGGAAGATCGATCCGGTCGAGTGCGGGCGACCACAGGAACTTGAAGGCATAGGCAAGGCCGATCAGCGAGAACACGCCCATCGTCTCGACATCGACCTTGGCCTCGGTCAGCCATGCGTAGAGCGTGCCGAGCAGCAACGCATAGGGCAGCCCGCTCGCAAAGCCGAACAGCAGGACATAGCCGGTCTTGGGATGGCGCAGCGCGGCCAGCAGGGCGAGCCAGCGCGAGAGGCGCGTTTGATGTGCGAGAGCGGCTTCAGCCATTGACGATCCCATGCTGGCAACGCGGATTTGCTCCGCGCCGGTTTCGTGGCACACTAGGCCGGGACGAGAGGATGAGAAAAGAGCGATGAACGCCGCAACAACAGATATGCCCATATTGCGCCCGACGCCGGGTCAGCTGGCGCTGGCAGAGGCGATCCGCGGCGGAGTGGGCCGGCAGGCGGGCGCGATCCAGACCGTGCCGGCCAGCAACTACACCTGCCCCGATCACTTCGCGCGCGAGAAGGCAGCGCTGTTCGACCGGTTGCCGCAAGTGATCTGCCCTTCCGCGCTTCTACCCGAACCCGGCATGGCCGTGCCGCACGACGCCACCGGCCGCCCATTGCTCGTCACCCGCGACAATGACGGCAAGGCCCACGTCTTCCTCAACGTCTGCCGCCACCGCGGCACGCGGCTGGTCGAGGGGCAGGAGGTGCAATGCACCAAGCGGCTGGTGTGCCCCTATCACGCCTGGACCTACCGGCTCGACGGCGGCCTCATGGCCCTGCCCCGGCCCGAGACCTTCCCCCGGCTCGACAAGGCGGATTTCGGCCTCGTGGAACTGCCCAATATCGAGGCAGGCGGCCTGATCTGGTTTGCACCGGTGGAAGGTGCCGATTTCAGCGCTGCACAGGAATTGGGCAGCGATCTCGACGCCTTTGGCGTGGCCAGTGCCCACCTGTTCCGGCGCAAGCTGCACACCGTGAAAGGCAACTGGAAGCTGATCATGGATGCCTTCCTTGAAAGCTACCATGTCACCCGCCTGCACGCTGCGACCATCGGCCCGTTCTTCAAGGACGGAATCACCGCGGGCGACCAGATCGGCCCGCACCAGCGCTCCGCCGTCGGGCGGCTGGAGGAGATGGAAGGGGTCGATCTCACCGACATGGCGAGCCTGCGGCGCGTGGTGACCTTCGCCTACCAGCTGTTGCCCGCGACGATCATCGTCCCCAGCCCCGATTACGTGAACGTGATGGTGCTGATGCCGCAGGCGCATGACCTGACGCTGGTCGAGGATTTCATGCTGATCCCCGAGGCCCCGCAAACCGAAAAGGCGCTGGCGCACTGGGAAAAGAGCTGGAAGCTGCTCGACGGCGGGGTGTTCGCCTCGGAGGATTTCCGCGCGGCGGAACTGGGCCAGCAGGGGCTCGCGAGCGGCGCGGTCAGCCACATCACGCTCGGCACGCTCGAAGGCGGGATCGCGCGGTTCGACCAGATCGTCGCCGAAGCCTTGCGCGCGGCGAACTGAGGGCGCGCTCAGTGGTCGCATTTCGAAAAGAAATGCTCTAGGCGCGCCGCCATGCCCACCCAGCCCCCCCGCTCCGAAACCCGCCCCGAGGGCGACCGCATTGCCAAGCTGCTCGCCCGCGCCGGCATTGCCAGCCGCCGCGAGGTCGAGCGGATGATTGCGGACGGACGCGTCGCGCTCGACGGCAAGGTGCTGGAAACCCCCGCAACGATCCTGCCAAACCTCAGGGGCGTGACGGTCGACGGCAAGCCGGTGACCGCGGCCGAGCCGACCCGGCTGTTCGCCTTCCACAAGCCGACCGGCCTCATCACCGCCGAGCGCGATCCGGCGGGCCGCCCGACCATCTACACCGCGCTGCGCAATGCCCTG
>CAZQOO010000225.1:0-3420 GCA_964594845.1 uncultured Porphyrobacter sp. | reverse complement strand
GCCTTCGTCACCACCGAGGACGGCACCAACCTCCTCGCGGGCTACAAGCGCGCGGCGAATATCCTGAAGAAAACTCCCCTCCCCGAGGGGGAGGGGCTGGGGGTGGGGGGTGCCACCTCCGATCCAGCGAACCCCCATCCCCAACCCGTTGACGCTGCGCGTCAGCTTCGCTTCCCCCTTGGGGAAGGGGCTCAAGAGCTTTCCTACACGCCCGAACCGGCCGAAAAGGCGCTGATCGACGCGCTCGCCGCCGCTGCCCCTCGCGCTGCCGAGGCGGTGGAGGCCGAGCGGTTCGCCGATGCGATGGCGGCGCTCGCCACCTTGCGCGCCCCGATCGACCGGTTCTTTGATGAGGTGACTGTCAACGCCGATGAGGCCGAAAAGCGCAGCAGCCGCCTCGCGCTGCTTGCCGCTTTCCGTGATGCGGTCCACCGCGTCGCTGATTTCAGCCGGATCGAAGGATGATTCCGGCGCTTGTCCCTGTGTCTGTCACCTTCACACAAGGTGCGCAAGATGAGGGGGTTAATGCCGATCCGCAAGGTTGACACGGTGTCAACTTTGTCAACTTTGTAACTTTTGAACATTCGCGGGAAATTTCATGACTTTGAAGACGGTCTATGTATTCGGAGGCTCCGCCGACCACTCCGATCCGCGCCAGAAGGACAAGACCGTCGTCGGCGGCAAGGGCGCGAACCTTGCCGAGATGGCCAGCATCGGCCTGCCCGTGCCGCCGGGCTTCACCATCACCACCGAGGAATGCATTGCCTATCTGAAGGATGGGGCGGACTTCTCGGAAAGCTTGCGAAGTGCGGTCGCCGCCGCGCTGACCCATGTCGAAGCCACGGTCGGCAAGAATTTCGGTGACGCGGCTGATCCGCTGCTGGTCTCGGTCCGCTCCGGCGCGCGGGTGTCGATGCCGGGGATGATGGATACGGTGCTCAACCTCGGCCTCAACGACGCAACGGTGGAGGGCCTGGCCGCCTCCTCGGGCGATGCGCGGTTTGCCTGGGACTCTTACCGCCGCTTCGTCCAGATGTATTCCGACGTGGTGCTCGGCCTCGATCACGGGTTGTTCGAGGAAGCGCTGGAAATCGCCAAGGAAGACAAGGACTACTACAACGACACCGAGATGAACGCGGCCGACTGGCAGGCGCTGGTCAAGGAATACAAGCAGATCGTCGCGGACGAACTGGGCAGGCCTTTCCCGCAGGACGTGCACGAGCAGCTGTGGGGCGCGATCCGCGCCGTGTTCGACAGCTGGGATTCGGACCGCGCCAAGGTCTACCGCCGGTTGAACGACATTCCGGGCGACTGGGGCACCGCGGTCAACGTGCAGGCGATGGTGTTCGGCAACATGGGCGAGACCAGCGCCACCGGGGTCGCCTTCACCCGCGATCCGGCAACCGGAACAAGGGCTTACTACGGCGAATATCTGATCAACGCGCAGGGCGAGGATGTGGTGGCGGGGATCCGCACCCCGCAATACCTCACCAGAGCCGCGCGCGAGGCCGCCGGGGCCAAGCCGCTCTCGATGGAGGAGGCCCTGCCTGAGGCCTATGCCGAACTCGCCCGCGTGTTCGACCTGCTGGAGCTCCACTACAAGGACATGCAGGACATCGAATTCACGGTGGAACGCGGCAAGCTGTGGATGCTCCAGACGCGCTCGGGCAAGCGCACCGCCAAGGCCGCGCTCAAGATGGCGGTGGACATGGTGGCCGAGGGCCTGATCGACGAGCGCGAGGCGGTGCGGCGGGTTGACCCGATGGCGCTGGACCAGCTGCTTCACCCCACGCTTGATCCCAAGGCCGAGCGTCATGTGCTGACGACGGGCCTGCCGGCGTCCCCGGGCGCCGCGGCGGGCAAGATCGTGCTCGATGCCGACACCGCCGAGCAATGGGCGGGCAGGGGCGAGAAGGTCATTCTGGTGCGGGTCGAGACCAGCCCTGAGGACATCCACGGGATGCACGCGGCGCAGGGCATCCTCACCGCGCGCGGCGGGATGACGAGCCATGCGGCGGTGGTCGCGCGCGGCATGGGCCGGCCTTGCGTCTCGGGGGCAGGGGCCGTGTCGATCGACCGCGCCAGCCGGTCGCTGCGGATCGGCAGCACTGAATTGAAGGAAGGCGATGCCATCACCCTCGATGGGGCGACGGGGCAGGTGATGCTCGGGATCGTGCCGACGGTCGAGCCGGAGCTGGCAGGCGATTTCGGCACCCTCATGGTATGGGCCGACAAGCTTCGCCGGATGCGCGTGCGCACCAATGCCGAAACGCCGGACGACTGCCGCATGGCGCGCCAGTTCGGGGCCGAGGGCATCGGGCTGTGCCGCACCGAGCACATGTTCTTCGAGGCCAGCCGCATCAGCGCGGTGCGCCAGATGATCCTCGCCGATGACGAAGCCGGTCGCCGCCGCGCGCTCGAAAAGCTGCTGCCCGAACAGCGCGCCGATTTCACCGCGATCTTCGAGGTGATGGCGGGCCTGCCCTGCACCATCCGCCTGCTCGATCCGCCGCTGCATGAATTCCTCCCCCACGCCGACGAGGAATTTGCGGAGCTGGCGGACGCGACCGGCCTCGGGGTCGATCACCTCAAGCGCCGGGCGGGGGAACTCCACGAATTCAACCCGATGCTCGGCCATCGCGGCTGCCGTCTGGGGATCACCTTCCCCGAGATCTATGCCATGCAGGCGCGCGCCATCTTCGAGGCGGCCTGTGCGGTGAAGCAGGCGAGCGGCGAAGCGCCGCTGCCTGAAATCATGATTCCGCTGGTGGCGACGCGGCGCGAACTCGCTATTCTGCGCGCGCTGGTCGACAAGGAAGCCGAGGCTGTGTTCCTCGAAACCGGGGTGCGGGTCGACTACCTCGTCGGCACGATGATCGAACTGCCGCGCGCCGCGTTGATGGCGGGCGAGATCGCCGAGGAAGGCGAGTTCTTCTCCTTCGGCACCAATGACCTGACCCAGACGACGCTGGGTGTGTCGCGCGATGATGCGGCGCGGTTCCTCAGCGTCTATGTCGACAAGGGCATCTTTCCGCGCGATCCCTTCGTCAGCCTCGATATCGAGGGTGTGGGCCAGCTGGTCGAACTGGCGGCGGAGCGGGGGCGGGCGACGCGGCCTGCGATCAAGCTCGGCATCTGCGGCGAGCATGGCGGGGACCCGGCGAGCATCGCCTTCTGCGAGGGCGTGGGGCTCGATTACGTCAGCGCCTCGCCTTACCGCGTGCCGATCGCACGGTTGGCGGCGGCCCAGGCGGCGCTCGCGCGGGGCTAGGTTCCGGCGAGCGACCGCCGCCCGGTGAGGGTGATGATCTCGAAGGTTTCGGTGGTCTTGCCATCAGCATCGGCGCGGTCGGCAAAGGCGGCGAGGGCGCGGGCAAGGGCGGGTTTGCCAAGCGGCGCGGCGGGCTTGGCGAGCGCGTT
>CAZQOO010000224.1:0-3441 GCA_964594845.1 uncultured Porphyrobacter sp. | reverse complement strand
CCCGTGGTCGGAAGACACCGCGACCTTTGTCGTCAACGCGCTCCAGCCCGCCACCGTCAGCCGCGTGGTGCTCGACGAGGATGACGGGCGCATCGAAGTGGTGGTGCCCGACGAGCAGCTCAGCCTCGCGATCGGCCGCCGCGGTCAGAACGTGCGTCTGGCCAGCCAGCTCACCGGCCACCAGATCGACATCATGACCGAGGAAGAAGCCTCGGAGAAGCGCTCGAAGGAATTCGCCGAGCGTTCGAAGATGTTCGAGGAGGAACTCGACGTCGACGAAACCCTCTCGCAGCTCCTCGTGGCCGAAGGCTTTGCCGAGCTGGAGGAAGTGGCCTATGTCGATCTGGCCGAGCTCGCCAGCATCGAAGGCTTCGACGAGGAACTGGCCGAGGAACTCCAGAGCCGTGCGCTCGAAGCGCTCGAACGGCAGGAAGAGGCGCACCGCGCTGTCCGCCGCGAGCTGGGCGTGGAAGATGCGCTGGCCGAAATGCCGCACCTCACCGAAGCGATGCTGGTCACGCTCGGCAAGGCGGGCATCAAGACGCTCGACGATCTGGCCGATCTCGCCACCGACGAGCTGATCGCGAAGAAGCGCGAGGCTCCGCGCCGCCGCGGCAATGCCGATGGTCCGCCGCTGCGGCGTCCGCAGCGCGAAACCGACAAGGGCGGCGTGCTGGGCGAATACGGCCTCTCCGAAGAGCAGGGCAACGAGATCATCATGGCTGCCCGCGCGCACTGGTTCGACGACGAGCCCGACACTCAGGAGGCCGCCGATGCGGACTCCACCCAATGAGCGCCTGACGTCCGACATCGTCGAGCCTTCGCTTTCGGCCCCCAGTGATCGGGTGGCCGGGAGCGAGCGGCGCTGTATCCTCTCCGGGGAGCATGACGCGCGCGACGCGCTGGTGCGGCTGGCGATTTCGCCGGACGGGCTGGTGCTGCCCGACGCGGCGGCCAAGGCACCGGGGCGCGGCGCGTGGATCGGCGTGAGCCGCAGCGCGCTCGAAACCGCGATTGCGGATGGCCAGCTGAAGCGGGCGCTGATGCGCGCCTTCAAGGGCGCGCCGCTCACTATCCCCGAAGATCTCGCCCAGCGGGTCGAGGCGGCGCTGGCGCGTCACCTTGGCGACCGGTTGGGCCTCGAACTGCGCTCGGGCAACATCGTGCTCGGCTCGGCCCGGATCGAGGAGCAGGCCCGCGCCGGACGGCTGGCGGCGCTGCTCCATGCCAGCGACAGCAGCGAGGACGGACGGCGCAAGCTCGATCAGGCCTGGCGCGTCGGACGCGAGGCGGAGGGATCGGGCGAGCGCGGGCTGGTCTTGCCTCTGGACCGCACTGCATTGTCTGTGGCATTGGGCCGCGACAATGTCGTCCACCTCGGCGTTGCCGGACATTCCGGCGACATGCGTGCCGCAACGCGGGTGCTGCAGGCGGTTTCCCGGCTTTCGCGCTTTGTTGCCGGCGGCATAACGCCCGACGGCGCGAGCGATATGGTGGACAATTCCGGCCGGGATACGCCCGGCCACAGCGATCGGCCGCAACCGGCTGGCCGTTCGGCACAAGACGAATACGTGAAGGACTGACGAGCGATAATGAGCGACGAAAACGACAACCAGCGCATCCGCAAACCTCTGGGCCTCAAGCGCTCGGTCGATGCGGGCGAGGTCAAGCAGACCTTCAGCCACGGCCGCACCAACAAGGTGGTGGTCGAGGTGAAGCGCCGCCGCGTGCTCGGCAAGCCCGGTAGCGAGCCGGCTGCACCGCCCCCGCCGCCCCCGCCGCCCCCCGCGCCTCCGGTTGCGGCCACGCCCGCCCCGGCGCCGCGTCCCGCGCGTCCGGCTCCCGCAGGCGAGACCCCGCAGGAGCGCGTCAAGCGGCTTCAGCTCGAGGCCGAGGAAGAGCGGCTGCGGCTGGCCGAGGAAGCGCGCAAGCGCGAAGAGGCCGAAGCCCGCGAACGCGAGGAAGAGGAACGCCGCCGCGCCGAGGAAAACCGCCGCGCCGAGGAAGAAGCGGCCAAGCGCGCCGCCGAAGCTGCTGCCGCACCGGCGGTCGAAGAGGTCGCCGAGGCCCCGGAAACGGGCGACACCGAAACGGCTGCGCCCGCCGCGCGGACCGACGCTGTGCCCGCCGCGCGCCGCTTCACTCCGGTCGAGCGGCCCGAGCCCAAGCGGCCCGAGGTCAAGGGCAAGAAGAAGGAAGAAAAGCGCGCCGCGCCGATCGACGCAGGCAAGGACAACCGCCGCTCGGGCAAGCTGACCGTCACCCGCGCGCTCAACGAGGATGAAGGCCGCCGTGCGCGCAGCCTCGCCGCATTGAAGCGCGCCCGCGAGAAGGAGCGCCGCCTGCAGGGTGGCGGCTCGTCGAAGCCGCGTGACAAACAGGTGCGCGACGTGGTCGTGCCCGAGGCGATTACGGTCGGCGAGCTCGCCAACCGCATGGCCGAGAAGGGCGCCGACCTCGTGAAGGCGCTGTTCAACATGGGCATGATGGTCACCGTCAACCAGACCATCGACCAGGACACCGCCGAACTGCTCGTCGAGGAATTCGGCCACAACATCACCCGCGTTTCCGAAAGCGATGTCGATATCGACACCAGCGAGGACACCGATCCGGAAGAAACGCTGCGTCCGCGTCCGCCGGTGGTGACGATCATGGGCCATGTCGATCACGGCAAGACCAGCCTGCTCGACGCGCTGCGCGGGACCGACGTCGTGAAGGGCGAGGCCGGGGGCATCACCCAGCACATCGGCGCCTACCAGATCACCACCAAGGACAAGCAGAAGATCACCTTCCTCGACACTCCCGGCCACGCCGCTTTCACCGAGATGCGGATGCGCGGGGCGAATGTCACCGATATCGTCATCCTCGTGGTGGCAGGTGACGACGGACTGATGCCGCAGACGATCGAGGCGATCAATCACACCAAGGCGGCCGGCGTGCCGATGATCGTGGCGATCACCAAGTCGGACAAGCCCGAATACAACCCGCAGAAGATCCGCGAACGCCTGCTCGAACACGAGATCGTGGTCGAGGCGATGTCGGGCGATGTCCAGGATGTCGAGGTCTCGGCCAAGACCGGGGCAGGGCTCGACAAGCTGATCGAGGCGATCAACCTGCAGGCCGAACTGCTCGAACTCAAGGCCCGCCCCGACCGCGATGCCGAGGCGACCGTGATCGAGGCCCAGCTCGACAAGGGCCGCGGTCCGGTGGCGACGGTGCTCGTCACCCGCGGGACACTGAAGCGCGGCGACACCTTCGTGGTCGGCACGCAGAGCGGCAAGGTGCGCGCGATCGTCGACGACAAGGGCCAGCAGCTGAAAGAGGCCGGCCCCTCGATGCCGGTCGAAGTGCTCGGCCTTGGCGGCGTGCCGTCCGCGGGCGATCACCTCACCGTGGTCGAGAACGAGCAGCGCGCGCGTGAAGTCGCCAAGTACCGTCAAG
>CAZQOO010000223.1:0-3453 GCA_964594845.1 uncultured Porphyrobacter sp. | reverse complement strand
GGCGGTAGGTATCGAGGAAGCGCTCGCCCTCGGTGCGGGCGGCGAGATAGACGTCGGTGACTTTCTCGACAGCGGCGATCACGCCGTCCTCGTCGAAGCCGGGGCCGGTGATCTTGGCGAGGCTGACGTCCTCGGCCTCCGATCCGCCGAGCGAGAGCTGGTAGTTTTCCACCCCCTTCTTGTCGACGCCGAGGATGCCGATGTGGCCGGCATGGTGATGCCCGCAGGCGTTGATGCAGCCGGAGATTTTCAGCTTCAATTCGCCCACGACTTCCGTGCGGCCCGTCTCGGCGAAACGTTCGGAAATGCGCTGTGCGAGCGGGATCGAGCGGGCGTTGGCGAGCGAGCAGTAATCGAGGCCCGGACAGGCGATGATGTCCTCGATCGTGTCCATGTTGGCCGCCCCAAGGCCCGCCGCGTCGAGCGCCTGCCACACGGCCGGAAGGTCGCGGATAGCGACATGGGGCAGCAGCAGGTTCTGCGTGTGCATCACCCGCAGTTCGTCGAAGGAGTACTCGCGTGCGAGTTTCGCCACGACGCGCATCTGCTCGGCGGTGGCATCGCCGGGAATGCCGCCGGCGGGCTTGAGGCTGATGACCGCCGAGACATAGGAATCGTGCTTGTGGCGGTGGGTGTTGCGATCCACCCAGAGCGCGAAATCGGGGTCGGAACGGTCGAGCGTCTTGGGGCCGTCGACAAAGGCGGGATCGGCGAAATGCGCCGCAATCCGCGCCAACTCCTCGCGTGGCGGTTCCACCCCGACGCTCAGCAGGTGGGCGAATTCCTCTTCGACCTGACGGATATATTCCGCCGCGCCCAGTTCATGGACGAGGATCTTGATGCGCGCCTTGTACTTGTTGTCGCGCCGGCCGTAGCGGTTGTAGACGCGAAGGCAGGCCTCGGCATATGTGATGAACTGGTCGATCGGCACGAAGTCGCGGATCAGCGGCGCGATCATCGGGGTGCGGCCCATGCCGCCGCCGGCATAGAACTGCGCGCCGATTTCGCCGTCACGCCTGACGATCCGCACGCCGATATCGTGCAGCCGCATTGCCGCGCGGTCTTTCTCCGACGCGATCACCGCGATCTTGAACTTGCGCGGCAGGTAGGTGAACTCCGGGTGGAAGCTCGACCACTGGCGCATCAGCTCGGCATAGGGGCGCGGGTCCACCACCTCGTCGGCGGCAGCGCCCGCGAAGTGATCGGACGAGATGTTGCGGATGCAATTGCCGCTGGTCTGGATGGCGTGCATCTCGACCGTCGCGAGATCGGCGAGAATGTCGGCCGCGTCCTCCAGCCTGATCCAGTTGTACTGGATGTTCTGGCGCGTGGTGAAGTGCCCGTAGCCGCGATCATACTTCTCGGCGATGTCGGCGAGCATGAGCATCTGGCGGGCATCGAGCGTGCCATAGGGGATGGCGACGCGCAGCATGTAGGCGTGGAGTTGCAGGTAGAGCCCGTTCATCAGCCTGAGCGGCTTGAACTGGTCCTCGGTCAGCTTGCCTTCCAGACGGCGGCGGGCCTGATCGCGGAATTCCTCGACGCGGGCATCGACCATCGCCTGGTCGTATGAATCGTAACGGTACATCTCAGATCACCCAGTCCCAGCCGGTCTTTTCGGCAGTCGGCACGGCGAGGTCGCGCCGCACGGTCGGGCCCAATGCGCGCACCCGGTCCTTGATATGCGCCGGGCGCACATGGCCCTCGGCGTCGATGCTGGCGTCGATGGCGTAGGGCACGTTGACCCGCCGCGCGGCTTCCTCGCGGGCGAGGATTTCCTCGGCCTCGTCGCCGACGTCGATCGCATCGTCGACGAACAGCGACCAGCCGGAGCCGTTCCACCACGTCACCGCGCCCGAGCGCAGGTCGTTGCCGGTGAGGATCTTCATGCGAAATCTCCGTCATCCCGGGCTTGACCCGGGATCGCTTCGAGCAAGGCGCCCAGTTCGATGCGATCCTGACTTTCGTCAGGATGACGGGAGAGACGCGCCGTCACCTCGCCGATGACGATGAGGGCGGGGCTCTTGACCGCCTCGGCTTCCACCAGCTCGGGCAGGCCGGCCAGCAAGCCCCGAAGCACCCGCATTTCGGGGCGCGCGGCGTTCTCGATCACGGCGACCGGGACATCGGGGGTCAGGCCATCGGCCATCAGCTTGTCGGCGATCTGGGGCGCGGTGGAGACACCCATGTAGATCACCAGCGTGCGGCCCTTGCCCGCAAGGCCCGACCAGTCCTGTTCGGAGAGGCCCTTGCACTGGCCTGCCACGAAGCTGACGATGCTGGAGGCGTCGCGGTGGGTCAGGGCGATCTGCGCCGCCGCCCCCGCGCCCTGCGCTGCGCTGATGCCGGGGATCACCTCGACCGGCACACCTGCCGCCCGGGCAGCCTCGGCCTCCTCGCCGCCGCGTCCGAAGATGAAGGGATCGCCGCCCTTCAGCCGCACGACGTCACGCCCGGCGAGCGCCTCGCGGATCAGGAGCGCGTTGATGCCCTCCTGCGGCATGGTGTGGCGGGCGCGGCTCTTGGCGACCGAGATCAGCCGCGCACCGGGCCGCACAAGGCCGAGGATGTCGGGGCCGATCAGCCCGTCATGGACGATCACTTCCGCCCGCTCGATCAGGCGTATGGCGCGCAGGGTGAGCAGGTCCACCGGACCCGGCCCCGCGCCGACGAGATAGATGGTGCCGGTCTTTCGCATGGCTCGCACTTGGGCGAGGCCGCGCGCGGGTGCCAGCGAGAATGGTTTGGCCGGAGAGTAGCGGAACTATATTGTCCTTGTGTGCGGGGTCACCTCCGCGGCCCCGTCCTCGGCGCGGCTTCAAGTCCTGCGGACTCGAGCGCCTGCGGCTCGCGCGCGTGCGCTCGCGGCCCGTCCGCTGGCGGGCCGATGCCGGAACCTAAATCTGCGCCAGCGCCTGTCCCAAGTCCGCGATCAGATCGTCCGCATCCTCTAGCCCGATCGACAGGCGGATCGCGGGCTTGCCGCCGGTGCCGGGCATGACGGAGCGATAATCCTCCGGCGTTATCGCCAGCGCGAGGCTTTCGTAGCCGCCCCAGCTGTAGCCGATCCCGAACAGCTCCAGCGCATCCACCACCCGCGCCGAGGCCGCCGGATCATCGCTTGCCAGCACGAAGGCGAACAGCCCGCAACCGCCGGTGAAATCGCGCCGCCACAGCGCATGGCCGGGGTCGGACGCAAGCAGCGGGCACAGCACGCGGGCGACCTGCGGCTGGCTTTCAAGCCATGTCGCCACCTTCAGCGCGCTTCTTGTCTGTGCCTCCAACCGCACGGCCATGGTCCTGAGGCCCCGCGCGGCCAATGCGGCATCGTCGGGGGAGACCACCTGCCCCAGCTCCTGCGCGGTGCGGCGCAGGGCGGTGTACCAGCGCTTGCCCGCGCTCGCGCTGCCCATCATCAGGTCGGAATGCCCGCCGACATGCTTCGACAGGCTC
>CAZQOO010000222.1:0-3471 GCA_964594845.1 uncultured Porphyrobacter sp. | reverse complement strand
CATCTGCGCGAGCTGGTCGTAGAAGCTGGTGTCGATATAGATGCCCTTGTCGGCGGGGCAGTAGAACGGTCCCACCGCCGAGGAAGCGCTGCCGCAGCCTTCGGTGCTCACGGCCCCGTCGCGGTAGAGATCGAGCACCGGGCGCTGGAACGGGATGCCGGCGCGCGCGAAGGCGGCTTCCCAGGTGGCGTTGAGGCTGGCGAGTGCGGCGCAGGCCTCGCCCGCATAGGCATTGGCGGCGCAGACCTCCTCCTCGCTCATGTCGCTGGCGCTGCTGCCGCTTGCGGGCGCAGTCTGCTGCTGGACGCTTTCGACCATGCCGATGGTCTGCATCGGGTCGAGCCCGAACACCAGCGCGCCGACGAGGGCGATCAGGATCGTGCCGCAGCCGATTCCGCCCGCGCGGCGCATTCCGCCGCCGCCGCGGCTGCTTGAGCGGACGTCGATATCGCTGCTGTCATAGGGGCCTAGCCGCATCCCGTTTCCTCCCGCCCGTTCAAATCGCTGGACAGCCGCTTGCGGCGCGGCAAAAGCGATATGCAACCGCCTCACACGTGCAGGAGTTGTTGGCAATGCTCAAGGAAAAGCGCGCTCTGGTGACCGGCTCGACCTCGGGAATCGGGCTCGCGATCGCGCGCGCGCTGGCGGCGGAGGGGGCCGAGGTGGTGCTCAACGGGCTCGGCGATCCCGATGAAATCGGCCAGCTTTGTGCAGAATTGGGCGCAAGCTACAACGGCGCGAACCTGATGGATCCGGCCGCGATTTCGCGGATGATGGACGAGGTCGGCCCGGTCGACATTCTGGTCAACAATGCCGGGATGCAGCACGTTGCGCCCGTCGAGGAGTTTCCGCCCGAGAAGTGGGATGCGATCATCGCGCTCAACCTTTCGGCCGCATTCCATACGACAAGGGCCGCGGTGCCGGGGATGAAGGCCAAGGGCTGGGGGCGGATCATCGCCACGGCCAGCGCCCATTCGCTGGTCGCCTCGCCCTACAAGAGCGCCTATGTCGCCGCCAAGCACGCCATGGCCGGCTTCACCAAGGCGATCGCGCTTGAACTCGCCACCCACGGCGTCACCGCCAACTGCATCTCGCCGGGCTATGTCTGGACGCCGCTGGTGGAAAACCAGATCCCCGACACCATGGCCGCGCGCGGCATGACCCGCGAGCAGGTGATGAACGATGTCCTGCTCGCCAAGCAGCCGACCAAGAGCTTCGTCACCCCCGAGGATGTCGCCGCCATGGCGGTGTTCCTGTGCAGCGATGCGGCGCGCAATATCACCGGTGCGAACTATTCCATCGACGGGGGCTGGACCGCCGAATGAGGCAGGTGCGCATCCGGCTGCTGGTAACCCTGCTGGCGAGCCTGATGCTGGCCGCCTGCGCGCGCGCCCCTGTCGCCAGCGCGCCGCCGCCCGAACGCTCCGCGATCGCCGCGCGGCTCTCGGCCGATATCGCGATGCTGGCGAGCGACGATTTCGCCGGACGCAAGCCGGGCACCCCGGGCGAGGAGAAGACGCTCACCTATCTGGAGCAGCGCTTTGCCGAGGTCGGGCTGCTGTCGGGCACGGGCGATCCGGGCTCCTACTGGCGGATGCCGGTTGATCTGGTGGCCGCGTCGCCGCTGTCGGGCAAGCTGATCCTCGCGCGCGGGCGCACCGCGCTGGTGGTGCCGGAGGAGGAAGTGGCGGTCTATACCCGTCGCCGCCGTGCGCTGGCTGCCGGGGGGCCGGCGACCGGGGTGCCGGTGGTGTTCGTCGGTCGCGGCGAGGGGCCGGTCGCGCCCGAGACCGTGGCGGGCGCAGTGGTGGTGCTGATCGGAGCCGAAGGGCGCGAACCTGCGCGCATGGCCGCAACCTACAGCGAAAGGGCCACCGCGGTCATCACCGTGCTGCCCGACGCCGCTGCGGTCGCCGCCGTGCGCGCCGCGCGCGAGGCGGAGCGCGTGCGGCTGGCGAGCGAGGAGGTCGACACGCTGAGCGCCTATGTCACCGAAGGCGCGCTGGCGCAGGTGCTGGGCAAGGCCAACTGGCAGCGCCTCCGGGCGCGCAGCGAGGAGAGCGACTTCACCCCGATCGAAATCCAGCTGGCGATCAGCATCGAAGCCACCGCCGATCGCCGCGAATTCGCCAGTGCCAACCTTGTCGGCATGATCCCCGGCCGGATTCCGGGATCGGGCGCGGTGCTGGTGCTGGCCCATTGGGATCACCTTGGCGAATGCGGCGAACCCGATGCGGCCGACCGTGTCTGCAACGGTGCGGTCGACAATGCCAGCGGTCTTGCCGTGATGCTCGAACTGGCGCGGCGATTGAAGGCCGGCCCGCCGCCGGACCGTGACATCTATTTCCTCGCGACCAGCGCGGAGGAGGCCGGGCTGCTCGGCGCGCGTGCCTTCGTCAAGGCGCCGCCCGTGCCGCTTGCCAGCATCCTTGCCGCCTTCAATCTCGACATGCTCGCGCTCGCGCCCGAAGGCAGCCCGGTGGGTTTCATCGGGGAAGGACGCACGCCGCTCGATGCCGTGATCCGCGCCGAGATCGCGCGCAGCGGGCGCGCCATCGGCGACCGGGCGCTGGCAGAGAGCTTCCTTGCCCGGCAGGATGGCTGGGTGCTGCTCGAACGGGACGTGCCGGCGGTGCTGCTGTCGAGCGCCTTCGGCAGCCGCGACGTGCTCCAGCCCTTTCTCCAGAGCGGCTATCACCGTCCCTCGGATATGGCCGGGGGAATCGAGCTGGGCGGGGCGATCGACGATCTGCTGCTGCACGAGCGGCTGGTCCGCCTGCTCGCCGATGCCGAACGCTATCCCGCACCCGCTGGCGCGCGCCCCTAGCGCTGGCGCACATCTGCGGTTACATGGGCCGCCACGATTCTCCGGCACAGGAGAACCCCCTCTCATACTCGCGAAAGTGGCGCCCATGGATATCCCGCTCGGTCTGACCTTCGATGACGTGCTGCTCCGCCCGGCGGAAAGCAGCGTCCTGCCGAGCATGGCCGATACCTCGACCCGCCTGACCCGCGACATCGCGCTCAACATCCCGATCCTGTCCTCGGCGATGGACACCGTGACCGAGGCCGATATGGCGATCGCCATGGCGCAGCTGGGCGGAATCGGCGTGCTCCACCGCAATCTCGATATCGACGCGCAATGCGCCGCGGTGCGTGCGGTCAAGCGTTACGAGAGCGGGATGGTGGTCAATCCCATCACCATCGGCCCCGACGCGACCCTCGGAGAGGCGCAGACGCTGATGCAGGCCAACCGTATCAGCGGCATTCCGGTGGTGGACGCGGGCGGCACGCTGGTGGGCATTCTCACCAACCGCGACGTGCGCTTTGCCGAGAACCCGTTGCAGCCCGTGCGCGAGCTGATGACGACCGAGAACCTCGCCACCGTGCCGCTCGCCACCGGACAGGAGGAAGCCCGCCGCCTGCTCCATGCACGCCGGATCGAGAAGCTGCTGGTGGTCGATGATGCCT
>CAZQOO010000221.1:0-3508 GCA_964594845.1 uncultured Porphyrobacter sp. | reverse complement strand
GTTTTTTGGGGCGTGCGGGTGGGCGGGGGGGGGGGGTGATTCTGCATCATCACCGCCCGACAGTGGCGGGCCGCACGCGCGCTGCAGGGTTGGACACAGGAGACGCTCGCTGACGCAGCCCGAGTATCACTGACCGCGCTCAAGCGCCTCGAATCTGAAAGCGACTTGAAGGTGTACGAGAGCACGCGCCATCAGGTGCGCCGGGCACTCGAGGCGAACGGCATCCTTCTCTTGGTGTCCGACCAAGGTGAAGGCGTGATGCTCGTCCATGGCCGAAAAGCCGCCAGCGACATGCGGAAGAGAAACTAGCGCCGCTCCACGACGGCCAACCCATTTTGCGGGCCACCAGCTATACCAGTTGCCGTCGAAGTCGGGCTTGGTTAACGCCTTGCCGGCACACAGGGGCGCTGTGATTCCAGGCGGGGCGTCGTGACCAAGGCAGACTTCCTCGAACGGCCGCCCGAGAGCGCGTCGGTCACCGACTATGATCGGGCGCACATGACGCTCTACCTCCGTCTCCTCGATGCCGCGTCGGACGGCGCCGCCTGGGAAGAAGCCGTGTCGATCCTGTTCGGCATCGACCCGGCCGCCGAACCGGAGCGCGCCCGCCGCATTCATGACAGCCATCTCTATCGCGCCAAATGGATGACCCAGCACGGCTACCGCGAGCTCGCACACGAGCAGCCGCGTCACTGATTCGGGTGTGATGCCGCAGCGGCATCGCCCGTTTCCATTTCTCCGGCTTCCGCTGGCGCTCGCATGGCGGAATCCTGCGCAGCGAAGATATTGCAGGTTTGCTGGCGGAGGATGCATGCCCCCCGACATCTCGCATTGGCGATCATCCGAGCGCTACGAATACGTCGAAGATCTCGTCTCGCCTGAACTCGCCTGGGAATGGCTGCGCCGGAACGAAGACTATCAGCGCGACTTCGCGGCAGTTCAGACAGAGCCGAACACCGATACCGCGGCGACAGAGGCGGCGACGTCTCGATGGGGGTTGCGATTTCCTGTTGTCGCCGACCCTCGACGCCAAGGAGGCCGCGCCCATCTGGGCGCCCGCCGTCAATACCGGTACCGTGCTGCTGACCGCGCCGCCCGCCATACTGCCGAAGGACGACTCGTCGCCAGCCATTGAGGCGCAGACGCCCGGCCAGTCAGACGCGCAGGGCTCCCACTTCCTTCACACCCTCAAGAACGGCGAACGGCTTCAGATCCTGCGCCTCGGCGGATTGGGCGCGGACGAAGGCGCGTCGGCCGTCATTCCGCTCGGCCCCGAAGGCTTTGATCGGCTCGAAGCCGTCGCCCGTCTCCTGAGTTCGCTCCATGGCCGCGCGATCCCTGCCGACACGCGGCTCACGCGGCAGCAGCGTCACCGTGCGCGGCGGATGTTGCAGGCCGTGGACGGTCGTCTCAGCGGCGCCAGCTACCGCGAAATCGCCGTGACACTGTTCGGCACTCGCGACCTTGCCGATGAACCGTGGAAAACATCCTCGCGCAGGTTTGCGACGATGGATCTCGTGCGCGGCGGCCTCGCCATGATCGCCGGCGGCTATCGACGCCTGCTGAGCCATCGCCGTCGACGCTAGCACGCCTGGTGTGGGGATTTGCTCCCGCCAGCTTCCCACTCCCTCCGCAACTTCGCGGTCCGCCAGGGTAGCCGCCAACCGCCGCTGTTCCCCTGCGGCTCTCGCGCAAACTCGGAGGCCCGATCATGTCACCCAATGGCGCCGGCGTGCCGCAACGCTTTCTCCGCACGCCTGAAGCGGCCCGCTTCCTCGGTCTCTCGGATCGCACGCTCGAGAAGCACCGGACCTACGGCACAGGTCCCGCCTATCGCAAGCTCGGCGGGCGCGTCGTCTACGCGCTTGAGGACCTGAAAGCGTGGGCCGATCGCGGCTTCGTCACCTCGACGTCCGATCCGCGCGGGAGTGTCCTTCCCGCCAAGCGCCATGCCGCCGTCACGCCTGCCTTCGGCGGCGGCCAAGCCTGCTGAGCCGTCCGACATGTCTCCGCGGCAGCGCCCTCTCTCCTTGAGCGAACGATCGCGGCTCAACCCGTTTGTCGTAGCCACCGGCGACGCCAGTCCGCGCGACCAGCGCGATCTGATGGAGCGGCCCTTCTTCTCGCTCGCCAAGGCCAAGCGCACCTTACCCATCCACTATGAAGCCGGCGACGTCCGCGTCGAAGTCTTCGCGGTCCCCGAGCATGGCATGGCGACCATCTGGGACGCCGATATCCTGATCTGGGCCGCGAGCCAGATCGTCGAGGCCGCAAACCTCGGCTTCCAAACGTCACACTTCCTGCGCTTCACGCCGTATCAACTCCTGACCGCCATCGGGCGCCAGACCGGATCGCGCGACTATCGGCTCCTCAAGGGCGCTCTGGCGCGCCTTCAGTCGACGGTCATCCGCACCACGATCCGCAACGGCGAGAATTGGCGGCGTCAGCAATTCTCCTGGATCAACGAGTGGGAGGAATGCACGACGCGCGACGGCCGCGTGGAGGGCATGGAATTCGTCCTGCCCGACTGGCTCTATCGCGGTGTCATCGACCGCTCGCTCGTCCTCGCCATCGATCCCGCCTATTTCCGACTGACCGGCGGCATCGAGCGCTGGCTCTATCGGGTCGCGCGCAAGCATGCCGGCCGTCAGCCAGCGGGCTGGACCTTCGAAATCGCGCACCTGCACGCCAAATCTGGCAGCCAGGCGCGTGCTTCCGATTTCGCCATCGACATCCGCCGCATCGTCGCCCGCCAGCCGCTGCCCGGCTATCGCTTGGCTCTGGAGCGCGCCGGTCGTCAGGAACGCCTGCACATCCGCCCCATCAGCTTGTCCACAGGCCCTGTGGATGGCGTTGTGGATGCGATCGGGACTTCGGGCGCAAATGGTATCGGGATTTCGGGCGCTGCCGCATCGGGACTTCGGGCGTGCGGATCGCAGCTAACCCTCTGGCCTGAAACGGAGATTCCGATCCTTAACTTAGAGTCTAACAAGAAATTTAACTTCTTGTTGGAGCGGGGCGACGGTGGAAAACCACCCCGCGGCCGACGGAGCGCGCGGTCATGATCGTCGCGTTGCTCAATCAGAAAGGCGGCGTCGGCAAAACGACGCTCGCCCTCCATCTCGCCGGCGAATGGGCGAACCGCGAACAATGCGTCATGCTCATCGACGCTGATCCGCAGGGGTCTTCACTCGACTGGTCCGAAGCCCGCGCCCGTGAAGGCCTGCCCCGCCGGTTCGCCGTCATCGGACTGGCGCGCGACACCTTGCACCGCGAAGCGCCCGAACTGGCGCGCGGCGCCGATCATGTGGTGATCGATGGTCCGCCGCGCGTCGCCGGCCTCATGCGCTCGGCCCTGCTTGCCGCCGATCTTGTCCTCATCCCGGTTCAGCCGTCGCCGTTCGACGGATGGGCGTCAGCCGAGATGCTGGCGCTGCTCCGTGAAGCCCGCCTTTTCCGCCCGTCGCTTGTCGCCCGGTTCGTGCTTAACCGCTGTGGCGCGCGCACC
>CAZQOO010000220.1:0-3591 GCA_964594845.1 uncultured Porphyrobacter sp. | reverse complement strand
TCGTTGTAGAAGCCTTCGGGGAACAGCGGGCGGATCGGACGGTCGATCAGGCGGCTGGTGAGCGTTTCCTTCTCGGTCGCGCCGCGTTCACGCTTGAAGAAGCCGCCCGGGATGCGCCCGGCGGCCGAGAACTTTTCCTGATAGTGGACGGTGAGCGGGAAGAAGTCTTGGCCTTCCTTCACCGACTTGGCGGCGGTGACAGCGCACAGCACCACGGTTTCGCCATAGGTCGCCAGCACGGCGCCATCGGCCTGACGGGCAATACGCCCGGTTTCCAGAGTGAGGGTCTTTCCGCCCCACTCCAGCGATACGGTTTTCGTGTCGAACATTGGTTTTCCTTCTGACCCGCGCGGCCACATTGCCATCGCGGGGCCTCATGTGCCGGGGAAAGAACCGTCCCGGTCCGGTGCGGGGCGCTGGTTCGGCCCCAAGGCGAGCTTTGCCGAATTGCAAAGCCATGCCCCTTACTTCCTTCTCCGCGATCCCCCGCGAAGGCGGGGGCCTCAGGCGGCGAGGCTCTGCGCTCCTCCGGTGGAGGCCCCCGCCTTCGCGTGGGCGCGCACATACGAAAAGCGGCCCGAAACCGAGCCGCTCCCCGAAACTCTTACTTGCGCAGGCCCAGCTTCTGGATCAGCGCGTTGTAGCGCTCGACGTCCTTCTTCTTGAGGTAGGCGAGCAGCGTGCGGCGCTTGTTGACCATCATCAGCAGGCCGCGACGCGAGTGGTTGTCCTTGTGGTGATCCTTGAAGTGCTCGGTCAGGTTGCGGATGCGCTCGGTGAGGATCGCGACCTGGACTTCCGGGCTGCCGGTGTCCTTGGGATCACGGGCGTTCGAGGAGATGATTTCCTGCTTCTTTTCGGCGGTCACCGACATAATATTCTCTTTCTTACTCAGCGACATCGGGAAGGTTGAAACCCCTGACGACCGTGGCCGTCCCATCCGTGATTTCCATCAGCGCGACCGGGACAGGGCCCAGTTTCGCCAGATAGAGCCCGGATGATTGGGGCATGCCAGACAGCACCCGGCCCTGTCGGACCGCCTGCGCGCTTGTCTGGTCGAGTGCAAGGGCCGGGATGTCGTCCAGCCCTGCCTCCAGCGGCAGGATGAGGTGT
Source organism: uncultured Porphyrobacter sp. (assembly GCA_964594845.1). Taxonomy (GTDB): domain Bacteria; phylum Pseudomonadota; class Alphaproteobacteria; order Sphingomonadales; family Sphingomonadaceae; genus Erythrobacter. The sequence goes on along the minus strand of CAZQOO010000220.1, from coordinate 2,478 downwards.
TCAAGGCCTGCGCCCTTAGCGGTTTGCTCCAGATTGTCCAGCGAAATCGCCTGTTCCTCGCGGAAGGGCCCTGCCTTGATCCGGCGCAGATAGGTGACATGGCCGCAGCTGCCGAGCGCATGGGCAATGTCCCGCGCGACGCTGCGGATATAGGTGCCCTTGGAGACGTGGGCGACGAGGGTGAACTCGTCCTGCGTTGCGGTATCTGGCATGATCGCAAGCGAGTGGATCACCACCGCCCGCGACTTCAGTTCCACCGTCTCCCCCGCCCGCGCGCGGTCATAGGCGCGCCGGCCATCGACCTTCAGCGCGGAATAGGCGGGTGGCACCTGTTCGATTCCGCCGGTAAAGCGCGGCAGGATCGCTTCGACTTCGGCCAGCGTCGGTCGCACCGGGCTGGTCGCTACACCCACCCCTTCGGTGTCGAGCGTGTCGGTCTCCTCCCCGAAGCGGATCGTGAAGGCGTAGATCTTGTCGCTATCCAGCATCCGCCCGGCAAGCTTGGTCGCCTCGCCCAGCGCGATCGGCAGCACGCCCTCGGCCAGCGGATCGAGCGTGCCGCCGTGGCCGACTTTGGTCTTGGCATAGCCGTTCTGCCGCAGCACCCGCTTCACCGCGCTCACGCCCTGCGTGCTGCCCATGCCGCGCGGCTTGTCGAGGATCAGCCAGCCCGAAAGCGGCGCCGCCTTGCCCGTCCCTGTCATCGCTGGCTCAAGCCACGCCAGCGTGGATCGCGTCGGCAAGGGTGAGGAAGAAACCCATGGCATAGCTCACCGGAGGCAACAGCAGATCGCCGAGCCAGCTCGTCCCGAACACCCAGCTGATTGCCACCAGGCCAAGGATCAAGGCCATGCCGATACCCTGCAGCTTTTCCCAGGCGGCCCGCATACGCGCCGGCAACAGCCCGCCGACGATATGCGAACCGTCGAACGGCGGGATCGGCAGCAGGTTGAACAACCCGAGGAAAAGATTGACGAGGATGAAGTAGAACAGGCCTGTCGCCAGCCACTGCGGCTCGCCCGCAGCGTTGACCAGCAGGCTGGCCCCTGCCCCGCTCTCGTCCGCAAATCCGATCCCGTCCGGCATGCTCAGCCCGAGCAGCACCGCGCCAAGGAGCGCGAGGACGAAGTTGCTTGCCGGCCCTGCCGCCGCCACAGCCATCATCCCGAAACGCGGATTGCCGAGCCGCCACTTGTTGACCGGCACCGGCTTGGCCCAGCCGAACACCGGCCCGCCCAGCAAGGCCAGCGCGCCGGGCACCAGCAGCGTGCCGACCGGATCGACATGGGCAATCGGATTGAGCGTCAGCCGCCCGCGTTCGGAGGCCGTGGGGTCACCCAGCAACCGCGCGGCATAGCCATGCGCGACCTCGTGGAACACGATGGCGATCACCAGCGCAGGGATCAGCACCAGGGCAAGAGAGAAAGTTTCGGTCATTGTTCCCCAGATAGGGTGGCAGCCCCGCCAAAACCATAGGCCGCGAACAGGATCACTGCCGCAGGGCCTCGGAGAAATGCTTGCGGCACAGGGCAAGATAGCGGTCGTTGCCGCCGATCTCGGTCTGTGCGCCCTCTTTGACCGCCGCGCCGCTTTGATCGACGCGCAGGTTCATCGTCGCCTTGCGCCCGCAATGACAGACGGCCTTCAGCTCGACCAGCGCGTCGGCAATCCCCAGCAAGACCGCCGATCCGGGAAACAGTGCCCCCCGGAAATCGGTCCTGAGGCCATAGCACAGCACAGGGATGCCCGCCTCGTCCGCCAGCCGCGCCAGCTGCCAGACCTGCTCTGCCTTGAGAAATTGCGCCTCGTCCACCAGCACGCAATCGAGCGGCTCTGCCGCATGGGCGGCGCTGACCTCGGCCCACAGATCGGTATCGGGATGAAAACGGTGCGCGGCGCTCTCAAGCCCGATCCGGCTCTTGACCAGCCCGCCCGAGCGGCTGTCGAGCGCCGCGGTCCACAGCATCGTGCGCATCCCGCGTTCACGATAGTTGAAGTCGGCCTGCAACAGGTGCGAGGATTTGCCCGCGTTCATGCTGGCATAGTAGAAATAGAGCTTGGCCATCGCGTCTGCCTACCGTCTCGCCGGTCGCTGCGCGAGGCAGGGGTTGAACCTTTTGCCCATCTCGTGCGTAGTATCTTCGGGATGATCGATCGCAACGCCCTTTTCCGTGTGCTGGTGCTGCCGCTGCTGGCCGTGTTTGCACTCGCCAACACGGTCGGCGCGCCGCAGCGCTACACGCTCGACGCCTCGGCCAGCAATGTCTCGGCCAAGGTTCCCTTCTTCGGCCTCGCCAGCAAGACCGCGCGTTTCCCGCGGATGCAGGGGGCGGTCACCATCGTGCCCGGCGCGCCCGAACGCGCGCTGATCGACGTCACCTTCGATGCGACCGCGATCGAAGCGCCGGACAGCGTCACCCTCGCCCGGCTGCGCGGCGACAAGTTCTTCTGGGTGGAGAAATATCCCAGCATCCGCTT
>CAZQOO010000219.1:0-3628 GCA_964594845.1 uncultured Porphyrobacter sp. | reverse complement strand
CGCCCTGTTCGTTGGCGGCACGCATCCCTGCGCCTTCGAGCATCTCCTCGCCGAACTGGGAGAGCGCCTTGGGCAGGGCCTGACGGTCATCCGGCGCCCAGCCGAAGCCGAACTCGGCCATGATCCGGGGCGAGAAGCCGCGTCGTTCAAGATAATCGCGCGCTATCTTGCCGCCGGGCGAGGCAAGGCTGGTCATGAAGAACTTCTGTGCCGCCTCGGTCACGTCGATCAGGCTGGCGCGGGCTTCCGCCTTTTTCGCCTGCACCGGATCGGGCGCGGGGACGTCCATCCCGGCCATCCCCGCCAGCTCCTTGATCGCGTCCATGAACTGGAGGCCGTCATGATCGACCATCCAGCTGATCGCATCGCCATGCGCCCCGCAGCCGAAGCAGTGGTAGAACTGCTTCTGGTCGTTGACGTAGAAGCTCGGCGTCTTCTCGTCATGGAACGGACAGCACCCCTTCCACTCGCGCCCCGCGCGGGTGAGCTTCACCGAGCGCTGGACGAGCGATGACAGCGTGATCCGCGCACGCAGTTCGTCCTTCCATTGCGGGGTGATCGCCATGAGAGGTTATTGGGCCGCAACTTGGCCGCATTCAAGCGGGCCCTGTTCACAATTACCCTCGTCGCCCCGGACTTGATCCGGGGCTTGGCTTTTCTTTGGCCACCTGCGGAAGGAAGCCAAGCCCCGTGTCAAGCACGGGGCGACGGTAGGATGATTAGCTCAGCGCCGCCTTCACCAGCCCGCTCGCCAGCTTGCCGTCGAGCACCGCGCCGTGGCGGGCCTTCAGTTCGGCCATCACCGCGCCCATGTCCTTCATGCTGGACGCGCCGGTCTCGGCCTTGATCGCCTCGATCGCGGCCTTGGTGGCGGCCTCGTCCATCATCTGCGGCAGGAATTCCTCGATCACGGCGAGCTCGGCCTTTTCCTTGTCGGCCAGTTCCTGCCGCCCGCCGCTTTCGTACATCTCGATCGATTCGCGGCGCTGCTTGGCCATCTTCTGGAGCACGCTCACCACCAGCTCGTCGTCGGGAATGGCCTTGCCGCTGGTGCGTTCCTCGATGTCGCGGTCCTTGATCTTGGCGCTGATCTGGCGGAGCGCGGCGGTGCGGTCCTTCTCGCCCGCTTTCATCGCAGCGATGGTGGCGGCCTTGATATCGTCACGGATCATTACGTGTTTCCTGTGGATGGAGCTATGGCGCGCGCCTCTAACGCAAATATCGCGCGAAGCCTAGGTTGACGCGGGGGGCACTCGCGCCTAGCGGACGAAACTTAGCACCATCGCTGGAAACCCTGTCAACGGAGCGCCCCATGGCCGACCCCGCATCTTTTCGCGCGCAACCTTCAGGGGCGACGGGAGTCCTTGTTCTGGCCGACGGGACGGTGATCTGGGGCCGCGGTTTCGGCGCTGCGGGCAGTGCGGTGGGCGAGGTGTGCTTCAACACCGCGATGACGGGCTATCAGGAGGTGATGACCGATCCCTCCTACGCCGCGCAGATCGTCACCTTCACCTTCCCGCATATCGGCAATGTCGGCGCGAACGGCGAAGATATCGAAAGCAAGGTCGAGGGCGCGGTCGGCTGCATCGTGCGCGAGGACGTGACCGAGCCGAGCAATTTCCGCAGCATCGAGCGCTTCGGCGAGTGGATGGCGCGCAATGGCAAGATCGGGCTTTCGGGCATCGACACCCGCGCGCTTACCCGCCGCATCCGCCAGAGCGGCGCGCCCAACGCGGTGATCGCCCATGCGCCGGACGGCAAGTTCGACATTCCCGCGCTGCTCGAACGCGCCAAGGCGTGGCCGGGGCTGGAGGGCATGGACCTCGCGATCCGCGTCACCCGCGAGGGGCAGGAAGGCTGGGAAGGCGGCTACTGGACGCTCGGCAAGGGCTATGGCCGCGCGGCCTTCGATGCCAAGCCGCACGTGGTGGCGATCGATTACGGCGCGAAGGACAATATCTTCCGCAATCTCGTGCGCGCCGGGGCGCGAGTGACGGTGGTGCCGGCGAAGACCTCGTTCGACCAGGTGATGGCGCTGAAGCCCGACGGCGTGTTCCTGTCCAACGGCCCCGGCGATCCGGCGGCGACGGGCGAATATGCCGTGCCGGTGATCAAGGCGCTGCTCGATGCGGATGTGCCGCTGTTCGGCATTTGCCTCGGCCACCAGATGCTCGCTCTCGCCGCGGGGGCAAAGACGATCAAGATGCACCAGGGCCACCGCGGCGCGAACCATCCGGTGCAGCGCGTGGGTGAGGGCTGGGGCGAGACCACTGGCCTCGTCGAGATCACCTCGATGAACCACGGCTTCACGGTGGATGTGGATACGCTGCCAAGCCATGTCGAGCAGACCCATGTGTCGCTGTTCGACGGGACCAATTGCGGCATCGCGATCAAGGGCAAGAAGGCCTTCGCGGTGCAGTATCACCCCGAGGCGAGCCCGGGGCCGCAGGATAGCTTCTATCTGTTCGAGAAGTTTGTGGGGGGGCTGGGGTGAGGTTGGCTCTTCTCTTCGCACCTCTTGCCTTGCTTGCCTGTTCCGAGAGGCCGGCAACTTCGGAACAGATTACCGTAGCTGTTGCTAATTGCGGACTTGGGAAGGCTGACGTTCGCAATGATGAGGACGGAAACCCCGCATGGTTCTGGGAATCGACTGGTCGAATCCTCGATGACGATCTCCAATGTGTGCGAGATCGACTTGCAAGTGAGGGTGCCTCGGCGAAATTTTTTGACAGGTCGGTTACCGATGAAGCCGAATGAACGCTCGATCCGGTCGCCCAATCTTCTCCCTTCCCCTTGGGGAAGGGTTGGGGATGGGGGTTCGGCGGTGAGGGGGCAGGGCTACGTATCGGGCGTCGCACACCCATCCCCCAACCCGTTGGCGCTGTGCGCCAGCTTCGCTTCCCCTCTAGGGAAGGGGGGCGCGTCAGCGTTCGTTGAGGGCGATTGCGATTTCCTCGGCAATCACGGTCAGCACGCCGTCCAAATTCTCGAACACCTCGTGGTTCCAAAAGCGGATCACGCGGTAGCCGTGGGCTTCGATGATGCGCGTGCGGCCCGCGTCGGCGGGGCTGTCCGAATGCTGCCCCCCGTCGAGCTCGATGGCGAGGCGCAAGCTCCGGCAAGCGAAGTCGGCGATGAAGTTGCCGATGGGAAACTGCCGGGTGAATTTGACGCCTTCGAAACGGCTCGCGCGCAGATGCATCCACAACCGTTGTTCAGCATCGGTCGCATTGTTGCGCAGGTTTCGCGCGAGGCCGGTCAACCGCTTTTCCGCCATTCTCGAACCCCCATCCCCAACCCCTTCCCCACGGGGAAGGGGCCTTATAGTGCGAAAGCCGCCTAAATGCCCAAAAGAACAGACATCTCCTCGATCCTCGTCATTGGCGCTGGCCCGATCATCATCGGTCAGGCCTGCGAGTTCGACTATTCCGGCACGCAGGCGATCAAGGCGTTGAAGGAAGAGGGCTACCGCGTCATCCTCGTCAACTCGAACCCCGCGACGATCATGACCGATCCGGAGTTCGCCGACGCCACCTATATCGAGCCGATCACGCCCGAGATCGTCGCCAAGATCATCGCCAAGGAATGGCCCGATGCGCTGCTGCCGACGATGGGCGGGCAGACCGCG
>CAZQOO010000218.1:2266-3645 GCA_964594845.1 uncultured Porphyrobacter sp. | reverse complement strand
CGCGCCGCACGGGCATGATTCCTTCCTGCTCGAACACGACCAGCTTGACCGTGTGGTGAGGGGGTTCGTCGAGTGACGCTACGACCCGACCTCGCCGCCATCGCCGCCCATGTCGCGCCCGGCAGCCGGGTGCTTGATATCGGCTGCGGCGACGGCGCGCTGATGGCCGAGCTGGAAAGCGCGAGCGGTTGCGACGCGCGCGGGATGGAGCTCGATGGCGCGCTGGTCGAACGCTGCGTCGCGCGGGGCCTCAGTGTGGTGCAGGGGGATGCCAATCTCGACCTTGCCAACTATCCCGACAAGGCGTTCGACTACGCGATCCTGAGCCAGACGCTCCAGACCGCCACACGGCCCGACCTGATGCTGGACGAGCTGCTCAGGGTCGGGCGGCGGGCCTTCGTGTCGTTCCCCAACTTCGCCCACTGGCGCACCCGCGCGGCGCTGATGTTCGGCGGGCGGATGCCGGTGACCCGCGCGCTGCCGGTGAGCTGGTACGAGACCCAGAACATCCACCACGTCACGGTCGAGGACTTCCGCGATCTCGCCCGGGCCAAGGGCGCGACCATCGAGCGGGCGTGGTTCTTCTCGGGCGAAAAACAGATCGGCGCGCCAGCAGCCAACTGGCGCGCCGAGTTCGCGGTGTTTGAATTAAGTAGGTAGGGCTTTTTTGTCACCTTCGGTGGCGCAGCCCCCCCGCCCCGCCTCCCGCATTCGGGATTAGGAAGGATTCCGGGGGAATGCTTCCCCCGGACGGCGGCCACCAATGATACAATCAGGCTATGGTGGCCGGGAGGGGAGGCGGGGCGGGAGGTCTGCCGCTCACGTCAGTGAACCCGTAGGCAAATCACGCGCGGTGCAGCATGCACAGCTTGTGGCCATCCAGATCGAGCACATAGCCCAGGTTCAGCGTGCCCATCGGACCGACGCGCGGGCCCGGCGGGTCTTCGATCGACTTCCCGCCCGCAGCCACGGCCGCATCGTGAAACGCCTTGACCTGATCGAGGCTGTCGCAGGCAAAGCCGATGGTCGATCCGTTGGCGCAGGTGGCGGGCTGATCGTTGATCGGCTCGCTGATCGAGAACATCCCGCCATTGTGCATCCAGAAGGCGCGCTTGTGACCGGTGGCGGCGACATTGATCATGCCCGGCCCGGCGCCGAGCGTGGCGAGCACGGTGTCGTAGAAGGCCTTGGCCCGATCGAAATCGCTGGTTCCGATCATGATGTGACTGAACATGGAAATGGGTCTCCTCTCTAAGGACGGGTTGCGGATTAGGACGGATTTTGCAGCCCCGCAATGCGAATTGCGGTAGCCACAGGTTCATCTGGCAGGGCATAGGAGAGGCCATGCTCACCCCGCTCCTTGCCCCTCTGCTTTCCGC
>CAZQOO010000218.1:0-2166 GCA_964594845.1 uncultured Porphyrobacter sp. | reverse complement strand
CGGCGAATTGCGGCAGAGAATGAGGCCATATGTGGCTTCTCCATCAATTCCCGCTCTGCCCGTTCAGCCGCAAGATCCGGCTGTTGCTGAGCGAAAAGAACATCCCCTTCGAACTCGTGCGCGAGGACCCCTGGGCCGCGTCCGACATGTTCTTCAACCTCAATCCGGCCGGACGCACGCCGGTGATCGTCAACCCGGAAAAGAACATCACGCTCGCCGATAGCCGGGCGATTGCGGAATATTTCGAGGAAACGGTCGAGCGTGCGCCGATGATCAACGGCACCGCAACCCAGCGCGCCGAGATCCGCCGGCTGGTCGCGCTGTTCGACGAGAATTTCTATGCGGACGTCACCGCCCCGCTTTTGTCGGAGCGGATGAGGAAGCGTATCCTGCGCCAGCCGCCCGACAGCGGTGCGCTGCGCAACGCGATGAAGCTGGCGCACGGCCATCTCGACTATCTCGACTGGCTGATCGACAACCGCCCGTGGGCGGCAGGTTCCACCATGAGCCTTGCCGATCTGGCCGCGGCGGCGCAGATCTCGGTGGCGGACTATCTCGGCGGGATCGACTGGGCGGGTCACGAACAGTCGCGCGGCTGGTATGCCGTGTTCAAGAGCCGCCCGAGCTTCCGCCCGCTGCTGACCGAGCGGATGGAGACAATCCAGCCGCCGGCGCATTACGCGCTGGTCGACGGCTAGGGCGCCTCCACCGGGCCTCAGTCGGTCTTGTCGATCCGTTTGGCGTTGCTCTGGGCGACCACCATCAGCGCGATGCCGACCGTCACCAGCCCCATGATCGTGACCAGCGGAACGTCGATCCCGGCAAACATCCGCGCCCCGAGGATGGCGAGCGCCAGAACGAACAGCACGATGCTAAGCGTGCGCGGGACGGTAACGGATGTCTTCTTGTCTTGCATGGCAATTTCCCCCTTGCCTCCCGCCGCCGAGGAGACTGTCAGACTTGCCCCACGCCAGCAAGGGGCCATATGGACACCCTGACGCCAGCAAGGCGCACCCGGGAGATGGCACGATGGACAAGCTGGAACTGACCGACGCCGAGTGGCGCGAAAAGCTCACGCCGATGCAGTATCACATCCTGCGCGAGGCGGGCACCGAGCGCGCCTTCACCGGCGAATACGACAAGTTCTACGATGAGGGCGAATACACTTGCGCCGCCTGCGGCACGCAGCTGTTCTACTCTACCGCCAAGTACAACAGCGGCTGCGGCTGGCCCGCCTTTACCCGCCCGGCCGATGACGAGGTGATCGAGGAGCATCGCGACACCTCCTACGGCATGATCCGCACCGAAGTGCGCTGCGGCAAGTGCGGCGGGCATCTCGGCCATGTCTTCCCCGACGGCCCGCCAGAACAAGGGGGCTTGCGCTACTGCATCAACTCGGCGGCGCTGGTGTTCACTCCGGCTTCCGACTAGGCCGGCCCATCGTCGCGGGGGACGAGCATGCAAGGGCGGTTCACCCGCGGTTACAACTCGCCTATGCAAGGGGCCGCGCTTCGCCCGGATGCGACGGGCCATAACGGATCGAACTGAAGTCCATGTCCAGACGGGGTGACCGGTTGCAGAACAAGGGCGCGCGCGGCAGTCGCCGCGCGGCGGCGCAGCGGGCCGAGGCGCCTGCCGTGCGCAGCAAGCCGAGCGGCGGCAGCGGCAAGGGCAGCGGCGAGCCGCCCGCCCGCTGGCGTGTATGGCTCAAGCGCGGCGTGATCGCGGGCGGCGTGCTGGCACTGCTGGGCGTGATCTTCCTCGGTTTCGCGGTCGGCTTCGCGGCCCGCTCGATCCCGAGCTTTGCCGAATTGAAGGCGACCCAGCCCGGCCAGACCATCATCGTGCGCGCGCGCGACGGCCGCGAGATCGTCGAACTCGGGCCCAGCTTCGGCGACTGGCTCGATTCCGGCGAGATCCCCGAGACCATGAAGAACGCCATGGTCGCGGTCGAGGACAAGCGGTTCCATTCGCACTTCGGGGTCGATCCGGTGCGCCTGGTGGGTGCGGTGGCCGAGTATGTGCTGGGCGAGCGGGCGCGGATCGGCGGCACCTCCACCATCTCGCAGCAGCTGGCGCGCAACCTGTTCCTCAACAACAACCGCACCCCCGATCGCAAGGCGCGCGAGGCGGTGCTGGCGATGGCGCTCGAATGGAAGTTCTCCA
>CAZQOO010000217.1:0-3654 GCA_964594845.1 uncultured Porphyrobacter sp. | reverse complement strand
CCGCGTCGACGTGCTGCGGTACACCGGCCCGGCGTCGCACACGCAGACGCTGTACAACGAGCGCGGCCCCGGCGGCCAGCCGACCGTCAGCGCGCCGCTGATGATCGCGCAGCTGGCCGAGGACCCGGCGCGCAACCGGCTGCTGCTCGCGTGGATCTGGCGGCTGGCGGTCGCGGAGCGCCGCGCGACGTTCGTCTTCTGCGAGCGCCGCGCGCACGCCGAGGCGCTCGGTCGGAGCTTCGCGGCGCGGCTGGCGGCCGACAATGTTGCAAGCAACATCCAGGCCGTTGCGGAAAACGCAACCGACAACCCGGAAAACAACGGCGCGCTGCGCGTCCAGGCGGTGCTGCTGCGCGGCGGCGCCTCGCGCGAGACGGTCGCCGCCGCGTACGACACGGCCGACGTCGTGTTCACCACCTACGCGTACACCGGCACCGGCGTCTCGATCGTCCGCATGAGCGCGCTGGTGCTGGCGACGCCGCGGCGCTCCGGGCTGCGGCAGATCGTCGGCCGCATCGAGCGCCGCGGCGGCGACCTGAGCCTGGAGCGGCGCGTCGTCGACCTGGTTGACGTCGCCACGCCGCTCGCGTCGCAGTTCCGCGACCGCAAGCAGGTCTACATGCAAAAGGAGTACACGGTCGCCGAGGAGAAAATCAGCCACGAGGCGGTACCCGCAGTGTAAGGAAAAATTGAATGGTTATTTTTATCTATGGATAAACCTCGCTAAAATGTCATCGTTGTATGGTTCGGTAGCAATTAAACTCGTCGGTGTATTAAATAAGACGTATAAATACAAAGCATGGTATACACTCTACGTCTATAACTCACATTGTATATTATCTGTTGATAACTATAGATTTAAAATATCATCCAAAACTATAGAGTACATGAATGACGAATTTGATGTCATCATTATTTCCGCGACAGACTCGCCGGAGTTCGTGTCGATCCCGTACCGCGCCGGGCGGTACCTCAAGCGCGCCGCCGCGCACATCGACTCATACATACGCAACGGGTACTTTTGATTTTTCTTTTATCACACGCCGCGACCTGATAAAAAATTATATCATGTTGTAGATGCTTTCCGCAATCATACATGTAAATGTCGCGAACACAAAGAAGACAACGCAGAGTACCATCATCAGGAACAGCATGAGGCCGACCGTGGTCTGCGCCGCGTCGCAGTCGATTCGCGCCTTCTTGTTGCACCCCTCGCACACATAGCAGCGAAACTTGGTTCCACTCTCGACGTGCTCCCGCGCACGGCGCTCTATCTCCTCGCTCGGCGTCCCCTTCGCGACGCCGAACTCGCACGTGCCGGCGACATCCTGCAGCCGCGTTTTGAGCGGCCGCATATCGAGCTGGTACGCGCTGGCTTTAACCGTGTAGTCGACCGCGACGCACTTGGTCTCGACCGGCAACAGGCCGTCGATGCGCTGACCCATCGCGACGAGCCCCCCACATAATGAGTGCCGCGACCGTCGCAACCACGAGCAGCCAAAACACGCTGGCGCCGAGTTCGCGGTTCGTATACTGTTGATGGAACCAGCGCCGGAGCGCCCTGAGCCGGCCCTCCGACGGCGCAGCGTCGTTGACACACAGCGGCGCTGCCTCTGCGTCCGCGCGCAGCGGATGAAGCGGATAGCCCTCTTCAGTGGGCGGTGTGTGCATTGTCGGTGGTCCGTTTTGCTGACGCTAAATTTTGCATTCAGTTTTTTAACCATCGTGGGCATTGTATAAACATCTTTAGGAACTATGACCAACGACCTCATCTTCGCCGCGTTCGTCGTCGGCGTCGTCGCGATGCTGTACATCCAGGCGCTCAGCTGCGCCGTCAGCGGCTGGTGCCCCGGCGACGAACGCCGCCGCAGCTACGAGGGCGCGATGGCGGCGATCTACGTCGGCGGCGCGGCGCTCGGCTATGCGACCGCGGCCGGCCTCGGCTGGATTTAGGCTTGAATATCGGGGGGGTACAAAAAATTGAATGTCTTTTTTACGGTCGGTTGATCCCACCCTCAATTCTACCGTCTGCCTCCCACCACCCAAGAATGGCTAGCAACCCGGTCCTCGACGCCGCGCTGGCGCGCCAGGCGCGCAACATGACGCGCGGCGCGCCCCGCCAGGCCGCGAAACTCAACAAGGCGACCGCCCCGGTGGCGCCGCGTCTCCCGCCCGTACAGCCGTTTGAGTTCATCGATACCCTCCCGGATGATTGCATACCCTGCGTAATCGAAAAAGATGGCAAACCCTACAAAACGGTTGTCTACTGGGAGACTAATGGCGTGCTCAAATACACGCTAGTGCACGACTGCGACGATTTTGGTGCACAGCGCGATGGCAAACCGTATACTGTACGCCTGCTTGGCGACGGGATGCCGAAGGAGTACGAAGAACTACGTGAGCTATTTACCTGTATCATCGACTACATATAACCCATAAATTGAACCTCTTTTTTCTACATGGTTGTCAACGACTACGGTCGGCCGTATCCAACTTCGAAATGTTGGATATGTAAAAAATGAATGTTTTTTCTACACCCGATAAAACACCCATCAATGCAGGCCGATTACACTAATCACGCCGACTACTGGTGGTGGAACCTCAGCGAGCAGGAGCTGGCCGAGCTGAACATGTTCGTCTCCACCGACCGCGGCCGGATGGTCGTCTACTGGCAGCGCGACGGCGACGTCGTCGAATACATGGTCTGGGACAGCTACTCGGCGTTTCAGACGCGCGCCGAGGGCGCCTACCTGCCGCCGCGCGACGCGGCCGCCATCGGCCCGCTCGCGGACCTCGACGCCGCAAATAAGGCCTTTACTGAGCTGCTCGGCTAAGAAAAGTGAACGTCTTTTTTCCGGCCGGTTAACCCCCCTCCATTAAGTTAACATACACACACGATGCCCGTCCACCGCCCGGCCGACGTCATCCCCGGCGCGCAGATAACCAAGACGCAGCGCCAGCAGCAGCACGGCGTGGTCGCCGGCGGCCGCGGCGCGATGGGCCCGGAGACGTTCCAGCGCGCGAAGGTCGTCGAAGGGACCGGCGTCGCGTGCGCGAAGACCACGGCGCGCATCAACCTGCGGCGCGTGGAATTAATTAACGTCGCACAGCCAAACAGGCGCGACGACGGCTTCGACTACACCGAGGACCTCGACGGCGTGCAGCGCGTCGACGGCGCGGATGGTGTGCCCGTCGACATCTACGTCAACTTCAAGTCGGTCGTCGGCAAGGGCGGCACGCAGACGCGGACGCTGCGCGAGGTCTACGCGCTGATCGAGGGCCAGCTGCGCGTGCTCGCGGCCGACGGCGACGCAGCAACACCGCGGATGCGGTTCGCGAACGTGCTCGACGGCGACGAGGCCGCCGCCGCGATGCCCAAGTACCGGTACCTGCTGGCGCTGCCGGAGTACGCCGCGGTGAAAAAATACGTCTACGTCGGCGACCTGTACGACTACTTTGACTGGTTCGCGGGCATCGTCGGCGCCGCGACGGGCGCCACAGCCGGTGCCACGATCGGCGCCGAGACGGGCGCCACAGCCGGCGTCGCGACGGGCGCCACAGCCGGCGCCGCGACGGGCGCCACAGCCGGCGCCGCGACGGGCGCCACAGCCGGCGCCGCGACAGGCGCCACAGCCGGCGCCACAGCCGGCGCCG
>CAZQOO010000216.1:0-3661 GCA_964594845.1 uncultured Porphyrobacter sp. | reverse complement strand
CCCGAGGGCGGGATGCGTTCCGGCAGAACCTCGCCGCGCAGAAGCGGCACATGCGACACCGTGCCGAGCAAATCCGCCAGAGTGGTGAGGATGGTTTCTCGCTGGGTTGGCATGGGAAGGGTTCCAATGCTGACTGGAAGCTGCAGCGCCTTTGTGCTAGGAGGGTATTACTTTATGATACCTTGCAGAAGGAATCACGCATGAGCGCGGTCCGACCTGTAGCGGTCAAATTGGACGAAGCTACGCGCAACCGGCTTCAGAAGCTGGCTAAAGCCCGTGATCGCACGCCACACTGGATCCTGCGCGAAGCGGTCGCCGAATTCCTGGATCGCGAAGAAAAGCGCGAGGCCTTTCGCCGATCTGCGCTTGAAGCATGGCACGAATACGAGCTCACCGGCTTGCACGTGACGCACAGCGAGGCGGATGCCTGGCTGGCCCGTCTGGAGGGCGGCGAAATCTGCGAGCCGCCTGAATGCCACCCCTGATCTGGTCACCAGCCGCGCTACGCGACATTGAGCGTCTGCATCTGTTTCTGGCCGAGAAGAACGCGACGGCAGCGTCCGAAGCCGTGAAGGCCATCCGAACGCATGTAAAAACCCTCGCAGACCAGCCGGCAGCTGGCCGCCCCGCTGAACATATGGCGCCGGAATTCCGGGAATGGATCATCCCCTTCGGAGGCAGCGGCTACATTGCGCTTTACCGATTTGATGGCGAGAAGGCCGTAATCTTGGCCGTCCGCCACCAGCGAGAAGCGGGTTACTGATCTACAGAGCGTGATTTTTCTATCCTGCCATGCGCGCTATTGGCCACAACGATGTCGAACGGCACGACCTCGCCGCGCGGCAGCGGCATATTGCAGGACCGTGCGCAGGAGGTCCGCCAACGCGGTCAGGTTGGTCTCGCGGGGTGTCATGATCGTCCCGGTTCGCCGGAGCCCGCCCGGACCTATGGATCGTTTCTCGCCTTGTCCGCTCGAATCCTGCCGAGGCGGCTCGGTAGATCGCTACGGCTATGGAGGAGGTCGATGACGATGATCTGGTCTGGGTCTTCGACGAAGACCACGAAGTGCTGGCCTGCGCGCGTGAAGCGCAGGTCCTCCGGCAGATCAGGATCGATCAGACGTCGGCAATCCTGGGTGATGGCGGTCCCGGCGGCGATCTCCGCGCATCGCGCGATCATGTCCTCTAGATAGGCCGCCGCCTGCCGAGGTCCGAAGGTCTCCGTGGTCCAGCGCGCGATTTCTTCAATGGCCAAGCTTGCCTGTCGCGTCAGGCGCCAAGGCTTCGGCATCAGTTTTCGACGCGGGCAGTTGCGAATGCGCGACGGATCGCCTCTTCACCGCTGCCCTCAGCCAGATCGCCCCGTCGCGCTTGCGCGAGGCCCGCGGAGAGCCGATCATGGATCGCTGCAAGTTCTGTTTCCTCACGCTCGAGGAGGCGCAGACCTGCGCGCAGTGCCTCCGAGGCATTCTGATACCGGCCTGACGCAACCAGTCGATCGACCAGTGCCGACTGACTTTCGGTCAGGACGACATTTCGGGTTCCCATCTGAACCTCCTGAAGCTCCATTGGCAATGTATGCCACAAGCGGCGACGTGTCGATACAGGTCAGCCCCGTGGCTGGACCCAATTGGCTACGATCGCGCCGGGGATCTGCTCCTGAACGGCCCTGGCATCGCGCGCGAGATCGAGCCGCTTGCGCAGCTTGACCTGCGGCACGAGGAGAAAGATCGGCACGCTGGCCGCACCGCGCCCGGTCTTCGAGCGCGACGCCACACCAAGGCCCCGGCTGTTCACGCGACCGTCGGCGACGAGGAGGCTCGGGCCGCGTGGGCGATAGACGAAGCGCAGCCGCAGCCCGCGGCGGCGTTCCCACTCGGCGGGGCTGAGGCGTTTGCCGCCGCTGCCCCTGCCGGCCGCCGGGGTCGGGATCGCGAGCCAGAAGCCCGACCGCGACCGGATCAGCGCGCCCGCATCATGCGCGCCCACGATCGCCGGCGCCTTCGACCAGACGAGGGCCGCGGCGTTGAGGCTGGGTCGCGCCTTGGGATAGCTCTCCGAACGGATGGTGCGGGCAAGCCGGGCCCCGAGCCCCGCGCCCATGATCTGCGCGCGCCAGGCCGCCTTGAGCCCGGCCCCGGCCGAGCGGATCGCGGCCGTGACCGCGCGCTCGCCTGCCGCGGCCTCGGCCGCCATCAGCCGCGCAATGTCGCCCGCGATCTCCATGCGGATCATCCCGGCGCCCTCGCGCTATGAAGCCGGATCTGCATGCGGGTCGGGCCACCAGGGCAAGAGCTCCACCGTCCAGACGAGGCGCTCCCGATCCCGTTGCGGCGCGCCCTGCACGACGAAGATCTCGCCCGCGATCTCGAAGCGGTCACCCGCGGCAAGCTCGGGGCAGTCGGAAACCCGCACATCGAGCACCACGCTGTCGCTCACAAGCCGCGCCGCCCCGAACTCGACCAGCCGATCAGGATTGCGGCGCATCACCTGAACGCTGCGGTCTACCCCGACGCCCGCCTGGTGGTAGAGCGCCGGGGTGGAAAGGTTTGGATCCGCGAAGAGGGCCCCAACCGCGTCGGCGAAGGCCGTCATCACGTCCGCCGCGCCGAACGCAGCACCTGCGGGCGGGTGCAGATCGGCAGCGGGTTGCTCTCGATCTCGAGGCGCACCCATTCGTCGCGGTCGCGGTCGGGGATCATGCGCGCGTAGAGCGGCAGGCCGAGCGTGTTCACCGTCTCGAAGGTGTCGGCCGGGGCGAAGTAGATCTCGAAGAGGCCCTCGATGCCCTGGGGGTAGAAATACGCCTTGTCGGTCGGCACGCCCACGGTCGTGTTCCCGCCATAGCGGCGGAAGGTGATGCCCGCGAAGGTGAACTCGTCCACGACCCGGCCGCGCAACTCGTTCGCCGCTGCCGTGTTGAGGTAGGTCTCGCGGATCTCCTTGTGGGCGACGAGATCGGCGAAGAAGGCCGAACCGCATTCGGCGCGCAACTGCACCGGCCCGATGGCAAGCCCGCCGAGGCTGTCCTCGACGCTCTCGATCAGCGCCTGGCAGCGTTTGCGAAGTGCGCCCGAGGCGGGCGTCGCATTGTCGAGGTCGAAGTCGATCTCGGCCGCGGGCGTGATCGCGAACTCGCTCGCGTAATCGATGACCGTCGCCCCGTCGCGGGGATCCTTCACCAGCCCCTGGATCGCGTTCAGGAGGTGGTATTCGAAGGTGAACTCTGCATCCGAGCGCAGGCGCTGCATGCGCCGCGCCACTTCGGCCTGCGCCTGCTGGGCCGAGCTTTCGGACCCGAACTCGCGCAGGGCCTGGATCTCGGAGGCCCAGAGCACATCCTGCTTCTTGAACTGCCGGCAGACGAAGGCGCGGACCTGCCGCCGCTCGGGGCTCTGGTTGTCGTAGCCCGCGCCGCGTTCCGAGAAGGGGATGAGGGCGAGCGTGCCGTCGCGGCTTTCGATGATGACGCTGCGCGTGCGCACGCCCCTGCTGCCGAAGAGGCCCGAGCCCGAAAGGGTCGCGGGGCGGAAGGGGATGTTCTCGAGCGCGCGCGTCAGTTCGACGAGCGAGAAGGCATCGCTCTCGAAGATGTCCATGGTTGCCATGGGGATGTCCTTTCGATGGAGGGATCAGCGCAGCACGATGCCGAGCGCGGCAAG
>CAZQOO010000215.1:0-3727 GCA_964594845.1 uncultured Porphyrobacter sp. | reverse complement strand
GGCGCCAGCCAGCACGGGCAGCGACAGCAGCAGCAGGAAGGCGGTGACCAGCACCGACCACACGAACAGCGGCATCTTGTGCAGGGTCATGCCCGGCGCGCGCATGTTGAAGATGGTGGTGATAAAGTTGGTCGCGCCCAGGATCGAGCCCGCACCCGACAGGTGCAGCGAGAAGATCGCGAAGTCGACCGCCGGACCGACCGAACCGCTGGTCGACAGCGGCGCGTAGACCGTCCAGCCGGTGCCCGCACCCGGGCCGGAACCGCCAGGCACGAACAGCGAGAACAGCAGCGAGAAAAAGCCCGCCACGGTCAGCCAGAAGCTGACATTGTTCATGCGCGGGAAGGCCATGTCCGGCGCGCCGATCATCGCCGGCATGACCATGAAGAACACCATGATGAGACCGTGGGCGGTGATGAACACGTTCCACATGTGCAGCGCGGTGTTGAGATCATTGCCGCCGCCCATGAACTGGGCCCACCACTGCAGGTACTGGATGCCCGGCTCGGCCAGCTCGATGCGCATGATGCCCGAGATCGCGCCCCCGACGATCCCCGCGATGATCGCGAAGATCAGGTACATCGAGCCGATGTCCTTGTGGTTGGTCGACATGAACCAGCGGGCGAAGAAGCCCGGCTTGTGGTCCGCGTGATCATGCGCGTCGTGGCCGTGCCCGTGGTGAGCGTCGAAGCCTTCTGCGGTGGTTGCCATGGTCAGCTACTCTCTCGCGTTAAATCTGTATCGTGTCTCAGCGGGCGGCGGCAGGCGCGGCGGCGGCAGCGGCCAGGGCGGGCGCAGCAGCGGCCGCTGCCGCCCCTTCCTCGCCCCCTGCTTCTCCGGGCATCGAACCGCCCTGCGCCTTCACCCATGCGGCGAACTCGGCCGGCGGCAGCGCCTCGACCACGATCGGCATGTAGGCGTGACGCGCGCCGCACAGTTCGGAGCACTGGCCGTAGTACACGCCCGGCTCCTTGATGGTCAGCAGCTTTTCGTTGAGACGGCCCGGCACCGCGTCCATCTTGA
This sequence comes from uncultured Porphyrobacter sp., assembly GCA_964594845.1. Taxonomy (GTDB): domain Bacteria; phylum Pseudomonadota; class Alphaproteobacteria; order Sphingomonadales; family Sphingomonadaceae; genus Erythrobacter. The sequence goes on along the minus strand of CAZQOO010000215.1, from coordinate 2,704 downwards.
ACCACAGCGACGGCACGGCGAAGGCGTGGATCACGTCGGTGGCGGTGGTCTGGATCCGCAGCGGCACGCCGGCAGGCACGACCATGCGGTTGTCCACCGCCAGCTGCGCCGGTTCGCCGCGCTTCAGGGCCTCGGCATCATCGAGCATGTTCGAGATGACTTCGATCTCGCCGTGATCGGGGTAGGTGTAGCCCCAGTACCACTGGTAGCCGGTCGCCTTGATGGTGACGGCATCGGCCGGCGGCGTTTCGTACTGGCGTGCCAGCAGCGTGATCGAGGGCACCGCGATCACCACCAGAATGATCACCGGAACGATCGTCCACACCACTTCGATCATGGTGTTGTGCGTCGTCTTGGAGGCGACCGGGTTGGCGCGGCGATTGAAGCGCACCACCACGTAAAGCAGCAGGCCGAGGACGAACAGGCTGATGACCGTGATCACCGGCATCAGGATGTAGTTGTGCATCCCCAGCGCATATTCGCCGTTGTCGGTGTACTGGTCCTGGAAGGTCAGGCTCTTGGCCATCGCGCCCGGCTCGCCGGTGCGCGGATCGGTCGGCATGCCCTTGCCCTTGGTCGGAGCCATCGGCGTGTAGGTGCTGGCCGGAGCAGCAGCGTCAGCCGCCGGAGCCGGAGCTGCGGCTGCATCAGCAGCAGGCGCAGCCGCTTCGACTGCAACCGGAGCGGGAGCGGGCGCGGCTGCATCCTGTGCAGCAGCCGTCATCGGCGCAAACGCCGCGAGCCCGGCGGCAACTGCCGCAAGGATAGCCAATTTCATACGGGTGTGCCTTTGACCCATGTCTGTGCCCAAGTGGTTCGAATCTGATCCCATGCTGCCCGCCGCGCGCCCCCCTCGAGGCTTATGGCTGACAGCGTCTGGCCCACCCCGCAGGGTCGGCTTCATCCTCGCCCTTAGCGATGCTTGCCGAGGGCCTCAAGCGCTTCTAGGGAGAAATTTATGCAAGCCCCCGTGTCGCCTGCGCAAGTCGGCGCTTTCCCCTATGTTTTCTATGGAGTTCGCTTGTGACCGAAGATGAAGTGCTGGGCGAATTCCGCGCGTCGGGTGCCCTGCTCGAAGGCCATTTCAAGCTCTCGTCGGGCCGACACAGCGGTCATTATCTGCAATGCGCAAGGGTGCTGATGAACCCCGCACGCGCCGCAAGGCTGGCCGAAGCGGTGGTGGCGGGCATCCCTGCCGAGGTGCGCGATGCGGTCGATGTGGTGGTCTCTCCCGCGATGGGCGGAATCATCATCGGCCACGAAGTCGGTCGCGCAATGGGCAAGGACGCGCTGTTCCTCGAGAGGCCCGAGGGCGTGTTCCACATGCGCCGCGGCTTCGCGCTTGAAAAGGGCGCGAAGGTGCTGATGGTCGAAGACGTGGTCACCACCGGCCTCTCCAGCCGCGAGGCCATCGCCGCCGTGGCGCGCGAGGGCGGCGAAGTGATCGCCGAATGCGCAATCATCGACCGTTCCTGCGGGTCGGTCGATCTGGGCGTGCCGTTCTATCCGCTGCTCGCCATTGATTTTCCCACCTACGACGAACACGACATCCCGGCGGCGCTGGCAGCCGTAGAGGTAACCAAACCCGGCAGCCGGAAGGAATAGCCCTGACCCACGCACCCGCCCACCTGCGCCTCGGCGTGAACAACGATCACGTCGCCACGATCCGCAACGCACGCGGCGGGGATCATCCCGATCCGGTGCGCGCGGCCGAGATCGTCGCGGCCGTGGGCGGCGACGGGATCACCGCGCACCTGCGCGAAGACCGCCGCCATATCCGCGACGAGGATCTGGCGCGCATCCAGGCGGCGACCGATCTGCCGCTGAACCTCGAAATGGCGGCCACGCCCGAGATGCTCGCCATCGCGCTGCGCCACCGCCCTCATGCCGCCTGCATCGTCCCCGAAAAGCGCGAGGAGCGCACCACGGAGGGCGGGCTCGACGCGGCGGGGATGCACAACACGCTGGTGCCGATCGTCGACGAGTTGAAGGGCGCAGGGATCCGCGTCTCGCTGTTCATCGAGGCCGACGAACGCCAGCTCGACGCCGCGCTGCGCCTCGGCGCGCCCGTGGTCGAATTCCACACCGGCGAATATGCCCACGCCTTCCTCGACGGGGACCGCGAGAAAGTCGAGCGCGAATTGCGCCGCATCGCCGACATGGCCGCCCTCGCCGCCAAGAACGGGATCGAGCCGCACGCCGGCCACGGCCTCACCTTCGAGAACGTGCAGCCGATCGCGGCGATTCCCCAGATCGCCGAACTCAACATCGGCCACTACCTGATCGGCGAGGCGGTGTTCGTCGGGCTGGAGAACGCCATCCGCCGGATGCGCGAATTGATGGACGAAGTGCGCTGATGGCGGGCGACGACCTCCCCACCCTCGCGCCCGAGCAGAAACGCTGGGCCGCCGGTGCCGCGGCGCTGTTCCTTGTCGCCATCGGCTTTCTCGGCTTTGCGCTCAGCACGCGGGTGATGGTGGTCTTCGCGGTCGGCTGGGTCGCCTTGCAGATCTTCGGCTTCGTCGGCGCATTGAAGGTCGCCAAGGGCGATTTTGCGCATCCGCTGTTCAAGGCGCAGGTGATGCTGCACGTAGTGGCTGTCGGCCTGCTGGTGGCCGTTATCATCAGGGCGTTCAAATGATCATCGGCATGGGCTCGGACCTCTGCAACATCGAGCGGATCGGCAACACGCTCGCGCGCTATG
>CAZQOO010000214.1:0-3734 GCA_964594845.1 uncultured Porphyrobacter sp. | reverse complement strand
TGCTCCGGCCCCTGGCCTTCATAGCCGTGCGGCAGCAGCATCACGAGGCCGTTGGCGCGCAGCCACTTGCTCTCGCCGCTGGCGACGAACTGGTCGATCATGATCTGCGCGCCGTTGGCGAAGTCGCCGAACTGGCCTTCCCACAGCACCAGACACTTGGGATCGGCCATGGCAAAGCCGTATTCGAAGCCGAGCACGCCATATTCCGACAGGGTGGAATCGTGCACCTCGAACTTGCCATGGGGCAGGGTGGAAAGCGGGACGTATTTGCGCTCCGACTTCTGGTCCACCCACACCGCGTGGCGCTGGCTGAAGGTGCCGCGGCCCGAGTCCTGACCCGAAAGACGCACGCCATAGCCTTCCATCACGAGGCTGCCGAAAGCGAGCGCTTCGGCGGTGGCCCAGTCGAAGCCTTCGCCGGTCGCGAACATCTCGCGCTTGGCGGCGAGCACACGGTCCAATGTCTTGTGGATCTCGAGATCGGCGGGGACTTCGGTCAGCACACGGCCCAAGGAATCGAGCATCTTGGGCTCGATCGCGGTTTCCACGCTGCGGCGCGCGGTCTCCGGGTCGGCAGGCTTGTTGAGCCCGGCCCAGCGGCCGCCGAACCAGTCGGCCTCGTTGGCCTTGTAGCTCTTGCCCGCTTCGAATTCCTCTTCGAGCAGCGCGGTGAATTCGGCGGCAATTGTCTCGCGGGTGCCGGGTTCGACCACGCCCTCGCGCACCAGCCGCGCTTCGTAAGACACGCTGACCTTGGGGTGGGCGCGGATCTTGTCGTACATCAACGGCTGGGTGAACTTGGGCTCGTCACCCTCGTTGTGGCCGAAGCGGCGATAGCACCACATGTCGATCACCACGTCGCGGTGGAAGGTCTGGCGGTATTCGACCGCGAGCTTGCAGGCGAAGGTCACCGCTTCGGGATCGTCGCCGTTGACGTGGAGGATCGGCGCCATCACGCCCTTGGCCACGTCGCTCGGATAGGGCGAGGACCGCGCGAACTTGGGCGAGGTGGTGAAGCCGATCTGGTTGTTGATGATGAAGTGGATGCAGCCGCCGGTGTCGTATCCGGGGACGAGCGAGAGGCTCTCCCACACCACGCCCTGACCTGCGAAGGCGGCATCGCCGTGGATCAGCACGGGCAGCACTTGGCTCTTGGTCTTCAAATCGTCGCGGATCGCCTGCTGCGCGCGGGTCTTGCCGAGGACCACCGGGTTCACCGCTTCAAGGTGGGAAGGGTTGGGCACAAGGCTCATGTGGACCGAGATCCCGTCGAACTCGCGGTCGGTCGAGGTGCCAAGGTGGTATTTCACATCGCCCGATCCGCCGACGTCATCGGGGTTGGCCGAGCCGCCCGAGAATTCGTGGAAGATCACGCGGTAGGGCTTGGCCATCACGTTGGCGAGCACGTTCAACCGGCCGCGGTGGGCCATGCCGTAGATGATCTCGCGCACGCCCGAGCTGCCGCCGTGCTTGATCACGGCTTCAAGCGCCGGGATCATCGCTTCGCCGCCATCAAGGCCGAAGCGCTTGGTGCCGACGTACTTCTTGGCGAGGAATTCCTCGTAGCCTTCCCCGCGCAGCACCGCGGCGAGGATCGCCTTCTTGCCTTCGGGCGTGAACTGGATCGTCTCGCCCGGGCTTTCGAACTTGTCCTGGAGGAAGCGGCGTTCCTCGGTGTCGGCGATGTGCATGTATTCGAGGCCGACCTTGCCGCAGTAGACTTCGCGCAGGCGCTGGTGGAGCTTGCCCACCGTGGTCCACTCCATGCCCAGCACGCCGCCGACATAGACGTCCTCGTTCTCCTTGCCCGCCAGCCCGTGCCATTCGAGCGTGAGGTCAGCCGGGCCTTCGCGGTTGCTGAGGCCGAGCGGATCGAGATCCGCCGCCATGTGCCCACGCACGCGGTAGAGGCGAACGAGCGTCATCGCCGCAATCGAAAGGGCGGACGCCTTTTCGACCGCCTTCCCGTCGAGCGGCTTGCCGGCGTCCTTGGCCGCCTTGGCGACCGCGAGCTTCATCTCGGTCGGGTCCATCGCGGCCACGAGGTCCGCGCCGCTGTCTGCCAGCGTGTCGAGCCAGCCGCGCTTCGCCCACGAAGGACCGGGCTGCGGGCCTTCCTGATCGGTGAAGGCGGGGAGGAAGTTCTGCGGTTCGTTGCCCATCGGGGGGACTCCTGGGGAGGAGGAAGCAATAGGGAGAAACTGTGGCCCCCCGCGTCACGCGTGCGAGGGGCCGGTATTCATGACGGCGATCAGGCCGTTTCTTTCAGCATCGCGGCCAGCGTTTCGCCGAGCAGCGAGGGCGAGGGCGAGACGCGGATGCCCGCATCTTCCATCGCCGCGATCTTGTCTTCCGCGCCGCCCTGACCGCCGCTGACGATCGCACCCGCGTGCCCCATGCGGCGGCCCGGAGGGGCGGTGCGCCCGGCGATGAAGCCGACCATCGGCTTCTTGCGGCCCTTGGCGGCCTCGGCCTTGATGAAGGCGGCGGCTTCTTCTTCGGCCGACCCGCCGATTTCGCCGATCATGATGATGCTCTCGGTCTCGGGATCGTCGAGGAACAGGTCGAGCACGTCGATGAAGTTGGTGCCGTTGACCGGGTCGCCGCCGATGCCGACCGCGGTGGTCTGGCCAAGGCCCGCCATGGTGGTCTGGTGCACGGCTTCATAGGTGAGCGTGCCCGAACGCGAGACGATGCCGACCGAGCCCTTCTTGAAGATGTTGGCCGGCATGATGCCGATCTTGCACTCGTTCGGGGTCAGCACGCCGGGGCAGTTGGGGCCGATGAGGCGCGACTTCGAGCCCGCGAGCGCGCGCTTGGCACGGACCATGTCGAGCACCGGAATGCCCTCGGTGATGCAGATGATCAGTTCGATCTCGGCATCGATGGCTTCGCAGATCGCGTCTGCGGCGAACGGCGGCGGCACGTAGATGCACGAGGCGGTCGCGCCGGTCGCGGCCTTGGCTTCGCGCACGGTGTCGAACTGCGGCAGGCCGATATGGGTGGTGCCACCCTTGCCCGGCGTCACGCCCGCGACCATCTGCGTCCCGTAATCGAGCGCGGCCTGGGTGTGGAAGGTGCCGGTGTTGCCGGTCATCCCCTGGGTGATGACCTTGGTGTCTTTGTTTACGAGGATGCTCATGATTTTGCTCTTTCACTGAAAGTCATCGTTAATCCCAGATAGCCCACCGAGTCCGTCGGCGGCTTCCAACCTTTGTAGCGCAACTCTATTCGACCGGATTTTCCATCGATTTCTGGCTGCCCCCAATCGATCCGCTGTTGGGAATGCTGGTCGGTCTCCCTGCGAATATGACCGGCAAGCGATTTCCACTCTTCCATGTCGATTTTCTGCTGCCACTCAAGGTCGAGCACGCGACAGTACCGATGAGTCTCCGACATGCGCTTCATGGCAAAGAGTTTTCTGCCGCCGACAACTGCCGAGTAGATGTCGTAAATCGGATCGTCGTTGCCGCGTAACACCGGATTTGGTCGCCTGAGGTAGTCAAGGACTGTATCCGGCTCCGGCTCGAACATCACCCATCCAGTCGGCTGAGCCTCCGCTGCTTTGCAGAACCTCTCTGCTTCTGACCAGACCAAGGTTGCAGGATAGGTTTCGGCCTGGGCGGCCGCGCCCATAATTACCAACAACCCTGATATGGTCAGTGACACGATACCTTAAGCCAGCGAGCTATCCAGCGCCTTGCACGCCTCGAGCAGTTCCTTGACCGCATCGA
>CAZQOO010000213.1:0-3736 GCA_964594845.1 uncultured Porphyrobacter sp. | reverse complement strand
TCACCGCCTGACGCTTGGCCGGTTGTCCGATCAGGCGCTCGCCATCCTTGGCGAAGGCCACGATCGAAGGCGTGGTGCGTGCGCCTTCAGAATTTTCGATCACCTTGGGTTTACCGCCATCCATCACTGCAACGCAGGAATTGGTGGTGCCGAGGTCGATACCGATTACTTTACCCATTTTTACCCCATCCATCTGGAAGTTTGTTGGACACCGCACATCGCGCTTCCCACAGGGCGGCAAAGCGCTTTGGCGGCTCGTTTGTGAGCGCGATATAGGTGCGGTTTTGCTTGGCACAAGACTTGGGAGCGCCTAGTTTTCCGCCATTCCAAGAGGGAGCGACAACACGTGAAAATCATTGAGGGATCGGTTCGGGGTCTGCGGCGCGGCGCGCTGGCGGCGGGTGTGGCGGCGGCGATGCTGGGCCTTGCGGCCTGTGGCGGCGAGGCCGAGGCTCCGGCCGAAGCGGTCGCCGGGCAGGTGCCGGGCATGACCATCAGCAACGCGCGCCTCGTGCTTGCCCCGGTCGCAGGCAATCCGGCGGCGGTCTATTTCGATCTGGATTATCAGGGCGAACAGGGTCTCACCATCCGCAAGGCCGATGTCGAAGGCGCCGGCATGGCGATGATGCACGACTATGGCGAATATGATTTCAAGGTGCAGATGATGGAGGCGCTGCCGATCGCGCTGACGAAGGGCACCAAGGTCGAATTCAAGCCGGGCGGTCTGCACGTGATGGCGATGGAGCCGCCGGCCACGTGGAAGCCGGGCGACAAGGTCAAGGTCACGCTCACCATGTCGGGCGGCACCACGCAGGTGTTCGAAGCCGAGGTCCGCGCCGCGGGTGAAGAGCGCTGATCGACCGGCTGACCGGAGAAGAACTGGCGGCGGTGCGCATGGACGCACTGCCGCCGGTCTGTCCGGTCGGCGGAATCCGCCCCCTGACGGAAGGCGAGATTGCGCTTGCCCGCAGCATGTTCGGCGCCGCGATCGACTATGCGCAGGTGACGGTGCGCCGGCGCAAGTTCTTCCCGTTGCATCCCCGGGGCGTAACGATGGCCCCGATGGGCCACCTCCACTTCCATCCGCTGGCCAGCCATTACTGCGACGATTTCGCCGACGCACCGCTCGCGTTGCAGGGCCACTTCATCCACGAGATGGTGCACGTCTGGCAGGCGCAGACCCGCGGGCGCTGGTATCTCGTCCTGCGCCGCCACCCGTGGTGCCGCTATGACTATGCCTTGAGGCCGGGCCTCAGCCTTGGGCAATATGGCATTGAACAACAGGCTGAAATCGTGCGCCATGCCTTTCTGTTGCGGCACGGCGCGGTCGTAGCGGGTGTTGCCGACAAGGCCGTTTATGATGCGCTGGTGAACTTCCCGGGGGCCGCGGCATGAGCGAGTTCGAGTTTGTCTTTGCGCTCTACAGCCTCGTGTTGGGCCTGTCGCTGGTCGAGCTGCTCACCGGTCTGGGCCGGACCCTCGAATTCAAGCTGGCGCGTGACGCACAGGACAAGGCGTTCCGGATCGGCTGGCTGACCCCGCTGCTGGCCGTGTTCGTGATCCTCGATCTGCTGTCGTTCTGGATGTTCGCCTGGCCGGTGCGCAGCCTGATCCCGGTCAGCACGCCCATGGTGCTCGGCGTGGTGGTGTTCTCGGGGGCCTATTTTCTCGCGAGCAGGCTGGTGTTCCCGTCCAACCCGGAAGATTTCGTCGATCTCGACACGCACTATCTGCGGGTACACCGTGTGGTGTTTGCGATGCTGATCGTCATGGTGCTGGTGCAATGGCTGTTCATCATGGCGATTCCGGTGCTCGCCGAACAGGTGCTGCTGCCCGTGCCGCTTGCGATCACCGCTGTTCTGCTGGCGCTTATGCTGGCGGCGGCCATCACGCGCAGTCGCAAGGCCAGCCTTGTTCTGCTGGCCCTGCTGATCGCGCGCTATCTGGTGATCTACCTGATGTGAGCGCCTATTCCGGCTTCTTCGCCACCGCCACCATCGCGGCGCGCAGCAGGCGGTCCTTGATCATCCAGCCGGCCTGCAATTCCTGCACGATGGTGCCGGGCTCGACGTCATTGCTCGGCACTTCGAGCATGGCCTGGTGCTGGTTGGGATCGAGCGGCAGGCCCATGGCGGCGATGCGGGTGATGCCGTGGCTGGCGAACACCTTCTCCAGCTCGCGCTGGGTCGCTTCGAGGCCGATCACGAGGCCCTTCATGCTGTCGTCGGCGCGCAGTGTCTCGGGGATGGCCTGCACCGCGCGGGCGAGATTGTCGGCGACGCTCAGGATGTCGCGGGCAAAGCCGGTCGCGGCATAGGCGCGCGCCTCGTCCTTCTCGCGCTCCAGACGGCGGCGCACGTTCTGGGTTTCGGCCTGCGCGTAGAGAATGTCCTGCTTGGCCGCTTCGAGATCGCGCCGCAGCGCGGCCAGCGCCTCGCCGACGCTGTCCTCTGCGCTGCCTTCGGCGCCATCGAGAAATTCTTCGGGCACACCCTTCAATTCGTCTTCGGCCGCCTGATCCCGCGGCTTGTCGTTGTCGATCATGTCTTGTGGCTTTCCATTCAAGCGATGAGCTTGCCCAGCGATCGGGCGGTCAGATCCACCATGGGGACAACCCGCGCGTAATTCAACCGCGTGGGGCCGATCACACCCAGCACGCCGACCACCCGCCCCTCGCGATCACGGTAGGGCGAGGCGATCACCGATGAGCCGGACAGGGCGAACAGGCGGTTCTCGCTACCGATGAAAATGCGGGTCGCCTCGGCCTCGCGCGCCGAATCGAGCAGCTCGGCGACGGACTGCTTGTTTTCCAGGTCCTCGAGCAGCATCCGCACCCGCTCGATATCGCCGAGCGCGGCTTCATCGAGCAGGTTGGCGGCGCCGCGCACGATGAGCACGGGGCGCGCGGCGGCATCCTCGCTCCATACCGCAAGTCCGCGCTCGACCAGATCGCGCGAGGCATCGTCGAGCTGGGACTGGCCGTTCGAGATCTCCGCGCGCATCGCCTGCGCCGCCTCGGCCAGCGTGCGTCCGGCAAGCCGCGCGGTGATGTAGTTCGACGCCCGGTCGAGCGAACCGGGGCTGAGCGCGCCGCCGATGTTCAGCACGCGGTTCTCGACCCCGCCATCCTCGCCCACCAGCACCGCCAGCGCGCGGCCCTGCCCGAGATCGACGAGGCTGAACTGGGCGAGCCGCTGTTCCCGCGGGGCGACCAGCACCATGCCCGCCGCGCCCGACAGGTCGGAGAGAATAGCGCTGGCCTGCTTCAATGCCGCTTCCACCGGACCTGCCTCGGCCAGACGCGCCTCGATCGCGGCTTGCTCCTGCGCCGTGGGCTCGGCCACGCGCATCATCCCGTCGACAAAGATGCGCAAGCCAGCGTCGGTCGGCATTCGCCCCGCGCTGGTATGCGGCGCGGCCAGCAGGCCCGCCATTTCGAGGTCCGCCAGCACCGAGCGGATCGAGGCCGGCGACAGGTTGAGCGTGCCGTCGGCGGCCAGCGTCTTGGAGCCGACCGGCTGCCCGCTGGTGATGTATTCCTCGACCACGCGCTGGAAGATGTTGCGCGCGCGCTGGGTGAGTTCGGTGACGGGGAGCGAGGTCATGGATATGCAGGCCCTATCGCCAACTTTCTTTCAATCCGTTCGGGCTGAGCTTGCCCGAGCCCTGCACTTTCTTCTAGCGCAAGCTCACGAAAGAAGAACAGCCCTTCGACAAGCTCAGGGCGAACGGAGTT
>CAZQOO010000212.1:0-3755 GCA_964594845.1 uncultured Porphyrobacter sp. | reverse complement strand
CTTCCACGGTGAAATCGGCGTCGATGGTTTCGCGGATGCGCAGGATGTCCTCGTCCGAGAGGTCCTGCACGCGCGCGGTGTGCGCGATGCCGAGCTTGTCAGCGATCTGGACAGCCGTGGTGCGACCGATCCCGTGAATATAGGTGAGCGCGATGATCACGCGCTTGTTGGTGGGGATATTGACCCCGGCAATACGAGCCACTTATTTCTCCATGCTCCACAGGGACTTCAGGGCACTTGGCGGCCCGCCCCTATCTCAACGCTCATTCATCCGCCTGCCCGCTTGCCCAAGGAGCCTGCAAGGTCGCAGGAACGCAAACGGCAAAAAGTCCGGTTGGCACGCGCGGGCGCTGTGCCTGCCGAACTTGCTTCGAGCATGTCGAATGAGCCGCGCGCATAGGCTGATTCGTGCGAGCCGTCAACCGCCCCCGGCGCAAAGCCGCTGCGGCCCGCCCGATGGCTCCCTGCCCCGCCGAATTGCAGCGCGGGCACGGTGCTGTGCTTAGGGCTTGTCCTCGTCCGCCAGATCGCTGAACACGTCATCGACCGAAGGGCTCTTGGCTTTCGGCGCAGCGGTCTTCTCGGGTGCCGGTTCGGCCGGCTTGACCGCTGCCTTGAGGGGCGCGGAGGGTGCCGCGGCGGGAGCCTTTGCCGGAGGCGCAGGTGCCTTGTCCGGTGCCGGGGCAGCCTCATCCACCGCCGGCTCGCCCTCGGGTGCCGGTTCGGGCGCTGGCTCGGGCTCGGGCTTCGGCAGTTCGACCTCTCCGAGACCCTTGGCGAGCGACTTGATCTGAAGGCCCATCACCCCGTCGACCGCCCGCGCGATCACCGGCAATTCATACCGCATCGGCCCGCCGACATTATACTCCCACACGATCCGCGTGCCCTGCTCGACCTGGCTGATGGCGATGGTGAGGATGCCGTTGACCGGCTCGCTCTGGAGCGGGCCGAGCGCGCCCTGCATCCGCAGCGCGCGTTCAGGATAGGCCTGGATCACGCGCATATGCTCGACGCTGCCTTCGAGCGTGAAGCGCCCGGGCTCGTCCACTTCGGGGATCTTCTCGCAGAAGCAACCGCCTGCTTGCGGGGTCAGGGTCAGATTGGCCGCCTCGCCCGACCAGGTGTGCTCGGATGTCCACCAGTTTGCCGGCGAGATCAGCGCCAGCCACACTTCCTTGGGGCTCGCGGTGACCACCACCTCGTGGCGCGAGACGAAGCTGTCGGGGCCGCCCCCGGTCACCTCGGCCGCGAGAGGCGCGGCCGGCACCAGTGCCAGCGCGGCAAGAGCCGGGGCCAAACGGAACATCGGCATAAACGCGAAACCTCCCTCTTGAGGGCGGTGCTTAGGCCAAAGATGGCAGCGGCGAAAGCGCCCCCGCCAAATCAGCCGCGCAGAATGTCGTCAATTTGCTGGGCAACCGTGTCGATCGCGGCCATGCCGTCGATCCGCGAGACGATCCCGCGCGCTTCGTAGCCAGGCAGGATCGGCGCGGTCTTGGCGCGGTATTCCTGCATCCGGGTGCGCACGGTTTCCTCGTTGTCGTCGGGGCGGCGCTTGAATTCGGTGCTGCCGCAGCTGTCGCACACGCCTTCCTTGGCGGGCGGATTGGCGGTGTCGTGATAGAGCGCGCCGCAATTGGCGCAGGAGAAGCGGCCGGTGATGCGCTCGACCAGCGCGTCCTCGTCAACTTCGAGCTCGATCACGTGATCGAGCGCGCGGCCGTTGCGGGCGAGGATCGCGTCGAGCGAATCGGCCTGCGCGGCGGTGCGCGGATAGCCGTCGAAGATGGCGCCGGTTTCCGGGCCCATCGCCGCCAGTTCGGCGTCGATCAGGTCCGAGACGATCTCGTCCGAGACCAGCTCGCCGCGCTCCATCACTTCCTTGGCCTTGAGCCCGACCGGCGTGCCGGCCTTCACTGCCGCACGCAGCATGTCGCCGGTGGACAGCTGGCGCATCCCGTGCCGCTCGACCAGCCCGGCGCTCTGCGTGCCCTTGCCTGCTCCGGGAGGACCAAGAAGAATGATGTTCACGAACCGTCCCCCATTACACCGCCGGATCATGCCGGCGGGTTGCTTTCAGATCTGCGGGTTCAACCATGGTGATGCTTGCGTCAAGTATCGAAACTTGCGCCTGCTCTTAGCGCATCCGCCCCTTGAGCTTGGCCTTCTTGATGAGATCACCATACTGGTGCGCCAGCAGGTGCGACTGGACCTGGGTGATGGTGTCGACGGTGACGTTGACGACGATCAGCAGGCTGGTGCCGCCGAGGAACAGCGGGATGCCGGTCTGGGCGATCATGTATTCCGGCAGCACGCAGACCAGCGTCAGATAGATCGCGCCGATCACGGTGATGCGGGTGAGGACATATTCGAGATAGTCCGCGGTGCGCTTGCCCGGACGGATGCCGGGGATGAAGCCGCCGTTCTTCTTGAGGTTGTCCGCCGTCTCCTCGGGGTTGAACACCACCGCGGTGTAGAAGAAGCAGAAGAAGATGATCCCGATCGCGTAGAGCGCCATGTAGAGCGGCTGCCCGTGGGCGAGATACTGGTTCAGCGACTGGATCACAGTGTAGAACCCGCTCTCGCTATCGACCGACTGGCCGGCGAACTGCGAGATCGTCAGGGGAAGCAGCAGCAGCGAGCTGGCGAAGATCGGCGGGATCACGCCCGCGGTGTTGATCTTGAGCGGCAGGTGGGAGCGGTCGGCCTGCATCATCCCGTTCTGCGTCGCGCGCTTGGGATACTGGATCAGCAGGCGCCGCTGGGCACGCTCCATGAAGGAGATCAGCAGGATCAGGCCCACCACCATGGCGATGAAGCCGATGATGATGGCCGGCGCGATCGAGCCGGTGCGGCCACCCTCGAACAGGTTGGAACCGAAGGTCGGGAACTGGGCGACGATGCCCGCCATGATGATCAGCGAGACGCCGTTGCCGATGCCGCGGCTGGTGATCTGCTCGCCCAGCCACAGCAGGAACATGGTGCCGCCGACGAGGTTGATGACGGCGACGATGCGGAACAGGTAGCCCGGATCGACCACCGCCTGCAGGCCGCTCTGCGCACCGAAGCTTTCGAGACCGACCGCAAGGAAATAGCCCTGGATCGCGCACAGGAACACCGCGCCGTAGCGGGTGTACTGGTTCAGTTTCTGGCGCCCGGTCGCGCCTTCCTTCTTGAGCGCGGCGAGCGTGGGGTGGAGCGCCGAGGCCATCTGCACCACGATCGAGGCGGTGATGTAGGGCATCACGCCGAGCGCAATGAGGCTCATGCGCTCGAGGCTGCCGCCCGAGAAGGTGTTGAACAGATCGAGGATGCCGCCGCGGGTCTGGTCATACAGCTCGCTGAGGATCAGCGGGTTAACGCCGGGCAGCGGCACGAAGCTCAGGAAACGGAAGACGATCAGCGCCCCGATCGTGAACCAGATGCGCTGGCGGAGCTCGGTGGCCTTGGCGAAATTGCCGAGGTTGAGGTTGCTCGCGATATTGTCGGCGCGTGATGCCATGAGGTCTGATCGATCCTAGCTCTTGATCCGTGTCGCCGTGCCGGACCCGTCCTTGCGGGGGCCGCTGCGGCGAGAGAGAGCGTAAATAGGGAGCGCGGGGGCTCTTGTCGAACCCCCGCGCGCCACCTTTTGTCGATTACTTCGCGCGTGCCGCCTTGTTGGCGTCGCGGCGGGCGAGCTTCTTTTCGTGCTCGGGGGTCGCGGCAGGCGCCACTTCGACGCTGCCGCCGGCCTTTTCGACCGCAGCGATCGC
>CAZQOO010000211.1:0-3764 GCA_964594845.1 uncultured Porphyrobacter sp. | reverse complement strand
TGAAGTCCACCATGCGGTAGGACTTCTTGTGTCCGCCGCCGCGGAACCGCACCGTCGTCCGCCCATGGCTGTTGCGGCCGCCTGAGGAGGTCTTGCCGACCGTCAGCCCCTTGACCGGCTTGCCCTTCCACAGGGCCGACTTGTCGACCAGGATCAGACCGCGACGCGCGGGACTGGTCGGCTTGTAGTTCTTGAGTGCCATTGTTCGTGCCTCTGTCCCTTAGCCTCAGATACCGCTGGTGATGTCGATCATTTCACCCTCGGCGAGGGTGACGATCGCCTTCTTCACGTCGGTGCGCTGATAGGCCTTGCCCTTCCAGCGCTTGGTCTTGCCCTTCATGACCAGGGTGTTCACCGCGACAACCTTCTTGTCGTAGATCGCTTCGATGGCTTCCTTGATCTGGGGCTTGGTGGCGTCCCGCGCGACCTTGAAGACGACCGCGTTCTGTTCGGACGCGAGGGTCGACTTCTCGGTGATGTGGGGGGCGAGGATCACGTCATAGTGACGCGCATCGACGGTCTGCTTCTTAGCCATTGAAGCGCGCCTCCAGCTTTTCGACCGCGGCCCTGGTGAGAACCAGCGTGTCGTGGTTGAGGATGTCGTAGACGTTGGCACCGATCGCCGGGAGCACGTTGATGCCCGGCAGGTTGCCAGCAGCCTTCTTGAAGCCCGCGTCGACCTGTTCGCCGTCGATCACCAGCACCTTGCCCGAGAGACCGGCCTTGGCGAGGTGACCCTTGAGGACCTTGGTCTTGGCTTCGGCCAGTTCAAGGCTGTCGACCACGACGAGACCGTCCTTGGCCTTGCTCGAAAGCGCCATCTTCAGGCCGAGCGCACGGATCTTCTTGTTGAGCGACTGCTCGAAGTCACGCTTGCGCGCACCGTGAGCCTTGCCGCCGCCGATGAAGATCGGAGCCGCACGGTCGCCGTGACGGGCGGTACCACCACCCTTCTGGCGGCCGAACTTCTTGCCGGTGCGGGCCACGTCCGAACGCTCGCGCGTCGGGCGGGCGGTGCCGCGGCGGTTTTCGAGCTGCCAGGTCACGACCCGGTGCAGGATGTCGGCGCGCGGCTCGATGCCGAACACGTCATCCGACAGTTCGATATCGCCCGCGGCCTTCCCGCCGTCGATTTTCTGAACCTTGATCTTCATGGCTCAGCCTTCCTTGTTTTCTTCGGTGGCCTCGGCGCCGGCTTCGGCACCTTCGGTCACGATGGCTTCATCGGCAGCAGCTTCCACCACCGAAGGGGTCTCGTCAGCGACCGGAGCGTGCTTCTGGAGCACGGCGCCGGGGAACGGCAGACCTTCGGGGAGCGGCAGCTTCACCGCATCGCGCACGAGCAGCCAGCCGTTCTTCGAGCCCGGAACCGAGCCCTTCACGAACAGCAGACCACGTTCTGCGTCGGTGCGGACGATTTCGAGGTTCTGCTGGGTGCGCTGACGGTCGCCCATGTGGCCGGCCATCTTCTTGCCCTTGAACACGCGGCCCGGATCCTGACGGTTACCGGTCGAACCATGCGCACGGTGCGAGATCGACACGCCGTGGGTGGCGCGCATACCGCCGAAGCCCCAGCGCTTCATGGCGCCTGCAAAGCCCTTGCCCTGCGTGTGGCCAGTGATGTCGACCTTCTGGCCGGCGACGAAGTGGTCAGCCGAGATGGTCGCGCCGACGGGCACGAGCGCATCTTCGCTTTCCACGCGGAATTCGGCGACCTGCTTCTTGAGGCCGACGTCAGCCTTGGCGAAGTGCTCGCGCTGCGGCTTGGCGACATTCTTCTGCTTGGCTTCGCCCGCGCCGAGCTGGAGCGCGAAATAGCCATCGCGCTCTGCGATGCGGTGGGAAACCACCTGGCAATCTTCCAGCGACAGAACGGTCACGGGCACGTGCCGTCCATCCTCCTGGAAGAGGCGGGTCATCCCGACTTTCTTTGCGATCACGCCGGTGCGCATCGTCTTGTTACTCCTCAACAGAGGCACCCTGCAGACCATCCGCAAGGTGCATGGCAGACCGTGGCGCCAAGCGCCGCAGCCCGGTTTCAGCCCGAATTTTGATGCATCGCCCCGTCCGGGCTGAGTGCTTCCGCTGGCCGGATGGCCGCTGGAAGCGAGACGGGGGACGCAGCCCGGAGAGTGTCTCCGGCGGTATCCACCCTATCGTCAGGCGGAGCGTATATCGCTCCAACGATAGAGGCCCCCACCCGAAGGAGGGGGCATTTCGGCCGGCTTACGCCAGCTTGATCTCGACGTTCACGCCGGCAGCCAGATCGAGCTTCATCAGCGCGTCCACGGTCTGGGCGTTGGGCTGCACGATGTCGAGCAGCCGCTTGTAGGTGCGCACCTCGAACTGCTCGCGCGACTTCTTGTCGATGTGCGGGCCGCGGTTCACGGTGAACTTCTCGATGCGCGTCGGCAGGGGAATGGGGCCACGAATAAGAGCGCCGGTGCGGCGGGCCGTATCAGCGATCTCACCAGTGGCCTGGTCGAGAACGCGGTGGTCGAACGCCTTGAGGCGAATACGGATATTCTGAGCTTCCATGTCCTACTACCGATGCGAAAGAGCCAAGGAGCCGCCGGTTGCCCGGCATTTCCCAAAAACAAAGACCGCCCCGCTGCGTTCCGGTTTCCCGTGAGCGGGCGGCCTTCCTCAAAACTCGTGCCTTCCGGAGACGAATCTCCGTCGGGGATGCGCGCCTATACGGGGAGCGCCCTCCTAAGGCAAGGGGGCTTGGCAAGGAAATTACGTGACCGTGAAACGACCACGCTTTCCGGGGTGAAACGCCCTGCCCTCAAATAAAGAAGGCCCGACCGCTCATGGGAGCGGCCGGGCCTCTTTTTTCGTTCAGTCAGCTCCGCTTGCGGAGCCAAACCTTACTTGGTGATCTTGGCAACGACGCCCGAACCCACGGTGCGGCCGCCTTCGCGGATCGCGAAGCGCAGGCCTTCGTCCATGGCGATCGGCGCGATCAGCTTGACGCCGATCGAGACGTTGTCGCCCGGCATCACCATTTCGGTGCCTTCGGGAAGGATCACTTCGCCGGTCACGTCGGTGGTGCGGAAGTAGAACTGCGGGCGGTAGTTGGCGAAGAACGGCGTGTGACGGCCACCTTCGTCCTTCGACAGCACGTAGACTTCGGCTTCGAACTCGGTGTGCGGCTTGACCGAACCGGGCTTGCAGAGAACCTGGCCACGCTCGACTTCCTCACGGCCGACGCCGCGGATCAGCGCACCGATGTTGTCGCCGGCTTCACCGCGGTCGAGCAGCTTGCGGAACATTTCCACGCCGGTGACGGTGGTCTTGCGGGTGTCCTTGATGCCGACGATTTCGACTTCGTCGCCCACGTTCACGACGCCGGTTTCGATACGGCCGGTCACCACGGTGCCGCGACCCGAGATCGAGAACACGTCTTCGATCGGCATCAGGAAGTCCTTGTCGATCGGACGGTCGGGCTGCGGGATGTACTGGTCGACGGCTTCGATCAGGGCGATGATCGAGTCCTTGCCGATGTTGTCATCGCGGCCTTCGAGCGCGGCCAGAGCCGAACCCTTGACGATCGGAATGTTGTCGCCGTCGAAGTCGTACGAGCTGAGCAGCTCGCGCACTTCGAGTTCGACGAGCTCGAGGATTTCCTCGTCGTCGACCTGGTCGACCTTGTTCATGTAAACGACCAGCGCCGGCACGCCGACCTGACGGGCGAGCAGGATGTGCTCGCGGGTCTGCGGCATCGGGCCGTCGGCGGCCGAGCACACCAGGATCGCGCCGTC
>CAZQOO010000210.1:0-3805 GCA_964594845.1 uncultured Porphyrobacter sp. | reverse complement strand
CGCCGCGAGCCTTGAAGAGAACGGTCTGCGCATCATTTCGGGCGGCACCGACAACCACTCGATGCTGGTCGATTTGACGGCCAAGGACGTGACGGGCAAGGATGCCGAGAAGGGCCTCGACCGCGCCTGGCTGACCTGCAACAAGAACGGCATCCCCTTCGACACCCGCTCGCCCTTCGTCACCAGCGGCATCCGCCTCGGCACGCCGGCCGGCACCACCCGCGGCTTCGGCCCCGAGGAGTTCCGCAAGGTTGGCAAGCTCATCGCCGAAGTGGTTGAAGGCCTCTCGAAAAACGGCCCCGAAGGCGACGCCCAGATCGAAGAGAGCGTGCGCGCACGGGTCTCCGAACTCTGCGCCGCCTTCCCCGTCTATCCGGGCATGTGAGGACACGATTATGAGCGATCAGGAACCGCGCCAGACCCCCGACTGGGTCGAGGATGCCAAGGCCGAGCTTTCGGGCATGGCCAAGGACGGCGTGAAGCACCGTTCGACCGCGCCGGTGCTGACCGGTGCGGCGATCGGCGCGGTGGCTGGCGCTTTGCTTCCGGTGGTTTCGTGGCCGATCGGCCTCGCGATCGGCGCGGGCTTCGCATTCTATCAGAGAATCAAGAAATAGCCCCCTGAATGCGCTGCCCTTTCTGCGCCCATGATGACAGTCAGGTAAAGGACTCTCGCCCGACCGAGGATGGCACCTCGATCCGCCGGCGGCGTCAGTGCTCGTCCTGCGGGGCGCGCTTTACCACCTTCGAGCGGGTGCAGCTGCGCGAGGTCGTGGTGGTCAAGTCGGGTGACCGGCGCGAGCCCTTCGACCGCCTCAAGCTCGAACAGTCGGTCGCGCTCGCCTCGCGCAAGCGCGGGATCGATCAGGAGCGGCTCGACCAGCTGATTTCCGGCATCCAGCGGCAAGTCGAAACCTCCGGCGAAGCCGAAGTCCCGTCCTCGCATATCGGCGAGCTGGTGATGGAAGGCCTGCGCCAGATCGATAGCGTTGCCTATATCCGCTTCGCCTCGGTCTACCGCGACTTCTCGGAGGCGCGCGACTTCGAGGAATTTGCCAGCACTGTCCAGCAAGCGGCCAAGGAATAAGCGGAAAATGGCCGAACTCAACAAGCCGGTGATCGTCCTCGTGCGCCCGCAGCTGGGCGAGAACATCGGCAAGGCCGCGCGCGCGATGCTCAATTTCGGGCTGACCGAAATGCGTCTGGTGGCCCCGCGCGACGGCTGGCCCAACCCTTCGGCGGGCCCCGCTGCCTCGGGCGCGGACGTGGTGCTCGAACAGGCGCAGGTTTTCGATACCACGGCCGAAGCGGTGGCCGACTGCCAGCACGTCCACGCCACGACGGTCAGAAAGCGGGGCGTGACCAAGCCGGTGATTGGCGCGGACGAGGCCGGACGGCAGGTCCACACGCTGCAAGGCCGCCATGCGATCATCTTCGGCCCCGAACGCTCGGGACTGGAGACCGAGGACGTCGCCCTCGCACGCAATATCCTGACGATCCCGATCAATCCCGAATTCGGCTCGCTCAATCTCGCCCAGGCGGTGATCCTTGTCGCCTATGAATGGTCGCGGATGGGGCGCGAGCTGGGCGGCGCAGGCCTGGATGCTGGCGGCACGCTGGTGCAGCCGACGCGCGAGGAGACCCTGCCCCCGGCACCGCAGGAGGAACTCGACGCGATGATCGCCCATTTCGAGAAGCTGCTGGCACCGCGCGACTACTTCCGCCCCGAATCCCGTGCCGAGAGCACCCGCCGGACCTTGCGCACGCTGCTCACCAAGCCGGGCTGGAACCATCTGGAAGTGCGCACCTTGCGCGGCATTCTGAGCACGCTGGAACGCGATCCGCGCGACTGAAGTCGTTGGTCGATTGGGGTTGGACAGCCCCGCGGCCTTGGCTAGTCGTTAGCCCCCTCCTCCTTCCAATCATGTGAGATTGCTGATGATTCTTTCGCGCTTCCGCTCGCCTGCCCTCGCCTGCGGCCTGCTGCTTGCCGCCGCGACCGCCAGTGCTGCCCGGCAGGACGCGCCTGCGCCCGCCACCCCTGCCCCGAGCGAGGACACCGCGCAGCAGCCCGCGCCGGACAGCGCCGAGACCAGGACCGCCGAGGAAACCGCCGAGCCCGAGCGCATCTGCCGCCATGTCAGGCTCGACATGTCGAGCCGGCGCAAGACCAAGGTGTGCCGCACGGTCGAGGAATGGCGCGAGCTCAACAATATCCGCTGACGCCTCGCGCACACCATCGCTTGACCAAAGGCGCAAACCTGCTATGCGCGCGCCTTCGCAAATGGGCCCTGCACCCCGGTGAAGCAGTGGCCGCATCAGGACGAACGTCCCGATGGAGCGATGCCGGGTTGAATGGTCACCACTGGGGTGATCCAGCACATTGAAGGACACGACACATGTCGAAGCGCAAGAGCGCCAAGTACAAGCTTGACCGCCGGATGGGCGAAAACATCTGGGGTCGCCCGAATTCGCCCGTGAACAAGCGTTCTTACGGCCCCGGCCAGCACGGCCAGCGCCGCAAGGGCAAGATGAGCGACTTCGGTCTGCAGTTGCGCGCCAAGCAGAAGCTCAAGGGCTACTACGGCGACGTCACCGAAAAGCAGTTCAAGCGCACCTACGCCGAAGCCGCCCGGATGAAGGGCGACACCAGCCAGAACCTGATCGGCCTGCTCGAGCGTCGTCTCGATATGGTGGTCTACCGCGCCAAGTTCGCGCCGACCATCTTCGCCGCGCGCCAGATCGTCAGCCACGGCCACATCTACGTCAACGGCGTGAAGTGCAACATCGCCTCGCGCCGGGTGGACGTGGGCGACGTCGTCAGCCTCGGCAGCAAGGCCAAGGAAATGGCGCTGGTGATCGAAGCCCAGAGCCTGCCCGAGCGTGACATTCCCGATTACGTCGCACCCGACGGCAACGACAAGGTGCAGTTCACCCGCGTGCCGAAGCTCGACGAAGTGCCCTATCCGGTGACGATGGAACCGAACCTGGTGGTCGAGTTCTACTCGCGCTGATCCCTCGGGCACTGCACGAACATCAAGAGGGCGGCCTTTCGGGGCCGCCCTTTTCTTTTGCCTGCGCTTTTGCCATCACCCTTGGCGCTGCAACGGGTAAGGGGCCGGGATCATGAAGGTGCTGCTGCTGGACGGGCATCCCGACACAGGCCGCCTGACCAGCCACCTGCTCGATACCTATCAGGCCGCCCTGCCCGCCGGCGCCGAGGTGACGCGCGTCGCCGTGCGCGATCTCGCCTTCACCCCGGTGCTGCGCCACGGCTATCGCCAGCGCACCGAGTGGGAGCCCGATCTCCTGCACCTCGCCGAAGCGCTCGACGCCTGCGATCATCTGGTGGTCGCCTTCCCGATGTGGTGGGGGGCGGAGCCGGCTGAACTGAAAGGCCTGATCGACCGGCTGTTCCTGCCGAAATTCACTTTCGCCTATCACGTCGGCGATCCGTGGTGGGACAAGCTGATGCAGGGCCGCTCGGCCGATCTGATCGTCACGATGGACACGCCCCCCTTCGTGCTCAAGTGGTGGCACCGCAACCCGGTGATCCGGCGCTGGAAGGGGCAGATCCTCGGCTTCTGCGGCTTTGCCCCGGTGCGCACACTGTCATTGGGGCCGGTGGGGGAGAACACCCCGCCGCGCAATATCGCCGCCTGGGAAGCGCGGGTGGCAAGGCTTGCCCGTACGATCCGTCAGAAGGCAGCGGAGAAGAAGACGCCGCGCCTCGCCGCCTTCCTCGGCAACAGCGTCAGTCCCTGATCCGGTCCCATTCGGTGAATTCGTAGGCGATCGAGCCTTC
>CAZQOO010000209.1:0-3874 GCA_964594845.1 uncultured Porphyrobacter sp. | reverse complement strand
CCCATAAGCTGCCATGAGCAAGGCGGATGCGCGACCCCGAAAGCGGCGTGTCGGCTTGACCCCGGTCGCGAAAAATTCCTGCCCCTCAGCTATCGACCCCGAAGTGGTCATCGCGATAGCTCTTGCGCTTAAGTATTTGGTGCTGCGATAAACCTTTCGGGGCCGGCAAGAAATCGCAGTTTCCCGAAGCGGAGTTACATGGTCCGACGGATTGGCATCTGGTCGCTGGGCATCCTCGGGGCGCTGGCCCTTGCCTTGTTGTTGGGCGTTTGGATGCTGTTGCCGCCCGACGTTCCGGTACCGCCTCGTTCCGACTGGATGATTGCGAAGGTTACGATCTGGAATCCCGGCGAGCCCTTCCAGCCCGATCAGACCATCATCGTCAAAGACGGGCTCATCACCGAAATCAGACCAAGTCGACCAGATGACGATCCGCCGATCTGCCCGGACTGCATCGTCATGCCGGGCCTGATCGACGCCCATGTTCATACACCACCCCTACTCGCGATTGGCAACCAGCGCCTGTTTTCTCTGCTTTACCTCAAATATGGCGTGACGAGCGTTCGCGACCTTGGCCAGACCGATGAAAGCATCGCAGATTTGCAGGCCGACATTTCGGCCGGGCGGATAGCCGGCCCGCGGATGTATCGCTGCGGTCCGGTGCTGGATGGCGAGCGGCCAAGCTGGCCCAGCGCCTTGCGGATCGTTGACGGGCCGCAGGCGGTTAACGCCGTCAAGGAGCTCAAGGCAAGCGGTGTCAGCTGCATCAAGACCTACACGGGCCTGCCCCACGATGCATTCAAGGCAGCTGCTGCCGAAGCTAAGCGGCAGAGCCTAGCGCTGGTTGGCCATACGCCGCACGCAGTGAACCTGCGCGCTGTGTTCGACTTCGAGGTCCAGCATTTCAACGGCATTCCTTATCTCCACAAGCCGCCGCCCGAGGACGCCGATTATCGCAGTCAGGATGTGTCCGCGATGACCGGAAGCGACATTGCCGAAGTCATCGCGCTGATGAAGGCCAACCGCATTTCGATTTTGCCGACACAGGCGAACCAGAAAGCGCGGTTGACTGCATCAGACCGGCAGCGGTTCCCTCCGACCGAAGGCCTCCGGCATCTCCCGGCCTTCTGGGAGCAGGCCTGGCCGATGATCGTCGCGCACCCCGAAACCACCGAAGCCGTCGCAGACGACCTTGATGGCATTGCGGCAGAGATCGCCTTTGTCGGCGAGGCCCGTTTGGCAGGTATCGATGTGCTGGTGGGGACGGATGTCGTTATGCCCTATGTCGTGCCGGGCGAGTCCTTGCATCTTCAACTGGCGATGTTGTCCGATGCCTTCGGTGGCGACGAAGCTGCGCTCGCTGCGGCGACCGGGGTCAATGGCCGCCATGTTGATCGGGGCAAGGTTGGCCGGATCGCGGTCGGCAACTTTGCCGACCTGTTGATCATACGCAAGGACCCGCGTTCCGATTTGGCAGCGGTGCGGGATTGGCAGTTCCTGATGGTCGGCGGACGAATGTATCGGCGCGCACAGATCGATGCTGCGGTCGAGAGTTACGACCAGCATTTCCGCGGAGCCTATTACGAGACTGTGATGAACGGGCTCGTCAGCATTCTGACTTCCGGCTTTAGCCGCGAGGAGAGCCATTAGTCCGATGGATTGAAACCGGTCTTCTGGATCCGCAGCCTGCGGCCGATGGATCCCTCCGGTAGCGGCAAGAGCCGCCATTCCCCTTTCCACCCACTTGCCGCCATTCCGACAGGTTCAGCTTCTACCCAAAAGCGGACATGACGCCCCGCCGCCCCTACCCGTTCAGCACATTGATCGCCGCGTGGACCCGCGCTTCGACCTCCTCGCGCGGCAGGCCCGCGGGGATGGTTGCGCCGACCTTGTAGGTGATCCGGCCCCGACGCTTCACCACATGGTGATAGAGCCGCCCGCTATCCACCGCGATCGGCACCACCGGCAGCTTCAGAAGCTTGTAGAGCCCGGCAAACCCCGCCTGTAGCGGCGGGCGGGTGCCGACCGGAACTCGGGTGCCTTCGGGGAAGATCACCAGCGGACGGCCCTGCTCGACCCGATCCTTCGCCAGCGCCAGCATCTGCCGCAGGGTCTTGGCCCCTTCCTCGCGCGCCACCGGGATCAGGCCGTAGACCAGCGCCGAATAGCCCCAGCCGGGGATGCGGAACAGTTCCTGCTTGGCGAAGACGGCGGGGTGCGTGAACAGGCGCGGGGTGTCGATCGCCTCGAAGAAGGCCTCATGCTTGACCGCGATCAGCACCGGTCCTTGCGGCAGCTCGCCATCGAGCACCACTTCGATCCCGAGCACTTTCTCGGTGCACCACAGGTGCCACCCGCCCCAGCGCCCGACGATGCCGCGCAACCATTGCGGGCGCGCCAGCACCGCCACCACCGAGGCGCTCACCAGCAGCACCGAGCCACCATAGAACAGCACGTAGAAAGCGAGAGAGCGCAGCGCGGCGAGGAGCGTGTTCAAAGGTCCGCCAGTCCCGCCGCGCGGCTTGCGAGCAGCTTGTGATATTCGAGGAACAGCGTGCCCAGATCGGGGCGCGAGGGCACCGCGTCGCGGATCACGGTGACATGATCGGGCAAGGCGCGGTCAAGCTCGCCGGCGGTGCGGCGCATGTGCCAGTCGGTGGTGACGAGGCGCAGCGAGCGGACCTCGTTCTGCGCGACCCACTTGGCGGTTTCCGACGCGTTGGAACGGGTGTCGACCGCATCTTGGCCGAGCGTCACGCAGCACGCCATTTCCTCGGGCGAGACGCCGAATTCGGCGGCGAACTCGCCGGGCTTGACCTCGGGATCGACCCCGCTGACGAGCATCTTGTCGGCCAGCCCCTTGTCGAGCACTTCCAGCCCCCGCGCGATCCGCCCCGCTCCGCCGGTGGGCACGATCACCGCATCGGTCCGGGCACCCTCGCTCGCCGGGCGCGGGAGCGCGACGACGAACCACAGGAAGCCGATCGCCCAGACGAGAAACAGCAAGGAGACAATCCGGCGCAGCATGGTGGCCCCTAGAGCATGGACTTGAGGGCCAGCGCAATGGTCAGCCGCGCGGTCGCCAGCGCCAGCAGCACGCCCGCCAGCGGCACGGCGGCGATCGCCAGCCAGTCGGCGGTCAGCAGCGCGCCGCCGCCTGCCATCCCGCTGTCGAGCGCGGCGAACTGCTGGCCGAGCAGCCATACCGCCGCCAGCCCCAGCGCCGTGCCGACAGCCGCACCAAAGGCCGCCTCGCGCAGCACCGTGGCGAGGAAGATGCGGGTGATCTGGCTGTCGGTCCCGCCGAGCAGGTGGATGATCTCCACCGTCTCGCGATGCTGCGCCAGCGCATTGCGCGAGGCGAGCCACACCGCCGCCGCCGTCGCCAGCGCCACCAGCGCGATCAGGCCCAGCGCCAGCCATTGCAGCGCCGAGAGCGCGCGGTAGACCGGGCGCAGCCAGTCGCTCTGCGCATCGACCCGCGCGCCGGGGACCTTGTCTGCGAGCGCGGTCTCGATCGCGGCGATCTCGGTGGGGGAAGCGGTGCGGGTCAGCTCGACATCGACCAGCACGGGGATCGGCACGTCGCCGCTGGTGGCGCCTGCGCCGAGCCAGGGTTCGAGCAGCGCGGCCAGCTCGCCTTCCGGCACCAGCCGCACCGCGCGCACCAGATCGATGCCCTGCAGCACCTTGACCGTCGCCGCGCCGCGCTCTGCGCGCAGATCGGGGTTGGGCTCGATCACCTGCACCGTCACCGCCGCAGCGAGATCGGCGCGGGCATTCTCGGCGAGATTGCGCAGTGCCAGCCCGCCCGCAGCGGCGATCACCACCAGCGCAATCAGGATCGCGATCACCCACGGCACCAGCCCGCCCA
>CAZQOO010000208.1:0-3882 GCA_964594845.1 uncultured Porphyrobacter sp. | reverse complement strand
GGGCGCGGGCAAGGGCGGGTTTGCCAAGCGGCGCGGCGGGCTTGGCGAGCGCGTTGCCGAGGCCCTGGTCGCGCAGATCGGCGACCAACCGGTCGAGCGAGCTGTAGCGCACTGTCAGCGCATGGGTATCGACCACCGGGTCCTTCCATCCAGCGCGCTGGAGCAGCGCCGGGGCAGCGCGCGGATCGACCAGGGGGTGAATGCGGGCGGCGGGCCGGTCCGGCTCGGCGGCGAGCATCGCGGCGCGCAGGGCGGGCAGGCTCTGGCCGCCGATGAAATGGGCGATCACCAGTCCACCTGGCGCGAGCGCATTGCGCAAATGGATCAGCGCGCCGGGCAGATCGTTGACCGCGTCAAGCAGTCCTGTGACGACGATCAGATCGAGCCCGTCGAGCGGGTAGGGCGCTTCAAGGTCGATTCCGGCAGGCGGTGCGACCTCGGCCCCGGCGGCCTGGAGATGCGCAGCCAGGGCGCCGGTCCACTCGCCCAGCATCAGTGCGCGGGCGGGCCTGTGCCGCAGGAAGGCGAGGCGTTCGAGCGTGTCCTCGATCATGTCATCGGCGATGAAGCGTCCGGCATCGGGGTGCCCGCAGCGCTGCCGCGCGCGCGCGAGGCGATGGTCGCGGCGGCGGTCGCTGAAGATAGTGGGGATCGCAGGTGCGCTCATGCCTGTCGCCCTGCCGTGCTTGCCAGTCGAGTGCAAGCCGTGCGACACTCACGCCGATGGCCGTGGTCGCTCACTTCGCCCGGGGCATGAAGCCGCTGGTGGATCTCGTCTATCCGCCGCGCTGCCCGCTGTGCGGAACGGCTCTGGCCGAGCAGGACGGGCTTTGCGCCGGGTGCTGGGGCCTGCTCGACATCCCCGGGAGCGACAGCGCGGGCGCCTCTGTTCTCATGCCGACCGGCGTGGTCCCGGTTTACGCGGCAACGCTCTACAACGATGCCTCGCGCCAGCTTGTGCTTGATTACAAGCATGGCGGGCGGATCACCCATGCACGGCTGCTTGCGCGGCTGATAGCGGCACGGCTTCCCGATCCGTCGACAGCGCGCGCAATGCCGCTGCTGGTGCCCGTGCCGCTCCATCGCTGGCGGTTGTGGAGCCGCGGCTTCAATCAGGCGGCGCTGCTGGCGAAGGAGCTGGCAGGGATGGGCAAAGGCGAGGCGCTGGTCGATGGATTGCTGCGCTGCCGCCGCACGCCAAGTCTTGGCGGGCTTGGCCGCGAGGCGCGAGACCGCGCGCTGGCCGGAGCGATCATCGTCCACCCCCGACGACGCACACGGATCGCAGGGCGCGATGTGGTGCTGGTCGATGACGTCTTCACCAGCGGCGCGACCGCCCGCGCGTGCGCAGCGGCACTGGCACAGGCGGGCGCACGCAGCGTGATTGTGGCATGCTTTGCGCGGGTGGACGAACCGGGTGCGGTGCGGCATTGGCCAGCCGGCCATAACGAAACGCCCGAGGCCTTGTGAGCCCCGGGCGCCGCGTGACGAAACGGTTCGGACCCACCCTTGCGGGCGATGATGGCCAACCCCCTAGCTTTGGCCACCGGGATCCTGTCCCTTATCGTTCAACCGGTCGCGCTGGCACCCCGCTGCCAGTCCTGCGGTCCGGTCACCCCCTGAACGTGACATCAGGCGATGTCATTGTTCGGTGGAGAACCCCCTCGCGGAAGTTCCTGAGGCCTTCTTTCATTCCGTCACGCGCTGCGGAAGGCCAAACCTGCGTGACGCACATTTTTTGCAACGCGCTGTTGTGATCGTGCAACATTCCGCGCAAGAGCGCGCCGGTTTGGGCATGATCTGATTTGCGGAGTCCCGGAGATGGCTGACAAGACCCTGACCACCGAGGAGCGCGAGCAGGGCGCGCGCTTCGCCCCCAGGTTCGACGCGGCGGGTCTCCTGACCGCGGTGGTGACCGATGCCGCTTCGGGGGCGGTGCTGGTGGTTGCGCACATGAACCGCGCGGCGCTTGATGCGACGCTGTCGAGCGGGCGGGTGCATTTCTGGTCGCGTTCGCGCGGCAAACTGTGGCTCAAGGGCGAGACCTCCGGTCACTTTCTCGATGTCGTCGAGGTGCTGGTCGATTGCGATCAGGACGCGTTGGTGATTCGCGCGAGACCGGCAGGGCCGACCTGCCACACCGGGGCCCCTTCCTGCTTCTACCGGCGGATCGAGGCGGGCGAGGATGGTCCCGTTCTCGTAAAGGTCAAGACTTGACGCTCACGTAAAGGGAAGGTAGAGGAGGGGCATGGCTACTGCTCCTGCTCAGAACGAATCCGCCAGCGCCATCGGGGCCGAAGCGCGCCGCAACGGCGCCCATCTCGATCGGCCCGACATCCACGAACGCGAACAGTTCACGATTTCCGACCTGACCTCGGAGTTCGGCTGCACCGCCCGTGCTCTGCGCTTCTACGAGGACGAGGGGCTGATCAGTCCGGCGCGCGTCGGTCTCACCCGCGTCTATTCCAAGCGCGACCGCGCCCGGCTTGCCTGGATCATGCGCGCCAAGAATGTCGGCTTCAGCCTCACCGAGATCCGCGAGATGATCGACCTCTACGATCTCGACGACGGCCGCGTCGAACAGCGCCGCGTCACGATCGAGAAGTGCCGGGCGCATATCGCCAAGTTGAAGGCTCAGCGCGACGACATCGATTCCTCGATCAACGAGCTTACCGATTTCGTTGCCGAGATCGAGAAGCTGGACCTGCGCTGAGCCGCAGGCCTCCGTTTCAACCCCTTAACCGACCGCTCACCCAAGGGAAAAAGTGATGCCGACCTACACCGCGCCCACCCGCGACACGCGTTTCATCGTCAACGAGGTGCTCGACCTTTCCAGCTATGGCAATCTGCCGGGCTTCGAGACCGCGACCCCCGACATGATCGACACCGTCATCAACGAGGCCGGCAAGTTCTGCGCCGAAGTGCTCGCCCCGATCAATCAGGCCGGTGACGAACACGGCTGCACCCGCCACGAGGACGGCAGCGTCACCACTCCTCCCGGCTTTAAGGAAGCCTATCAGGCCTATGTCGAAAGCGGTTGGGGCACGCTGGCGCAGCCCGAGGAATTCGGCGGGCAGGGCCTGCCGCATGTGCTCGGCTTCGTTCTCGAGGAATACACCGGGACCGCCAATCAGGCCTTCGCCATGTATCCCGGCCTCACCGCCGGGGCGATCTCGGCCATCCTCGCGAAGGGGTCTGACGAGCAGAAGGCGCTCTATGTGCCCAAGATGATCTCGGGCGAATGGTCGGGCACCATGAACCTGACCGAGCCGCATTGCGGCACCGATCTCGGCATGATCCGCACCAAGGCCGTGCCGAATGGCGATGGCACCTATGCGATCACCGGCACCAAGATCTTCATCTCGGCCGGCGAGCATGACCTGACCAGCAACATCATCCACCTGGTGCTGGCCAAGACCCCGGGTGCGCCCGACAGCACCAAGGGCATCTCGCTGTTCATCGTGCCCAAGTTCATCCTCGACGAGAACGGCAACCCGGCGCAGCGCAACGGCGTCACCTGCGGTTCGATCGAGAAGAAGATGGGCATCCACGGCAACGCCACCTGCCTCCTCAACTATGACGGCGCCACGGGGTACATGGTGGGCGAGGAGAACAAGGGCCTTGCCGCCATGTTCATCATGATGAACGCTGCGCGGCTCGGCGTCGGGATTCAGGGCTATGCCCAGGCCGAAGTCGCCTACCAGAACGCCGTCACCTACGCACTTGATCGCCGTCAGGGCCGCGCGCTGACCGGCCCGGCTGACCCTGCCGCCAAGGCCGATCCGATCTTCGTCCACCCCGACGTGCGCCGGATGCTGATGGACGCCAAGGTGTTCACGGAAGCCATGCGGGCGCTGTGCCTGTGGGGCGCTCTGCAGGTCG
>CAZQOO010000207.1:0-3887 GCA_964594845.1 uncultured Porphyrobacter sp. | reverse complement strand
TTACAACCACAATATCGACAGCTCGCCTGAATATTACGAGCGCGTCATTTCCACCCGCGATTTCCAGTGCCGCTTGGATACGCTCGATCACGTGCGCAAGGCGGGGATCAATGTCTGCTCTGGCGGGATCGTCGGCATGGGCGAGACGCGCGAGGACCGGGTGGGCTTCATCCACACCCTTTCCAACCTGCCGCAGCATCCCGAAAGCGTGCCGGTCAATGCGCTGGTGCCGGTCAAGGGCACGGTGTTGGGGAATATGCTGGCCGATACCCCGCTCGCCAAAATCGACGATATCGAGTTCGTCCGCACCGTCGCGGTCGCGCGCATCGCCATGCCGCGCTCGATGGTGCGGCTCTCGGCCGGGCGTGAGTCCATGTCCGAAGCGACGCAGGCACTGTGCTTCCTCGCAGGCGCGAATTCGATCTTCACCGGCGACAAGCTGCTCACCGCGCCCAATGCCGGCGATGACAAGGACGGCGCGCTGTTCGCCAAGCTCGGCCTCACCGCGCTAAAGGGCGAGGAACCCGCGCGGGCGTGCAAGAGCGCGGCGCATGTATAACTTCCGTTCGCCCTGAGCTTGTCGAAGGGCCGCCTTTCTTTAAGTCGCAAGCCGAAAGGGAGAAGAACGGTGCTTCGACAGGCTCAGCACGAACGGGACGTTAGCTGATGGTGTTCGATATCATCGCCGCAGCCGCGCTCGGTGCGGTCACTGCGCCCCCGGCAGTCGAACCCCAACCGCTTTCTATCGGCGAGACGGTGACCCTCGAAGCCTTGGGCGAGGCCCGCGAGGTCAATATCGTTCTGCCGATCGGTTACGCCGAGGAGCCGGACAAGCGCTGGCCGGTCATCTATCTGCTTGATGGCGGGCTGACGCAGGACGTCCTGATGGGCGCCGGGCTCCAGCGTTGGAACACCATCTGGGGGCGCAGCCAGAACGCGATCCTCGTCGGCATCGAAACCAGGAACCGGCAACGCGAACTGCTCCCGACGACTAGCGATCCTGCCGAGCGCCAGCGCTGGCCGACCGCAGGTGAAAGCGCGGCGTTCCGGGCGTGGATCGCCGACACGGTCAAACCGATGATCGAAGCGCGCTATCGCCACGATGGCAACGCCTTCCTCGTCGGCGAGAGCGCGGCGGGCCATTTCGTGGTTGAAACCTGGGCCAGCGCGCCGGAGATGTTCACCGGCTACGCGGCGATCAGCCCCAGCCTGCAATGGGATTTCGAGGCCTTGAGCCGCCGTCCGCTGGGTGAGGGCAAGCGCCCGCCGCTCTATCTCAGCCTCGCCGACGAAGGCGGGGCGACCGAGAGCGGCATGATGCGGCTGCTGGACACCCTCCCGCAAAGCCAGCCCTACTGCTTCTCCGACCGCCGCACGCAGCTGCGCCACGCCACCAGTTTGCACGGCCTGCTGCCCGAGGCGCTGCAATATCTGCTGCCGACCGGGGTTGATTACCTCGAGGAATACGGCTTCATTCTGCGCTGCGAGAAACGGGGCGGCTGAATGAGCCTCGGTTTCTCCGTCAATACCTTGCTGCCCAAGGCGCGCGGGGGCGGGCAATTGCGCATGGGGCTGGTGAAGCTGGAGGAACGCCAGTGGCTCCAGCCCGCGCCTGACCTCGTAGCGCGGGCGGCGGGGTTTGGCGAGTGGCCCGAGGGCGTGCAGCTCACCTCCGAGGTCGATGCACCGGGCCGCGAGCTGGCCGCCATGCTCGGCACACATGGCGCGCTCCCTGAAGCCGCGCTCGCTGTCCACGAAGACCTGTGCCTGCTCACCAAACGCGAAGGCGAGGACGCCTATCGCCTGATCGGGGCAGCGGTGGCGTGGCCCTCGGACTGGCACCCGAGCGAGAAGATCGGCCTGCCCCTGCGCGCGCTCCATGCGCCGATTGCGGGCTACGAGGAGCAGCTCGCCACCGGGGTCGACCGCTTCATGGAAACCCTGCGACCCGGCCTCATCTACGGGCGCTGCAACTGGTTCATCGCGGCGACGGGCGAGCGCCGCTGGCTCCCCGACCGCCCGCCTGCCGAGGCCTTCGCCCACGTCACTCCCGACAACGCGGGCGAGACCCTGTTCGTGCGCTCCGAGCGCCAGACGCTCCGCCGCCTGCCGTTGACGGGCGCGATCCTGTTCACCATCGGCATTTATGTCGAACCGCTCGGGCGCCTCTCCCCCGCCAATATCGCCATGCTGGGCCGCGCGGTGCAAAGCCTCGTCAACGGCGAGGGTGACCGCAGGGGCGCGCCCGCCTATGCTGCCAGCCTGATTGCCTTTGCCGAAAGGAACGCCGCATGATCGCCACGCTGTTTCTCCCGCTGCTTGCCCAGGCCGCGCAGCCGCCCGTGCCCGAATGGAACTGCGCCGATCCGCAGGTGCAGATGGAAATGAACTGGTGCGCCGGGCAGCAATACGAGGCCGCCGATGCCGCGCTCAATGCGCAATGGGCGATCACCGCCGAGGTGATGAAGACGCGCGATGCAGAATGGGCGGAGCTTGGCTCGTCCGACAAGCGGCCGGGCTTTTCCAAGAGCCTGCTCGAAGCCCAGCGCGCCTGGCTACGCTATCGCGATGCGCATTGCCGGGTGGATGGCTATGCCGCACGCATGGGGAGCCTCGAATCACTGTTGGTCTCCACCTGCAAGACGCGCCTCAGCCGCCTGCGCACCGAGGAACTCCTGAGCCTGATCGAGGACGCGGGCTAAGCGCAAATCCGCTAGCTTGCTTGCTGCGCATTCCCTCGGCATAGCCCTCGGCCGTAACGGCACCCTTTGGAGAGAGGTTTTCCGCCCTTGTTCTCGAAAATCCTGATTGCCAACCGCGGCGAGATCGCCTGCCGGGTCATCACCACCGCGCGAAAGATGGGGATCAAGACCGTCGCGGTCTATTCCGATGCCGATGCGCGCGCGCCCTTTGTGGCGATGGCGGACGAGGCGGTGCATATCGGGCCTTCGCCGGCCGCCGAAAGCTACCTGATCGCCGAGAAGATCATCGCCGCCTGCAAGCAGACCGGCGCCGAAGCTGTCCACCCGGGCTACGGCTTCCTTTCCGAACGTACCTCCTTTGCCGAGGCGCTGGCGAAGGAAGGCATCGCCTTCATCGGCCCGCCGGTCGGCGCGATTGCCGCGATGGGGGACAAGATCGAGTCCAAGAAACTGGCCAAGGAAGCGGGCGTCAATGTCGTCCCCGGCTTCGTCGGCGAGATCGAGGATACCGAGCACGCGGTACGCATCTCGAACGAGATCGGCTATCCGGTAATGATGAAGGCCTCGGCCGGCGGCGGGGGCAAGGGGATGCGCTTGGCCTACAGCGAGGCCGACGTGCGCGAGGGCTTTGAAAGCGTGAAGCGCGAAGGCCTCAATTCCTTCGGCGACGACCGCGTCTTCATCGAGAAGTTCATCCTCAATCCGCGCCACATCGAGATCCAGATCCTCGGTGACCAGCACGGCAACATCCTCTATCTGAACGAGCGCGAATGCTCGATCCAGCGCCGCCACCAGAAAGTGGTCGAGGAAGCGCCGTCGCCCTTCGTGACGCCCAAGATGAGGAAGGCAATGGGCGAGCAATGCGTCGCTCTGGCGCGTGCGGTGGGGTATTACAGCGCGGGCACGGTCGAGCTGATCGTCTCCGGCGCTGACCCGACGGGGGAGAGCTTCTACTTCCTCGAAATGAACACCCGGCTTCAGGTCGAACACCCCGTCACCGAAGCGATCACCGGGATCGATCTCGTCGAACAGATGATCCGTGTGGCCGCGGGCGAGAAACTCGCCATGACGCAGGACGACATCGGCATCGACGGCTGGGCGATCGAGAACCGTGTCTATGCCGAAGACCCCTATCGCGGCTTCCTGCCCTCCACCGGGCGGCTGGTGCATTACGCGCCCCCGCTC
>CAZQOO010000206.1:0-3896 GCA_964594845.1 uncultured Porphyrobacter sp. | reverse complement strand
CTGGTGCTGCTCGATCCGGACTACGTCACCGAACTGGCCGAATTCGGCGAGGAGATCTGACGGCCCGCGAATGTGGCGGACAGGGTGGGATTCGAACCCACGGTAGGCTTGCACCTACGGCGGTTTTCAAGACCGCTGCCTTAAACCTCTCGGCCACCTGTCCTTGCTTTCGGCCCTCTAGCGGGGCGCTTTGCCCAAGTCACCATCCTTCAGTGGTTGGGAAATGGCACAAGGTGTGACATCCCTAGGCAGATGATTCCCCGTCTGCTTTGCGCCGCCTGTCTTGCCTTTGCCATCGTGGCCTTGCCGGGGGCTGCCCGCGTGCCGGATGCGGCGCTGGTGCAGGGCGCCTCGGGCCTGTCGTTCGAGGCCTATCTCGAACTGCTCAAGGCCCGCGCCCGCGCCGAGGGCGTGAGCAGCGACACCATCGAGCGCATGACCGCAGGCCTCACTCCCAATGAGCGTGTCATCCGGCTCGACCGCAACCAGCCCGGCAGCGCCACGACGCAGGGCTACCCGCCGGTCGCGCCCTATATCGCCACGCACGTCAATGCCGAGCGCATTGGCAGCGGACGCGCGGTCTATGCCCAGCACCGCGACCAGCTCGCGCGGATCGAGCGCGAGACCGGCGTGCCGGGTGCGATCATCGTCGCGATCTTCGGGCACGAGACCAGCTATGGCCGGGTAAAGGGCGATTTCGATCTGGCCCGAAGCCTCGCCACGCTGGCGTGGGAAGGACGGCGGCGCGAGCTGTTCGAGAACGAATTCATCGCTCTGCTCAAGATCGCCGACAAGGGCTATGCGCGTTCGCAGCTGGTGGGCAGCTATGCCGGAGCCTTCGGCAATCCGCAGTTCCTCCCCAGCGTCTATCTGCGACTTGCGACGGATGGCGATGGTGACGGGCGCGCGGACATCTTCACCAACCGCGCTGATACCTTTGCCTCGATCGCCAACTACTTCCGCGACGCGGGCTGGCGGCCAGGGCAGCCGTGGGGCGTGCGCGCCGCAGTGCCGGCCGACTTCGATGTCGATGCCTACAGGAACCGCCTCGTCGCGCCGCTCTGCCCGCGCGTGCATGAACGCCATTCTGTGTGGAAGACGGTGGCCGAGTGGCGCGCGCTGGGCGTGGTGGCGCAAAGGGGGCTGGCAGACGACGTGATGGTTTCGCTGTTCCGGCCCGACGGCCCCGGCACACCGGCATGGCTGCTGACCGGCAACTACCGCGCGATTCTCGAATACAACTGCTCCAACTACTACGCGATGAGCGTCGGACTGCTGGCCGACGAAATCGTGAACTGAGCATGCTCGCCACCTCGCCAAGTGCGGGGGGCAGGGCTATAGCCGCCCGCGTGATGCCCCCCATGATGTCGCGTCTCGCGCTGTTCCTGATCCTGCTTGGCGCGTTTGCCATTCCCGCCCGCGCGCAGCTGCCGTTCGAGCGCGGCGTGCCCGCGCCGCCCACCGCCGAGGAGGCGCCGGTCGCGCTGCTGGTCGACATCACCAGCGGGCAGGTGCTCCATGCCCGCAATCCCGACCGCCGCTTCATGCCGGCCTCGGTCACCAAGGTGATGACGCTCTACCTCGCCTTCGAGCTGATCGAGGCGGGCAAGCTCGATCCGGCGCAGGTCTACATGATGAGCCCGGCGGTGGCGCGCGAGTGGCGGCGCAAGGGCTCGACAATGTTCCTCGTTGCGGGCGAGAGGGTGCGGGTGGACGATCTGATCCTCGGGATCGCCAATGTCTCGGCCAATGACGGAGCGGCGGTGCTGGCCGAAGGCTACGCCGGATCGGTCGCCGCATGGACGCAGGCGATGAACGAAACCGCCTGGCGGCTCGGCATGAGTGGCAGCCACTTCGGCACCCCCAACGGCTTTCCCGACGAAGGGCGCACTTTCACCACTGCCGATGATCTGGTGCGCCTCGCCCGCGCGATGCTGGCGCGCCATCCCGACAAGTTCGGCTACTACATCGGCCGCAGCGGGTTCGACTACAAGGGCATCGCGCAGGTCAATCACGATCCGCTGATCGGGCGTGTTCCGGGGGCGGACGGCATCAAGACCGGCTTCACCAACGAGTCCGGCTTCTCCTATCTCGGCACCGCGCAGCGCAATGGTCAGCGGCTGGTGATGGTGCTGGCGGGGGTCGAGAACGGCCGGCTGCGCGCCCGCGTGGCGCGCGACTACATGGAATGGGGTTTTGCCGCCTTCGAACGCCGTCGCCTTTTCGATCCCGGCGCGGTGGTGGGCGAGGCGCGGGTGCAGGACGGCGATGCGCGCCATGTTGCGCTGGTCGGCAAGGGCGCGCTTACGGTCAATCTGCCGCAGGGCAGCAAGGGCGCGCTCAAGGGCGCCATCCGCTACGAAGGCCCGCTGCGCGCGCCGATCGCGGCGGGACAGGAAGTCGCCGTGCTCGAAGTCACCGCGCCCGGCATGGCCCCGGCCCGCATCCCGCTGTACGCGGCAGAGGCGGTGGGCGTGGCAGGGCCGCTCGACCGGATCATAAACGCTGTTGCCGGGCTGTTCTCGTGAGCGAACCGGGAAGCTTCATTGCCTTCGAGGGCGGGGAGGGGGCGGGCAAGTCCACCCAGGCGCGGCTGCTGGCCGAGGCACTGCGGGCCCGAGGGCTCACCGTCGTCACCACCCGCGAACCGGGCGGCACGCCGGGCGCAGAGGCGATCAGAAGCCTGCTGCTCGCACCGCCGGGAGCGGCAGGCTGGCCCCCGGAGGCCGAAGCCCTGCTGTTCGCCGCCGCCCGTGCCGATCACGTGGCTCACCTGATCCGGCCGGCGCTGGCCCGCGGAGAATGGGTGATCTGCGATCGCTTCGTCGATTCCAGCCGCGCCTACCAGGGCGGGGCAGGGGGACTGGGCGATGCCGCCATCCTCGCGCTCCACGCCTTCGGCAGCGATGGTCTGAGACCCGACCGGGTGATCCTGCTCGAAGCCGACGAGGCGGCGCTTGCCAGGCGGCTGGCTACGCGCGGAGCCGAGACCGATGCCATCGAGGGACGATCCGCCGATTATCACCGCGCTGTCACTGCTGCATTCCGCGCCATGGCCGATGCCGATCCATCCGGCTTCGCAAGGATCGACGGCATCGGCGCGCCGCAGGATGTGCACGCGCGGATCATCGCGGCCCTCGCGGATCTCCTGCCGTGACCGGCTGGCCCAACCATGCCGAAGCGTGGCGCCAGTGGCGCGATGCGCTGGGCGGCGAGCGGATGCATCACGGCTGGCTGCTGGCGGGCAAGAGCGGCCTCGGCAAGCGCGACTTCGCCCTTGCCGCCGCGCGCGAACTGGTGGCCGAGCCGGGCGTGCCCCAGCCCTCCGGCGATCACCCCGACATCATCGTGCTCAGCTACGGCCCCAAGGACGACAAGGCCGAGAAAGCGCAGGCTGACGGCAAGCCCTTCGAGCTGGCCCGCAGCATCCGCATCAAGCAGATCCGCGCCATGCAGCGGCGTCTGATCACCCGCCCGACCATGGGAAGCCGCCGCGCGATCATCATCGATCCGGCCGACGATATGGAAAAAGCCGCCGCCAACGCGCTGCTCAAGAGCCTCGAGGAGCCGCCCGCAGGCACCTTTTTCCTCCTCGTCACCCATCGCCCCGCGCGGCTGCTGCCGACCATCCGCTCGCGCTGCCGCACGCTGCGTTTCCCGGTGCTGACCGACCGTCAGATCGCCACGATGCTGGAGGAGGCGGGTGTGCCGCCCGATCCGGCCGCGATTGCGGCAGCGGAGGGATCGTTCGGCGCGGCACTGCGCTTTGCCGAGCAGGATCTGGCCCCCATCGCGCGGGTGATCGAGGCGCTGCTGGCTGGCGGCGACGGCACTTTTGCCGGACGCGGAGAGCTCGCCCGCCTGATCGGCCCGCGCGCCGAGCGCGAGCGGGTGCA
>CAZQOO010000205.1:0-3961 GCA_964594845.1 uncultured Porphyrobacter sp. | reverse complement strand
GCGCGCCGTCCGTGGGGCCGCTGGGCGCTGATGCTCGTCGTGCCGCTGGCGCTGGTCGCAGGCGCGCTGCTCTACTGGCAGAGCCTTGCGGGCAAGGTCTCCACCGACAATGCCTATATCAAGCAGGACATGGTTGCCGTCAGCGCCGAAGTCGGCGGGCGGATCGTCGAGGTGATGGTGAAGGACGGTTCGCGGGTGGCCGCGGGCGACGTCCTGTTCCGCATCGATCCCGAACCCTTCCGGCTTGGGCTGGCCGAGGCAAACGCCGCGATTGCCGGTGCGCAAGCCAATGTCATCGCGCTCAGCAACGCTTCCGAACTGACCGGCACAGATATCGAAGCCGCGCGCAGCGATGTCGCCTTTGCGCTCGCACGGTTCGAGCGCGTCAAGACGCTCCGCGACAAGGGCTTTTCGACCAAGGCCGATTACGAGGCGGCCGAACAGGCCGTGGTGCAGGCGCGCGAGGCGGTACGGCAGGCCGAAGACCGCCAGCGCGAGGCGCGCGCAAGGCTCGCCACCGGAGCGGCGGTGCCCGGGATCAATCCGCAGGTCGCCGCCGCACAGGCCCGGCGCGCCAATGCCGCGCTTGCCCTGCGCCGCACCGAAGTGCGCAGCCCCGCTGCCGGCCGGATCGCGCAGGCCGAGCGTTTGCAGATCGGTCAGCAGGTGGTCCCCAACCTGCCGGTGCTGACGCTGGTGCGCGCCGGATCGACCTATGTCGAAGCCAATTTCAAGGAAACCGATCTGGCCGACATGGCAATTGGCCAGCGCGCCGAGGTGCGCTTCGACGCCTATCCCGATCTTGTCCTCAAGGGCCGGGTCGCCAGCATCGGCGCGGGAACGGGCGCGGAATTCTCGGTGCTGCCCGCGCAGAACGCGACCGGCAACTGGGTCAAGGTCACCCAGCGCGTGCCGGTGCGGATCGCGCTCGACGAGGAAAGCCCGCGCCCGCTGATCGCCGGACTTTCCAGCGAGGTCACGGTGTTCACCGGCGAGGGCGGCGGAAACTGACATGGCGAGCAGCGCTGCGCCTGCCGCTGCCGCGCCGCCAGCGCCAACCCCGCTTGCCGATGCGCCCGAGCTGGAAAGCCGCAACTACCCGCTGATGATCGTCGGGGTGATGGCGGCATCCTTGCTCCAGATCCTCGACACCACCATCGCCAATGTCGCGCTGCCGCACATGCAGTCCTCGCTCGGCGCAACGGTCGATACCGTCACCTGGGTGCTGACCAGCTACATCATCGCTTCTGCTGTCGCCCTGCCGATCACCGGGTGGCTGGCCGACCGCATCGGCGCGCGGCGGCTGTTCATCGGCTCGGTGGCGGGCTTCATCCTCGCCTCGATGCTGTGCGGCCTTGCACAGAACCTCGAGGAGATGGTCGCCTTCCGCGCACTGCAAGGCGTGGCCGGCGCCTTCATAGCCCCGCTCAGCCAGTCCTTCATGCTCGATGCCACCCGCCCTTCCCGCCATCCGCAGATCATGGCGGTGTGGGGCATGGGGATCATGATCGGCCCGATCCTCGGCCCCATCCTCGGCGGCTGGCTGACAGAGACCGCGAACTGGCGCTGGGTGTTCTTCGTCAACCTGCCGGTGGGCGCACTCTCGCTTGCCGCGCTGATCGCCTACCTGCCGCGCCGGCCGCAGCGCGAGCGGCGCTTCGATATCGCCGGCTTCGTGCTGCTGGCGCTGGCGCTCGCCGCCTTCCAGCTGCTGCTCGACCGCGGACAGCAGGAGGACTGGCTCGCCTCGGCCGAGATCTGGGCCTATCTGCTCGTCACGCTCTCGGCGACATGGATGGTGGTGATCCACTTCGCCACCGCGAAGGCCCCGATGTTCGAGCGCGCCCTGTTCGCCGACCGCAATTTCGCCATCGCGCTGGGGTTCATGATCGTGATCGGGATCGTGATGTTCGCGGTGATGGCGCTGCTGCCGCCGATGCTGCAGAACCTGTTCGGTTACGGCGTGATCGACACCGGGATCGTGCTGATGCCGCGCGGGGTTGGCATTCTGGTCTCGATGCAGGTGTCCGGCCTTTTGATGCGCCGCGGGATCGACGCGCGGCCGGTGGTGGCGAGCGGCTTCCTGATCTGCGCCTTCTCGCTGTGGCAGATGGCGCACTGGTCGCTGGAGGTGGACGAGATGCACGTCATCGTCAGCGGGTTGCTGCAAGGGCTCGGCATGGGGCTGGTGTTCATCCCCTTGCAGGTGAGCGCCTTTGCCACCCTCAGCCCGCGCCTGCGCACCGACGGATCGAGCCTGCTCAACCTGTTCCGGTCATTGGGCGCCTCGGCGGGGATTTCGTGGATGACGGTGCTGCTCGCCCGCAACATCCAGACCAGCCACGCGGACCTCGGCGCGAATGTCACCGCCGCCACGGGGAGCCTTGTCGATGTCTCCACCATCGACCGCTTCCAGGCGCTGGGCGACACGGCGATCAGCGTGATCGATGCCGAGGTGAACCGGCAGGCGGCGATGATCGCCTATGTCGACGATTTCTGGCTGATGATGTGGATCACGCTCGCCGCCGCGCCGCTGACGGTGCTGATGCGCCGCAACACCGCACCTGCCGGGCCGGTGGCGCTGTCGGAGTAGTGCGCCCCCGCCTCAGCGGAAGAAGCACTGCGTCCCGGCGTAGAGCATCTCGACCTTGTCGGCCGCGATGAAGCCGCCGATCGCCTCGCCCAGCGCGAATTCCTCACCCAGCGTGCTGCCTTCGACCGGTGCAAAGCCGGGCGCCGCCTCGACCACGCCGCGCGCCGTGCCGACCTGCACCTCGCCCGCCAGCTTCACCGTTCCGCTTGGCGGCGTGTCCCCGTCCTGCGCGAGGTGCCAGTTCCAGCCGACGAGGCGACCTTCCTGGAAATGCACGGTCAGCCCGCCGGGAAAGTCGGTGAAACTCACCGGCCCGGCCCCGCATTCGGGGTTCGCGCCGCTGCGCAGCGCCGCGCCCAGCGCACGGCCAAGCGCGGTTTCGACCTCTTTCTGCCCGGCGGCAAAGTAGAACGCCTCGGGGCCGGCAACCAGCCCCTCGGGCCGCAGTTCGACGGCATTGGCCGCAACCTCGCCGCCCGCTGCCGCGCCTTGCGCGCGCTCGGCCGGGCTCGGCACATCGCCGCTGTCGCAGCCAGCCAGCGCCAGCGCACCGGCAAGCGCGAGGAGAGCGAGCCGCATCGGCCTTAGCCCTTCTTCAGGTGCCGCCGGCCGAGCAGTTCGGCGATCTGCACCGCGTTCAAGGCGGCACCCTTGCGCAGGTTGTCCGAGACGCACCACAGCGTCAGGCCGTTCTCCACCGTCGGGTCCTCGCGCACGCGGCTGACGAAGGTCGCCGCATCGCCGACGCATTCCACCGGCGTGATGTAGCCGCCGTCCTCGCGCTTATCGACCAGCATCACGCCGGGCGCCTCGCGCAGGATCTCCATCGCCTGCTGCGCCGAGATCTCGTTCTCGAACTCGATGTTGACCGCCTCGGAATGGCCGACGAACACCGGCACGCGCACGCAGGTCGCGGTCAGCTTGATCTTCGGATCGAGGATCTTCTTGGTCTCGACCACCATCTTCCATTCTTCCTTGGTCGAGCCATCGTCGAGGAAGACGTCGATATGCGGGATCACGTTGAAGGCGATCTGCTTGGTGAACTTCCTGGGCTCGACCGGATCGCCGACGAAGATCGCACGGCTCTGGGCGAAGAGTTCGTCCATGCCCGCCTTGCCCGCGCCCGAAGTCGACTGGTAGGTGCTCACCACCACGCGCTTGATCGTCGCGGCATCGTGCAGCGGCTTGAGCGCCACCACCAGCTGCGCGGTCGAGCAGTTGGGGTTGGCGATGATATTGCGCGCGGTGTAGCCGTCGATCGCGTCCGGGTTCACTTCCGGAACGATCAGCGGCACGTCGGGGTCCATGCGGTAGAGCGACGAGTTGTCGATGACGATGCAACCGGCGGCCGCCGCCTTGGGGGCATAC
>CAZQOO010000204.1:0-4013 GCA_964594845.1 uncultured Porphyrobacter sp. | reverse complement strand
TGCTGTTCTACGCCATCACCATCGTGCGCATCGGGGAGGCTGGCTGATGGCAACGGTCCCGCCCGTCACCCATGATGCCGAGACCGCGCGCCGCAACCTGCGCGTCGGGCTGATGGCCTTTGCGGGCGCGCTGGCGATGCTCGGCCTCGGCTATGCCGCGGTGCCGCTCTACCGCATCTTCTGCCAGGTCACCGGTTTCGGCGGCACCACCATGATCGCCTCCGAGGCTGATGCCGAGCGCGCGGCCTCGCTGGCGACCGGCAAGACCATCTCGGTGCGCTTCGACGGCACCACCGCGAGCGACATGCCGTGGACCTTCCAGCCGGTTCAGATCACCGACACGGTCACCATCGGCCAGCGCGACATCGCCACCTATGTCGCGCGCAATCTGAGTTCGCAGCCCATCACCGGCACCGCCACCTTCAATGTCGAGCCCGAGCAGGCCGGCAAGTACTTCAACAAGATTCAGTGCTTCTGCTTTACCGAGCAGACCCTGCAACCGGGTCAGGAAGTCACCATGCCGGTGCTCTACTATGTCGATCCCGCCATGCTGGATGATCCGGGCATGAAGGGTGTCGAACAGATCACCTTGAGCTACACTTTCCACCGCACGTCGGCGCCGGCAACGGCTGCACCGGCGGGCACGAATTGACGACCTACGCAACCCAGGGACGGGAACAACCACATGGCTGGCACCGCAAACCACGATTATCACATTCTCGAACCCGATATCTGGCCGCTGGTCGGCTCGATCTCGGCGCTCACCTTCACCAGCGGCATGGTGCTGAGCTGGCACCCCGACCTGTTCGGCAATGCCGCGGCCTTCGTGATGTGGGCGGGCCTTGCCGGCCTGCTGGCAACCTTCTTTATGTGGTTCCGCAACATCGTGATCGAAGCCGAGCGCGGCGATCACACCCCGGTGGTGCAGCTCCACATGCGCTACGGGATGATCCTGTTCATCGCGTCCGAAGTGATGTTCTTCGTCGGCTGGTTCTGGAGCTTCTTCGACTTCGCGCTGTTCCCGACCGCGTTGCAGTTCGATCACGAGACCGGCGCGACCACCAGCCTGTTCGGCACCGAGGGCGCGATTGCGGCCTTCATCCCCGAAGGCATGGAGGTGCTCGATCCCTTCGCGCTGCCGCTGCTCAACACGTTGATCCTGCTGTGCTCGGGCACGACGGTGACCTGGGCGCACCACGCGCTGATCCATGGCGACCGCACCGGCCTCAAGCAGGGCCTGTGGGCGACCGTGGCGCTCGGCGTGCTGTTCAGCGCGATCCAGGCCTACGAGTATTCGGTCGCGCCGTTCGGATTCGGCGGCAACACCTATTCCTCCGCCTTCTACATGGCGACCGGCTTTCACGGCTTCCACGTGCTGATCGGGACGATCTTCCTCGGCGTGTGCCTCTACCGCGCCTATCTCGGCCACTTCACCCCGCGCCAGCACTTCGGCTTCGAAGCGGCGGCGTGGTACTGGCACTTCGTCGACGTGGTGTGGCTGTTCCTGTTCGTCGCCGTCTACGTGTGGGGCGGCTGGGGCGCTGAATACCACTGATGACGCCGGGCGAAAGTCCGACGGAACAGAAGGGGCAGCCGGGCTTGGTCTCGGCTGCCCTTTCCGGTTTATGCCCCCGCTGCGGGGAAAAGACCCTGTTCGCCGCGCCCGCCGGGCTGGCCGAGGAATGTTCGGCCTGCGGGCTCGATTTCCTGATCCTCGAACGCGGCGGGCGGTTTGTCGGGGTGGTGACGATGCTGCTGGCGCTGGTGCTGATCTGCGCCGCGCTGGCGGTAGACGAATGGCTCCGTCCCCCGCTTTGGGCGAGCCTCGTGTTCTGGGGGGCGTTGACAGTGGGGAGCGTGATCGGGGGGCTCAGGCTCTACAAGACCATGTGGGTCTATCACCAATACGAGGAAAGCCAGCAGCCATGACCCGCAGCATTCCGATTATCCCCACGATCATCGTGGCTGCGGCGGTGGCGACAATGATCGGCCTCGGCATCTGGCAGCTCGGGCGCAAGACCGAGAAAGAGGCGCTGATCGCGCGCTATGAGGCGGCCTTGCAGGACAGTACCGAAGTGCCGTGGCCGATGCCGCCGCAATACGACACCGCTCTCTTCCGCCGCGCGACCATCGACTGCGAAGCGGTGCGCGGCATTGATCCGATTTCCGGCAAGTCGGCGAGCGGGCGTTCGGGCTGGGTGCACATTGCGCGGTGCAGTCATGCAGGTGGGGGCGTCGCAGATGTGACCATCGGCTGGTCGCGCTCGCCTGACGCGCCGCGATGGGAGGGCGGGCCGGTCACCGGCCGGATCGCCAGCTACGGCGATAGCATCCGTCTTGTCGCCGAGACGCCGCAAGCCGGACTCGAACCTCTCGCCGCCCCCGACCCCGGCGACCTGCCCAATAACCACCTTGCCTATGCCGGGCAGTGGTTCTTCTTCGCGCTGACCGCGCTGGTCATCTACGTGCTGGCATTGCGCCGCCGTCGGCGCTAGTCCGCCGCCCATGCAATACGTCTCGACACGCGGGAGCGCACCGGCGCTCGATTTCGAAGGGGTGACGCTGGCGGGCCTCGCCAGCGACGGGGGTCTTTATGTGCCTGCCGAATGGCCGCGTTTCAGCGAGGCCGAGATCCGCGCGATGCGCGGGCTGGCCTATCCCGATCTTGCCGCACGAATCATGGCACCCTTCGTCACGGGCAGCCTGACCGAGGATGAACTGCTGGCGATCTGCCACAAGGTCTATGGCGATTTCGGCCATGCTGCGGTCACCCCGCTGGTCCAACTCGATCAGCAGCACTGGCTGCTCGAACTGTTCCACGGCCCGACGCTGGCCTTCAAGGACGTCGCGCTGCAACTGCTCGGCCGCCTGTTCGAGACCTTCCTTGCCCGTCGCGACGAGCGCCTCACCATCGTCGGGGCGACCAGCGGCGACACCGGCTCGGCTGCGATCCAGGCGGTCGCCGGGCTCGAGCGGGTCGAGATCTTCATGCTCCACCCGCGCGGCCGGGTGAGCGACGTGCAGCGCCGCCAGATGACCACGGTGCGCGCACCCAACGTCCACAACCTCGCGATCGAGGGCAGCTTCGATGACGCGCAGGCGCATGTGAAGCGCATGTTCACCGATGCGGACGTGACGCAGCGGCTCAACCTCGGCGCGGTCAATTCGATCAACTGGGCGCGGCTGATGGCGCAGGTGGTCTATTACTTCGCCTCCGCGTTGCAACTGGGCGCGCCCGACCGGACGGTGGCCTACTCCGTGCCCA
Organism: uncultured Porphyrobacter sp.; assembly: GCA_964594845.1. Classification (GTDB taxonomy): domain Bacteria; phylum Pseudomonadota; class Alphaproteobacteria; order Sphingomonadales; family Sphingomonadaceae; genus Erythrobacter. The sequence goes on along the minus strand of CAZQOO010000204.1, from coordinate 748 downwards.
CCGGCAATTTCGGCGACGTCTTCGCAGGCTATGTCGCGGCCAAGATGGGGCTGCCGATCGAACGCCTGATCGTCGCCACCAACATCAACGACATTCTCCACCGCGCGCTGTCGAGCGGGGACTATTCGGCGGGCGGGGTGACGCCCACGATCACCCCCTCGATGGACATTCAGGTCTCCTCGAACTTCGAGCGGCTGCTGTTCGATGCGGGCGGGCGTGACGGGGCGGCGATGGCCGAGCAGATGCGCGCCTTCGAGGCCTCCAGGGCGATGCAGCTGACCAACGCGCAGGCGGAAGGCGCGGCGGCGCTGTTCACCAGCGCGCGCGCCGATCAGGTCGAAACCGCGCGCGCTCTGCAATGGGCCTGGCGCGCGGCAGGGCAGGTGATCGATCCGCATACCGGCGTCGGCCTGCATGGCGCACGCGCGCTGGCGGCTGGGGGCACCGTGCCTGCGGGCGTCCCGCTCGTGACCCTCGCCACCGCGCATCCGGCAAAGTTTCCCGATGCGGTCGAACGCGCCATCGGCCTGCGCCCGGCCCTGCCGGCGCGGGTGGGCGACCTGTTCGGCCGCGCGGAAAGCTTCACCGAACTCGCCGGCGACTATGCTGCGACCCGCGATCACGTGCTGGAAAACGCGGCTGGATCGCACGGCTGATGGCCATTCTCGTCCAGCAACCGCTGGTGATGGAATGCGCCGGGTGGGACTCCTATCGTCTCCTCGACAGCGGGGCAGGGCGCAAGTGGGAG
>CAZQOO010000203.1:0-4077 GCA_964594845.1 uncultured Porphyrobacter sp. | reverse complement strand
CGCATCGACGAGCGGCTGGACGGGCAGCCGACCATGATCCTGATCGACGAGGGCTGGAAGGCGCTCGACGACGAGGTCTTCGCCGCGCGCATCCGCGACTGGCTCAAGACGCTGCGCAAGCGCAACGCGCTGGTGGGCTTTGCCACCCAGTCGGCGCGCGATGCGCTCGACAGCCGGATTTCGACCGCGCTGGTCGAGCAGACCGCGACCATGGTGTTCATGCCCAATTCGCGCGCGCGGCCCGAGGATTACTGCGACGGCTTCGGCCTGACGAGCCACGAATTCGCGCTGATCCGCTCGCTGCCTGCCCATTCGCGCTGCTTCCTCGTGCGCCAGCCGGATGCGAGCGTGGTGGTGCGGCTCGACCTGTCGGGCGCGCCGGAAGTGCTGACCATCCTGTCGGGCCGCGAGAGCGCGGTGCGGCGGCTCGATCTGCTGCGCGAAGCGGTGGGCGATGCACCCTCCGCCTGGTATCCCGCGCTCACCGGCCGGCCCTGGCCCGACGGCGCGGCGCTCGATGAAAGCGGCCAGCCCGTGTGGCAGGCGGCAGAATGAGCACGGCCTGCGATCTTGCCGCCCAGTCGATGGGCACCGGGGTCTCCGCCGCGCTGTCGGCGGTGGACTGCATTGCCGCCACGGTCAGCGAACAGGCCTTCAACCGTCTGTTCGGCACCGAGGGCCAGCTCGCCTTCGCGCTGACGCTGCTGTTGGGGCTTTACGTGGGCTTCTTCGGCATCTCGCTGATGCTTGGCCGCTCGAACCTGTCGGTGCGCGCGCTGCTGCCGCGGATGATGACGCTGGGGCTGGTGCTGACCTTCGCCACCAGCTTCGTCGCCTTTTCGACCATCTTCTACAACATCTTCATCGGCGCTCCCGACCAGATCGCGGGCATCCTCACCGGCACCAGCGGCGAGAGCGCCACGGCGGTGTTCGCACAGAAGCTCGACGTGGTGTTCCAGGCCGTCCAGCAGGCGACCGGCGACACCAAGGATATCGACGCCTTTTCGCCGCCCGGGATCATGTGGATGGGGGCGATGCTGCTCCTGCTCGGCACGGTCGGGCTGCTGGTGACCGCGCGGATCGCGCTGGCGCTGCTGCTGGCGCTGGGGCCGATCTTCGTGGTGCTGGCGCTGTTCGAAGGCACGCGCGGGCTGTTCACCGGCTGGCTCAAGGGGCTGACGATGATGGCGCTGGCGCCGCTCTTCGCGGTGCTCGGCGGCTCGATCATGCTCGAACTCGCGGTGCCGGTGCTGGCCGCACTGGTGGCGGTGCCGGGCCAGATCGACCAGCAGGCGGCGATGGCCTTCTTCCTCGTCGGCTTCGTCCACGCGATGCTGATGCTGATGGCGCTGGTGGTCTCGGCAATGATGGTGTCGCGCTGGCAGGTGTTCGGCCTTGTGCCGAGCAAGGAGCGCGGCGCGGGCGGCGAGACGCCGCGCAGCCTTGCCGCGCCCGCTCCGGCGGCGACCATGCCGCGCAGCACCAATGTCGCGCCCGCCGCTGCCGCCACGATGGCCCCGCGCCGCGTCGATGTCGCGCCTGCGCAGGCGGTGATCGCCGCCAATGACACCGGCCCCGCCGCCGCCATTCGCGAGACGCGCGTCTATGCCACCGGCGGCGGTTCAGGCGGGCAGGTGACGCCGCAGGGTCCCGCCGCCGCGCGCACCCGCGGCATCGGCAACCGCTTCCGTTCCGCCGGCAGCGCCGCGCCCAAGCCTGCCGCCCCCACGCCCTCGGAGACCTACCAATGACCCGCCCCGGCCTGTTCCGGCTGACTCTTTCCGCTGCCGCCGCACTGGCGCTCGCCGCGCCCGCGCTGGCCGATGATCCGCGCCTGAAAACGCTCGTGTTCGACGAGGCCGAGGTGGTGCGGATCGACGGCAAGGTGCTGGTGCAGACCACCATCAAGTTCGCCCCCGACGAGGTGATCGAGAATGTCGCGATCGGCGATTCGACCGCATGGCAGGTGCAGCCCAACAAGGCGCAGACGATCCTGTTCGTGAAGCCGCTGGAGCCGACCGCGCGCACCAACATGACGGTGGTGACCGACAAGCGCACTTATCTGTTCGATCTCGTCGCCAGCCCGAAGAACGCCGCGCTCTACGTGCTCCAGTTCCGTTACCCTGAACTGGAGAAGGCCGCCGAGGAAGCGCGCCTTGCCGCCGCTGCCGAGGCCGAGGCCGAAGCCCTGCGCGCCAAGGCCGATCCGGCCGAGCTCGCCGCCGCGCAGGATCCCTATGCGGTGGTCGATCCGGCCAGCCTCAATTTCGAATGGGCCAGCGCCGGCACGCCCGAACTGCTGCCCGCCAAGGCCTTCGACGACGGCGCGGCGGTGTTCCTCACCTGGCCTGCCGGAACCGCGATCCCGGCCGTGCTGGTGATGAACGAGGACGGCGAGGAAGGCCCGGTCAATTTCACCGTGCGCGGCGAGACCGTGGTGGTTGACGGCGTGCCGCCGCAAATCATCCTTCGTTCGGGCAACGACACCGCGACGCTTACCAATATCGGGCCCTCGGCGATTTCCGCCCGCAGCGCCGGGCTCGGCGGTGCGCGCAAGAAGGGGTCCAAGTGATGCCCACCCCGTTCCATCCTGTCAGGGAGTCCCGTTGATGCGCCTTGCCATGCGTCTGCCGCCCAAGAAGGGCGACAATTCCACCTCGGGAAGCGATCCGCGCGAGCAGGAATCGGCCGAGATCATCGATCTCGCCAGCCGCGCGGCCTTCCCCGCGGTCACCGACCGCAAGGCCAAGGGTGACGGGTTGGGGCTTGCTGCCGGGGTGGCGCTGATCGGCGCGATCGGGGCGGTGACCTTCTGGGCGATGGAATCCGCGCGCCTGCCCGAGCCGCAGGGTGTCGGCAATCCGCAGGTCGCCCCGCCGCAGGCGGCTGCCGCTGCGCCCGTGGCCGCGCCGGTGCCGGCGGTTGCTCCTGCCACCGTGGCGCCGCAGCCCGACCCGGGCCCCGCGCCCGTGCTCGCCAACCAGCCCGGCCAGTATGCCGTGGCGGCGACCAATCCCTACGCCAGCCCGCAGCTGGTGTATGACGCCAGCTCGGCGCGCAGTTCTCGTCTGGCCGAAGCGCCGATCGGCGCGCCTGCGGCCAATGCCGGCAGCGCGGCGGTCGGCAGCGGCGGCGCGGCGGAGTTCGCCAGCCGGGTCGGCGGTGTCGGCGGCGCGCCGGCGCAGGCCCGCGCGATGGTCAACCCCTCGACCACCGTCACCGAAGGCACGCTGATCCCCGCGATCCTCGAAACCGCGATCAACACCGACGTTCCGGGCTATGTCCGCGCGGTGGTGAGCCAGGACGTGCGCAGCTTCGATGGCAAGCGCGTGCTGATCCCGCGCTCCTCGCGCCTCATCGGCCAGTATCAGGCCGGGGTGCAGCAGGGCCAGAAGCGCGCCTATGTGATCTGGACGCGGCTGATCCGCCCCGATGGCGTGTCGGTCAATATCGGCTCGCCCGCGATTGCCTTCGACGGGACGACCGGCCTGCAGGGCGACGTCAACAGCCACTTCTTCCAGCGCTTCGGCTCGGGCCTGCTGCTCTCGGTGGTCGGCGGGCTCGGCGCGATTGCGACCGGCGGCGTGGGCGGCGTGATCGTCGCGGGCGGGGCGCAAGGTGCGGCCAACTCGGCGGTGCAGTCGAGCGGCCAGATCAGCCCCACCATCCGCGTGCGCATGGGCGAGCCGATCCGCGTGTTCACCGCGCGCGATCTCGACTTCAGCACCGTCGGCAACTGATCCGGGCATGAGCGCGGACATCCACCGGCTGATGGCAGAGGCAGGCGAGAGCGGGGCTGACACCGGCGCACGGCTTTCGGCCGAGCGGTCGGTCTATCTCGACGCCTATCTTGCGCCCTTCCGCCGCTGGCTCGACCGCGACACGGTGACCGAGATCATGGTCAATCGCCCGGGCGAGGTGTGGATCGAGGATGCCTCCAATCCGGGCATGCAGCGGATCGAGACCCCCGAGATCGACGACCGGCTGGTGCAGCGCCTTGCCGAACAGGTGGCGCGGGTCTCGCACCAGGGGATCAACCGCGAGCATCCGCTGCTCGGTGCGACGTTGCCCGATGGC
>CAZQOO010000202.1:0-4109 GCA_964594845.1 uncultured Porphyrobacter sp. | reverse complement strand
TCGAACTTGCCGAATTCGACGGTGCCGCTGCCGCCGATGTTGATATCGGCCTCGCTGGCGAGCGCGGGCGCCTTGATCGTGCCGGCACCGCCGATCACCAGTTCGGTGGGGGCGGGCATGGTGATACGGATGGTGGCCTTGCTCTCGCCGTTCCAGCCTTCCTGGCGGGTGATGCCGATCAGCTCCTTGTCGCGCACGAAGCGCAAGGACTCGGTGCCCGTGCCTTCGACCTTTATGGCGAAGGTATCGCCTTCGGTCAGGATCACGGTGTCGCCCGAGGCGAGGAACACCTCGGTCGGCGGCGGACCGGCGATCTCGATGTCCGACAGGGGCACGCCCTTCTGGCCGTTGATCTCGACATCGGCGCCGTCACACCCGGCCAGCGCGGTGGCGGAGGCAAGCGCGGCGAGGGCGGCGAAGCGTTGGGCGGACGGTTTGAACATGTGATCTCTCCCTGAGGGCAGGCGATAGCGTATTGCCGATATAATACACCAACCCGCGATGTGCAAGCGGACGCGCGTCTTGCGAGCGCCCAAGCAAAAAGGGCCGCCCCGCAGGGCAGCCCTTGATGTTCGTCGCAGCGGGAAGCGATCAGGCTTCTTCGGCGGTGTCGTAATACTGCGGCGCGTGTTCGCGCAGCACGTCGAGGATCTTGCCGAGCGCGGTGGGCTCGTCGGTCTCTTCCATCGCCGCAAGTTCGCGGGCGAGGCGGCTCGAGGCGGCTTCGAAGATCTGGCGTTCGGAATAGGACTGCTCGGGCTGGTCCTCCGGGCGGAACAGGTCGCGGGTCACTTCGGCGATCGACACGAGGTCGCCCGAGTTGATCTTCGCTTCATATTCCTGCGCCCGGCGCGACCACATGGTGCGCTTCACCTTGGGCTTGCCCTTCAGGGTTTCCATCGCCTGCTTGAGCGTCTTGTCGGAAGACAGCTTGCGCATCCCGATCGATTCGACCTTGTTGACCGGCACGCGGAGCGTCATGCGCTCCTTCTCGAACCGGAGCACGTAGAGTTCGAGCTGCATCCCGGCGATTTCCTCGCTCTGGAGCTCGATAACCCGGCCCACCCCGTGCTTGGGGTAGACAACATAATCGCCGACGGTGAATGCGTTTGCGGTGCTTGCCATGCAAGTTCCTTTCTGTGGGCCCGACCTGCCGGAGAGAGGGTCAATCATCCCGGCGGCGCGACCCTGCTCCTGGGGGAGCAAAGCGCCGGGAACCGATTGTCCGAGGGGTTGCTGGTGCGAGGCCTTCCTGGTTTCAACGCCTGCGTCATGCCTCGCCTGATGGCGCAGCAGACGCGGTCAGTGGATTATATAGCACACCCGCAACAAAATTGCGAGTCGGGGATTGCGGACGTCTGCGCAGCCTTGCGAATCCGCAAGTTTGCAGGAAAAATCAGTCGCCTTCGCCGGGTTCGGTGCTGAAATACTTCTCGAACTTGTCCTTCTCGCCCTTGTGCGCGTCGGCATCCTCGGGCGGGGACTTCTGGCTGGTGATGTTGGGCCAGACCGCCGAATACTTGGTGTTGAGCTCAAGCCACTTTTCGAGGCCGTCCTCGGTATCGGGCAGGATCGCCTCGGCCGGACATTCCGGTTCGCACACGCCGCAATCGATGCATTCGCTGGGATTGATCACCAGCATGTTCTCGCCTTCGTAGAAGCAGTCGACCGGGCACACTTCCACACAGTCGGTGTATTTGCACTTGATGCAGTCTTCGGTGACGACGTAGGTCATTGCGGCTCTTTCACGAGGGATCTTCGGGTTCGTCGGCCTGCACATCAGCCAGGACGGGCGATGGTGCTAGGGACATTTGCCCTTTAGGGTCAAGATTGTCTCCGTCAACCTCGCGATAATGGGAACGCGCCAGCGCGGGCGATCCGCGCCGGCCGGGCAGCGAAAGGAGTTCGATCACGCGCACCCTGTCAGGCATGGCGATGGTGAGGATGTCGCCGATCCGCGCCTGTTCGGCCCCGCGCAGCACATGGCGGCGGTTGCGGCGCAGGGCGTGGGCCGCGATCAGCGCGTCGGCGGCGGAGCGGGTGCGGGCAAAGCGCAGATAGACCAGCAGGCGATCGATCCTGATCGCTCCGCCCGCACTGCCTGCGCCTGTTGCCGTCATCCCTTGAGCAGGTCCGCCAGCTTGTCGAAGGCACCCCCGGCGCGGGCCGGGCCGGTGTCGATCTTGGGCGCGGGCCGCGGCTCGTGCCGGGGCTTGCCACCGCGGCGATCATCGGGACGGCCCCTCGGCTTCTCGTTCCGCTGCTCTTTGGGCCGTTCATCATGCGGCTTGCCGCGCGGCGGGCGCTTGTCCTGCGCGGGGCGGGCCTTGTTCTGCCCCGGGCGCCGCTCTTGCCGCCGCTCCTCGCGCTCGCGATCACCTGCGCGGCGCGGGCGCCAATGCCAGCGATCGGGTGCGGCCGGCCCATGCGCGCCCTCGGGCAGAGCGCGGGCACGGTCGCAGCGGAAGCCGGCGCTTCCGAGCAGGCGGCGGGCGTTGTCGGCCTCCAGCCCGATCGACACGGCGAGCGCCATGTCGAGCCGGAAGGCGGGGTTGCGCTCCTTCGGGCGTGCCGCGGTAACCGCCGCGCGGGCATCGAACGCGGCGCGCAGGATCTTCTCCGCCAGATCGACCCGGATCGCCTGCGTTCCGGCATAGCGGTAACCGGCGGGCAGGCGTCCCTTGGCCCAGCTGCCCTCGGCCAGCACGGGGAGCATTCCCTCGTTGAGCGGGCGCGGATCGAGCCCGAGCGCGTGCAGCAGGCGGCGGGGCGCGGGCTTGAGCAGGGGCGCATCAAAGATGTCCAGCGCGCCAAAGGTCACGCCCAGCTTGCGCAGATAGGGCCGCATTTCCTTGGGCAGGTTCTCGAGCCCTGCCTCGTCGCGGTGGATCACGCCGCGCGCTTCGATCAGCGTGATGATCAGCGCGCGCGCCTGCGAGCCGGCGGCGGGATCGCGCGCCGCCTCGGCCAGCTTGCGCAGCGGTTCGAGCGGTTCGAGCTGCTTGTCGAGCCACGCCGCAAGGCCCGCTTCGAGCTTCGCCTTGGCCGTATCGGGCAGCAACGCGAGATCGCGCGTGAGCGATAGGCGCGGCGTGCCGAAATTGCCTGAACCCGGGTGTCCGGGGAAGGTGATTTCAGCCAGCGCGCGGCCCTGCCAGCGGATTGCCCCGCCAGAAATCTCCAGCTCGCTGGCGCCCTGCGACAGCAGCCATTCGGCGCGTTCGGCGAGCAGCGCGGGCAGCGCCTTCTCCCCCGCCGCCAGCAGCATCCGCCGGTCGGCGACGCCGGCCGAGGGATCGACATGGAAGCGGAAGCCTTCGAGGCGGCCGATGCTTTCGCCCTCCACCGTCAGCTGGCCATCGGGTTCGAGCGTGACGGGCAATGCGCCCGCGTCCTGCCCCAGCGATTTCATCAAGAGTGTCGTCCTCCGGTTGACGAAGCGCTCGGTCAGCCGCGCGTGCAGCGCATCCGAGAGTTTCGCCTCGACCGCACGTGCGCGCGCAGCCATTTCGTCGCGTGCCAGCACCCAGTCGGGTCGCTGGCAGATGTAAGCCCAGCTGCGAATCGCCGCGATCCGCCCCTGCAGCGTGTCGATGTCGCCCTGCATCCGGTCAAGCTCGGCGATGCGTGCGGCGACATAATCCGCCCCGAGATAGCCGCCGCGCAGGTCTTCCCACAGGCGCGCCACGAAGCGGGCGTGCTGTTCGACGCCCAATGAGCGGAAGTCGGGGAGCGAGCATGCCTCCCAGAAGCGCCGCACACTGCCCGCCCCCCGCACGGTGTCGGCAATCGGATCGGCGGCGAGGCGCTTGAGCACGGCGTTCTCGGGCCGCGCCTCGAGATCGGCGATCAGTGTTTCGAGCCTGTCGAAGCGCGGATCGGCATCGCGCCAGAACAGGTGGGTGAGGGGCGCGAACTTGTGCTCCTCGATGGCGTAGACTTCCTCGTCGGTGAAGGCGAGCGGTTCGCCCGCGTCCGACTTGCCCATGCCCGAGAGCGTGCCGAACGTCCCGTCGCGCTGGTGCCGCCCGGCGCGGCCGGCGATCTGCGCCATTTCCGAAGGGGTGAGCCGACGCTTCCGGCGCCCGTCGAACTTGCTGAGCGCGGCG
>CAZQOO010000201.1:0-4118 GCA_964594845.1 uncultured Porphyrobacter sp. | reverse complement strand
TTCTCGACCCGCCGCGCGGCCTCGGGCGAGGTGAGGCGATCCTTGGTCTGCGACTGGAACTGCGGATCGCGGATGAACACCGACAGCATGACTTCCGCGCCGGTCATCACGTCGTCGGCGGTGATGTCCTTGGCCTTTTTCGCGCCGACCAGCTCGCCGAAAGCGCGCAAAGCGCGGGTGAGCGCCGTGCGCAGGCCCTGTTCGTGGGTGCCGCCATCGGGGGTGGGCACGGTGTTGCAGTACCAGCTGGTCGACCCGTCGGAATAGAGCGGCCAGGCAATCGCCCATTCGACCCGGCCTTGCCCGATGCCATCGACCTGCGGGAATTCCTGCGCGCCGGTGAAGGGCTGGGCGGTGACGCACTCGCGGCTGCCGACCTGTTCGGCCAGGTGATCCGCTAGCCCTCCGGGGAACTTGAATGTGGCTTCGGCCGGCACCTCCTCGCTCGCGAGACCGGGCGCGCATTTCCAGCGGATTTCGACCCCTGCGAAGAGATAGGCCTTGGAGCGGGCGAGCTTGAACAGGCGCTTGGGGTTGAACTGGCGATCCCCGAAGATCTCGGTGTCGGGCGTGAAGCTGACGGTGGTGCCGCGCCGGTTGGGCGCCGCGCCGAGGGTCTGGAGCGCGCCTTGCGTGATCCCGCGCGAGAATTCCTGCGCATAGAGCTGCCTGTCGCGCGCCACCTCGACGCGGGTGTGCGAGGACAGGGCGTTGACGACGCTCACCCCCACACCGTGCAGGCCGCCGCTGGTGGCATAGGCCTTGCCGGAGAACTTGCCGCCCGAATGGAGCGTCGCGAGGATCACTTCCAGCGTCGACTTGCCCGGGAACTTGGGGTGTTCGTCCACCGGAATGCCGCGGCCGTTATCGGCGATCGACAGGCGGTTGCCTTCCTCCAGCCGCATCTCGATCCGGGTGGCATGGCCGGCGACCGCCTCGTCCATCGCGTTGTCGAGCACTTCGGCGGCAAGGTGGTGGAGCGCACGGTCGTCGGTCCCGCCGATATACATGCCGGGGCGGCGGCGCACGGGCTCCAGCCCTTCGAGCACCTCGATCGCGGAAGCGTTGTAATCGCCGCTGGAGGTGGGGGTGTTGGCGAAGAGATCGTCGGGAGAGGTTTCGGACATGGCGCGGACTATAGGCCCGCGCCCGCGCCGGTCACAAGTCACCCCCGGGGGTTTTGCGCACTCACTTCCCGAAGCCGGTGGGGGCCGGATCGACCGCCACCACATCGCCGCCGCGCACTTCGCGCACTTCGAGCGCGCGCTCGACGATGCCGCCCCGGGCAAAGCGGAACGGCCCGTCGACCCCGAGGAACCCGCCGCGATCATAGAGCTCGCCCTTGGGGAAGGGGCTGCCGACCTTCCACTCGCGCGCCACCCGCAAGGTCAGCAGCACGGCATCATAGCCGAGCGTCGCGATGCGGTAGGGTTTGGTGCCGAAACGGGTTTCGTAGCTTTCGGCAAAGCGCTTGTAGCGCTGGTCGGAGACCGCCGCGAAGATCGCCCCTTCCATCGAAGCGGCGCGGGCGAGCACGGTTTCGCCGCTCCACAGTTCGGTGCCGATGATGCGGGTGCGCTGCCCCGAACCGCGCTGCAATTCGTCCGCCGCCTCGATCCCCAGCCTTGCGCTGTCGGCGATCAGAACCGCGTCATAGCCGCCGGCGGCGCGCAGCCGCTGGGCCGCGCTCACGATCGAGGTGTTGCCCCGGGCATAGCTTTCCTTGCGCGCCAGCACGCCGCCGAAATCGCGCAGGGCATTGCCGAGCGCCGAGGCCGAGCGGGTGCCATAGTCGCCCTCGGGCAGCAGCGCGGCGAAGCGGGTGGCGCCCCGCGAGCGGGCGAATTCGACAGAGCGGCGGATCGATTGATCGGGATTGTGGCCCATCACGAAGACATCGGCCGAGGCGACGCTGGTATCGTTGGAGAAGGTGATCACCGGCACGCCGGCGGCACGGGCAGCGGGCTGCACCGCAGGAACGGCATCGGCCATCAGCGGGCCGAGGATCAGCTTGTTGCCATCGGCAATCGCCTGGCGCGCGGCAGCCGCGATCCCGGCCGAGGTGTCGTAGGTGGTGATGCGCAGATTGTCGGCATTGGTATCGAGCAGCGCCATGGTGGTGGCATTGGCGATGGCCTGACCCACGGGTGCGGTCTCGCCCCTCATCGGCACCAGCAGCGCGATGCGGTGACGGCCGGAATCGGTCGGCAGCGCCGTCGCCGAGGGTTCGGGCGCGGGCGCAGGGGGAGCAGTGGTGGCCGGCGCGGTGCTCTTGGGAACCACGGCGCAGGCTCCGGTCAGCAGCGCCGCGCCTGCCAGCGCGAGGGTGCGACGGTTCAGAACGCCGGCGGCGGCCGCAAGCCATCCTGCCCATTTCGGCGCTTTGCTGTGGTTCATCCTTGCCGACCCCTCGCTGGTGCTTCAATGCTCCGCGCGACATGACGCGCGCGCTTCCATCCATCCCCGCAGGGATGCCCGAACCCGGGCTGTATATCGTGGCGACCCCGATTGGCAATCTTGGCGACATCACCCTGCGCGCCATCGCCGTGCTGCAAGGCGCGGCGCTGGTGGCCTGCGAGGATACGCGGGTGACAGGCAAGCTGCTGAAACATCTGGGGATCAAGGCGCGGCTCCAGCGGCTTGACGATCACGCTTCGCCGGAAATGCGGGCGCGGATCATCGACGAGGCGAGGCAGGCACCGGTTGCGCTGGTGAGCGATGCGGGCACGCCGCTGATCTCGGACCCGGGCTATCGTCTGGTGCGCGAGGCGCGCGCGGCAGGGGTGACGGTGTCCAGCATCCCCGGCCCCTGCGCGGCGGTTTCCGCGCTGGCGATGGCGGGCCTGCCGTCCGACCGCTTCCTGTTTGCAGGCTTCCTGCCGGCAAAGGACAAGGCCCGCAGCGAGACGCTTGAAGGGTTGGCGAACATCGCTGCCACACTGGTGTTCTATGAAACCGCCCCGCGGCTCGAAAAGTCGTTGCGCGCCATTGCCGGGCTCTGGCCGCAGCGCGAGGTGGCGGTGGCGCGCGAACTCACCAAGCTGCACGAGGAATGCCGCATCGGCACCGCCTCCGCACTGGCTGATCACTACGCTGCGCACCCGCCCAGGGGCGAGATCGTGCTGCTGATCGGTCCCCCGGGCGAGGACGAGGCTCCGGTGCTGGACACCGATGCCCTGCTGCGCGCGGCGCTTGCCGAAGCGGGGCCGGGCAAGGCAGCGGGCATTGTTGCCAAGGCGACCGGCATCGACCGCGCGGTGCTCTATGCCCGGGCGCTGGAGCTCAAGGGCGCATGAGCGTGCCGCGCACCCCCGAACATCGCCACGAGGCCGACCAGCGCGGCCGCGCGGGCGAGGCGGAGGCGGCGATGTGGCTGGCACAGCAGGGCTGGCGGATCGTGGCCGAGCGGGTCAAGACCAAGGCGGGCGAAATCGACCTGATTGCCAAGCGCACGGGCCTCATCGCCTTCGTCGAGGTCAAATGGCGCGCGCGGGCAGCCAGCCTTGGCGATGCCATCGACGAGCGCCGGCTTGCCCGTGTGGCGGCGGCGGTCGAGCTGGTGTGGCAGGACTATGCGTGCCATGGCGAGGATATCCGCATCGACGTCATCCTGCTTGCACCGGGCCGCAAGCCGACCCACATCGAAAACGCCTGGATGCCTTTCGGCTGATTCCCTCGGAGCCCGATGAATGACCTTGCGTATCGCCGTCCAGATGGACCCCATCGACCGGATCAACATCGCCGGCGACAGCTCCTTTGCGCTGATGCTGGCCGCACAGGCGCGCGGCTACACCGTCTATGAATACCATGTCGAAAGCCTCACCCTCGACGAGGACGACCGCCTGTTCGCCCATGCCTTTCCGGTGACGGTGCAGCGGGTCGAGGGCAATCATTTCACCCGCGGCGAACAGGTACGGCTCGATCTCGGCAAGGATGTCGATGTCGTGCTGATGCGGCAGGACCCGCCGTTCCACATGGGCTACATCACCGCCACCCACATGCTGGAACGCATCGCGCCGCACACGCTGGTGGTCAACGATCCCGCCAATGTCCGCAACAGCCCTGAAAAGGTGATGGTGCTCAACTATCGCCACTTCATGCCGCCGACGCTGGTGACG